>JBGUHM010000162.1:0-2115 GCA_045112115.1 Sodaliphilus sp. | reverse complement strand
TTGCCGAGGCCATCGACTGGTACCGTTCGGCCCGCTGGCTGTAACCAATATCAGATTTTCAGAAAAAAACACAGGCGAGGTCAACACCTCGCCTGCGCTTTTTCTGTATTGTGACTTGTCAATCAGCTTTCCTTGAAGAGATCCTTGATGCCGCCTATTGAACCCATCACGCCTGTTGCCTCGTAGGGCAGGTAGACGGTCTTCGCGTTGCCTTGAGATGCGATGGTGTTCAGCGTGTCGATATATTTCTGAGCGATGAGGTAGTTGGCGGGGTTCGAGCTCTGTCCAATGGCCTTGGTGACCAGTTCGATGGCTGTTGCCTCGGCCTCGGCGCGCCGGATGCGAGCCTGGGCGTCACCTTCGGCCTTGAGAATCTTCTCCTGCTTCTCGGCCTCGGCCCGGTTGATGGTCGAAGTTTTCTCACCTTCGGACTGAAGGATTGCGCTGGCCTTCTGACCCTCGCTGTTGAGGATTGTGGCACGCTTGTTACGCTCGGCCTGCATCTGCTTCTCCATAGCCTGAAGCACGCTCACGGGCGGCGTGATGTCCTGCAGCTCCACACGGTTGACCTTCACGCCCCATTTGTTGGTTGCGTCGTCGAGCACGGCACGCAGTTTGCTGTTGATAGTGTCGCGCGAAGTGAGCGTTTCGTCGAGTTCGAGTTCACCGATGATGTTACGCAGGGTGGTCTGGGTAAGTTTCTCGATGGCGTTCGGCAGGTTGTTGATTTCGTAGGCCGACGACACGGGGTCGACAATCTGGAAATACAGCAACGCATTGATTTGCATGAGGATGTTATCCTTTGTGATGACGTTCTGCTTGTCGAAGTCGTAGACCTGTTCGCGCAGGTCGATGGTGTTGGTGTAGTGATAACGTCCCGATGTGTAGGCTACGACGGTTTTGGCGCGGTCGATGAACGGGATGATGAGGTTGATACCCGGCTTGAGCGTTGCGTGGTATTTACCGAGTCGCTCAATGATTTTGGTTTCGCTCTGCGAGATGATTGTGATGCTCTTTTTCACAATGATGAGTGCCAGCAGCACTATCACACCGATTACGATGTAAAGAGTTGTTTGCATAAGTTTGATTGGTGGGTTTTATGGGCGTTCCAAAACTTGGGATACCCTGGTTATTGTTTTTGATTGTTTGTCAGTTCTGTTAAACGGGCGTAACGGTGATTATCACGCTGTTGATTTCGGTCACTCTCACTGTGCTGCCCTTGGCGATGGCGTTTCCGTCGGCGCTGCAAGCTTTCCAGTCGTCTCCGTCGATGGCGACACGTCCGTAACCACCGGCTTCGATGTCTTCGCTTACTCGCCCTTCACGCCCGACTATTGCGTCTGCGTTGCTGCGCAGCTCCTCGCCTCGATGCAGATGCTTCACTATCGACGGCCTGACGAAGAAAATACACAGCACGCTCACTACGGCGAAAATTATTGATTGCCAAGTGAATGACGCACCGCAAAGATCGGCGATGACGGCGCCGAGCGAACCGAAGGCGAAGCAGATGATGAAGAAATCGCCCGATGTCAACTCGAGAATGAGACACAGCAGGCCTACGACGGCCCAGAATTGCCACAAGTTGGCTTGGAAGTATTCAATCATAGTCGTAATATTAAATATTTTTTACATTAGACGCACCAAAGATACAAAAGATTACACAATTTGCCAAAAAAATGGGCAAAAAACGGAAAAGTGCCTTGCGGCGCTGGGGAACGCTCGCTTTCGCTCGCTGGTGCTGGCATTCCCATTTATCCCCATGCGCGAAGCGCCTACATTTTCCATTTTCCATGCGCGAAGCGCTGATTTCTTGCTTGTTTTTTGGTAAATTGCGGGAAAGTTTGTAATTTTGCCAGTGGATATTTTAAAAAATAAAAAATTATGAAAACACTACAATTTCTACGAGGCCTTATGGTGCTGGTTGCGGTGATGTTGTCCGTCACTGCGAGTGCCTACGATTTTATGGTCGGCGGTTTGTGCTACAATAGCAACGGCGACGGCAAGACGGTAACGGTTACATATGAGAAGTCAAGTTCACCCCGTTATACTTCGCTTAGTGGCAACGTGAAGATACCCTCCAGCGTGACCTATAGTGGCAAGACGTATTCCGTCACT
>JBGUHM010000161.1:0-6592 GCA_045112115.1 Sodaliphilus sp. | reverse complement strand
AGCGGTAACCACGAAGTCGCCGTTGCTTACAGCACCGAAACGGTAGCTGGCGATGGCGTCCCAGTTCTCGGCATCGTCGCCGAGCTTGGTGGTGAAGCTGAAGTACATGTCGTTCTCGCCCGATATCGCTGCGGTGTAGACCTTGTTGGTCTCATCGTAGGTCATCAGTGTGCCAACATTCGGTGCCCAGTCCTGGTTGCCGAAGTTGCCGAGAATCCACACGTCGGCAACGGGCTCCTCTGGCTGTCCGTTGATGATAATGTTGTAAAGGTAGCTTACGTCGCCGGTATTTACATAGCCGTCGCCGTTGAGGTCATAAATGCTGTCGGTCGAACCGGATACGATACTTCCGTACAATGCCGACACATCACCTACGTTAACTTGATTGTCGGCATTAAGGTCGCCGACCAGCGCCGCTGCACGCGGTGCCCAGAACATGGCCGCTGTAATGGCAATCGCAGCAATCCATGTTCGTCGTAAATTTTTGAAATTCTTCATAGAGAAAATTATTATATATTATTTTTGTTTTTGGTATAAACGGTGTTAGAATAGTGCATTTGCAGCATTTGTGGAATGCAAAAGTACACATTGTGAAATGTTTATGAAAATGTTTTCAACCAATATATGCGATTTTTTCAACTAATATTAGCTCTAATACTATAAAAAGCATAATGTGGGAGTGAAAAAATACACATATTTAGATAATTAGTTGATTCTCAACACGGCAATTAGGTGCGATAATTGATGGCTTAAGTTTTTTTAACGATAACGGAGGTGGATAATTCATAAGTTTGCATTATTTTTGCAAGAAATTTAGAATAATAAACTAATTTACCTAAAAATATGAGAAGATTATTACTCCTTTTGACGATTGTCGTCGCCGCGGCAGTCAGGACATGGGCCGTACCTGCCAATCCTGAGCCGTATGTGGCGACCAACCCCGACGGCACCACGGTTACCATAGTGCTGCACGGCGATGAATTCTATAGTTATCACACCACTATCGACGGTTACACAGTGATGCGTATCCAGGACGGAGCGTGGGTATATGCCAAGCGCGAAGGCAGCCGCATCGCGCCTACCACAGTCGTGGCTCACGACGCCTCCTCGCGCACCGGTGCCGAACTGTCGCTGCTGGCGTCTACGCCCAAGCAACTTATCGACAGCAAACGCGTGGAGCAGGCTAAGCTCGCTGTGTCGCTGCGCAACAAAGCCATGGCTTCTGGCCGCTCGACCAAGGCCTCGCGTTTCCCTAACGGTTTCCGCGGCCTCATCGTACTGGTCAACTATGCCGACCAGAAGCTCCACCGCACCGACGCCCAGGAGTTCTACTCCCACATGGCCAACGATGTGGGTTACACCGGTTACACAAGCGACATCCCTATTTTCAACAAATACGGCAAGTACACCGGCAGTGTGCGCGACTATTTCTCCGACAACTCGATGGGTCAGTTCCAGCCGGATTTCGACGTGATAGGCCCCATCGAAATGGATGAATATAATATGACCGACGGACGTAATAAGAGCGGTCAGATGTTCCTTGATATCATCAACAGTATGTGGGATGATTTCGGCATAAACCTCTGGGAAGACTATGACAACGACGGTGACGGATGTGTCGACCTTGTGTTCTTTATTGTCGCAGGTTTCGGTTCCAACTATAACGGCAACGACGAAGGCTATCTTTGGCCACACGCCTCCTACTTCGTGAGCGGTTCCGACCACACTACGCCTGTTATACGATTCGCCTGTTCGGTCGAGTATTACGGTCAAAACGAGACGAACAAGTATATCCCCGACGGCATCGGTACCATCTGCCACGAGTTCTCACACTGTCTGGGTGTGAAAGACCTTTACGACACCGATTATTCGACCAACGGACAAAGCAACCATCCGGGCCGATGGGACATCATGGCAAGCGGACCGTATCTGAACTTCGGACGCACTCCGGCGGGTTATAGCCTCTACGACCGCTACGCCAACGGTTTCGTCGTGCCTCCCACTATCACTGAACCTGGCCATTACACACTGAACCCCATAGGTGATTCCAACGAGGGATACATCATCCAGAGCCCCAACAGCCAGGAAAAATTCCTGCTCGAGAACCGCCAGCTGACATCGAAATGGGACCAGTATATTCCCGGACACGGACTGATTGTGGCACGTATGGACTCGGTGGATGCCGAGGTTTGGAGAACCAACAAGGTGAACTGCGACGCCTCGCGCAACTACTACGAGCTGGTGCGAGCCTGCGGTGTTGACGCCGACTCCGATCACGACCCGTACCCAGGTGCAGGCAATGTCACCAGCATCGCTGCCGACAACAGTTCGTCGCCCAACCTGCTCACCTGGGACGGCCAGGAATGCGAATTCGGCTTGGAAAACATCACCGAGAGCGGCGGTGTTATTTCGTTCGACATCCAAGGCTCTACGGAACTCACCCCGTTGACGGTGTGCGGCATACCCATCGACACCAACACCGATTGGGACGCATTGGTCGAGTCGTGGCGCAGCGAGGGCATAGTGAGCGGCGACGGTAGCATGTATTATGACCCGAAAAAAAAGACTCTATATATTGAGAACCTTGCTATCAATCCGGGTAACGGTATTTCCCGCGTCATATGGTACAACAACGCCGACAACCCCCTGGACACCCTGCACATCGACATCCAGGGCAACGTCAAAATCTACAATTTTTTCAATCGTAATTTAGGCGCGGTGATGTATCTCGATCATGTACACACGATGATAGAGGGCGACGGACTGCTGACCATGTATGAAACAGCACCCTACGGAAGGGTTGTGTTTATGCGTAACAACAGCGCATTCGAGTTAAACGGACGCGTGGATATTGAGGCCGAAAGCGGTAATGGGTTCGCCTTCCACGCCAATGACGGAGGAAGCATTATCGTACACGACTACGACTATGCCCGTCCCGCCTACATCAAGATGCGTGGAGGCAGAAACACCACGTCGTTAATCACCGAGATTGATTTGCGTGACGGTTATTGGTTCAGTTCACATCCGGGGGCGGCTCTCGATACCAATACTGGCAAACTTAAAGACGCCTCTGGCAATGAGATTGTAAACCAGTGGGTCACCATCGAGCAGTCGCGACTGCCGCTGTATGTGGGCCGTGCGCTGAAAGCCAACTGGTCAGAAAGCGATTGGGTGGAAATAAATAATTCAATGAAACAGGTGGGCATACTTAACAGTGACGGGTTCTTCTCCTATGACCATGCCACACGAACGTTGACACTCAACAACGCGCGATTCAACGTGCCAACCTCGGCCAACGCTGAACTACCTGCTATAGGCAACGGCTATTACAGTCCCAACATAAGTTCCTATATCCCCGGTATCGACGGCCTGACTATCAATGTCATAGGCGACTGCAGGGTTAACCAGCCCAAAGGCCCGGCCATGACAATCTATGCGGCAAAAACCGTGCTTACCGGTAACGGTACTCTCACGCTTAACCAAACAGGAAGCCGTGAGGCGATACATGCTACCGGCGGCAATGTAGAACTGACGCTCGACGGACCAAATCTGACGGCATCCGCAGCCAACGAAGCGGCGCTCTATGCTCTTCGCGGCAAGCTCAATGTCAATGCAGGCAAGCTCACCATGACCGCCAGCAACAGTTTGCCGATGCTCGGCTGGACCACGGTGAACCTTGCCGAGGGCTACGGAGTGCTGCAACCCGAAGGAGGAAAACTCGTCCAGGGCAACGCCTTCCAGGGATGGTTGGTTGCCACCTCCAACGGCAGCACGTTCCGCAACGGTACCGCCATAATCGGTTTGTTGGGAGGACTGTTGGGTGACGTGAACGGCGACGGCTTGTTGAACGTGGGCGACGTGAGCGAGCTATACAAGATTATCCTCGGTGTCGACCTGACGAACGCCAGCCGTGCCGATGTGAACGGTGACGGAAACATCAATAGTGGCGACGTCAGCGCTGTCTACGCAATTTTGCTTGCCCAGTGACAGCAAGCGACTAAAGATTTCGAGGGGCTTGGGGCGTTTGTGACTCCAAGTCCCTTACTTTAACATTATGGCGGTGAAGGTGCGGCCGCTGTCGATGCCCAGGCGGCGGGCGGAGAAGTAGCGGTCGGGATTGCAGCGGCTGCAGGCCGTGGGCAGCGTGATGTTGGCAGGGTCGAGACCGGCGTTGACGAGCGTCAGCCGGTTGGCCTCCTGCAGATTGATGTGCGCCTTGCCGGTTGTGGGGTGACGGCGCATGATACTGTCGAGGTCGAAACCGGCGTCGGCGAAAGCTTGCGGCACCTCGTTGCCCACCTCGAAACAGTCGGCGCAGATGCTCGCTCCCATTGCGGCGCTGATGCGGTCTGGTCGCGCTCCAAGCGCAGCCATCGTTCTTACGGTGGCTTGTGCGATGCTCCCCACGGTGCCGCGCCAACCGGCGTGGGCCACGCCCACCACGCCCGCCGCGGGGTCGGCGAGTACGATGGGTACGCAGTCGGCGGTGTTCACGCCTATGCACACTCCCGGCAGCGAGGTCACGAGGGCATCGATGCCGTCGAGTCTCTGACGCTTCTCCTCTGCCGAAGCATTGATGAAATCGCTGTCGATTACGGCCACCCGGGTGGTGTGTCGCTGTCGCGGCATCACCAGACGGTCGAGGTCGATGCCCATCAATTGGCAGAAGCGTTTTCGGGCTTCCAGCACCCGCTGCGGGTCATCGCCCGTGTAGTCACACAGGCTCCACTGCGAGTAGCTGTCGCCGGCCACGACAGCGCCGCGCGTCGTGGTCACGGCACGCACCTGCTTGTCGCAGTGCTTCAACCACAGTTCGTCAAGCGTCATGGGTTACGGTTTCGATGAAAATTTCGTTCATCGACGGCAACAGTTCGCTGAATGCGACGATGTCGTAGTCGGCGTTCAGTCGGGCTATCACGTCGCGCACTGCCACATCCTTGCACAGGCGGATTGTAGTGGCGTCGGCCACGGTCTCTTCTATGCTGAACAGTTCGGGAACGGCCTCGGGCTTGGCGCCGCCGGCGAGGCGAACTGTATAGAGATTCTTCTTATAACGTTGCTTCACCTCGTCGACACCGCCTTCCAGCACCACGCGCGAGTGGTCGATGAGCGTGATGCGCTCGCAAATCTGCTCCACGCTCTCCATGTTGTGGGTCGAGAACAGGATGGTGGCGCCCTCGTCGCGCAGACGCAGGATTTCGGTCTTCAATTGCTCGGCGTTCACCGGGTCGAAACCCGAGAACGGTTCGTCGAAGATGAGCAGTTGTGGCTTGTGGAGAACGGTGGCGATAAACTGCACCTTCTGCTGCATGCCCTTCGAGAGTTCCTCCACCTTACGGTCGCGCCACTGCTGCAGGCCCATGTGTTCGAGCCACCACTGCATCTGCTGCTTGGCGTCGGCTTTCGTCATGCCCTTGAGTCGGCCCAGGTAGACGATATGCTCGCCCACTCGCATCTTCTTGTACAGTCCGCGTTCCTCCGGCAGATAGCCTATCTGCGACACGTCGTCACGGTTTAGCGGTCGCCCGCCCAGTAGCACCTCGCCCTCGTCGGCGCGGGTAATCATATTGATGATGCGCAGCAGCGATGTCTTGCCGGCACCGTTGGGGCCGAGCAGGCCGTAGATGCTTCCCTGGGGCACATCCATGCTCACTCCGTCGAGCGCGCGGTGTCCGTCATACTGCTTTACAACGTTTTTGACTTCAATCAGGTTCATAGCTGTTTCATGATAATGCGTTCAGTGAAGAACGGTCCCATTATTATTCCCCGCGGTCTTCGTCCATAAGGATTTTATGGAATAAGATCCGGGGGTCGTCCTTATCGAGCATGATGTCGCTCTCGGCAAAATCGTCGAACGATTGGGCTTTCCCGGCCTGCTCAAGGGCTTTGTCAGGGTCGATTCCCATAAGAATCAGAGTTCTCTGTAGATCTTCCAACGAATTGATGCCCATGCCTTCAAGGAACTGCTTTTCTACATCAGGCAGAGAGGTCGTGTAAGATGCAAAGTCGTTGCTGTCAACCTTGCTGACCGGCTGGTCGATGTTGTCGTTTTTCTTCGCCATATTGTTGTGTGATAGTGTTATTAAGTCGCTTAACGACAGGGCAAAGATACGATAAAATTATTAATAATTGATAATTAACAGTGAAAATTTTCATTTTTAACGTTACGTTGGGTGGGGAAGCGCATGCGGGGAAGCGCTTGCGGCGCTGACAAACGCTCGCTTTCGCTCGCTGATAAATAGCTCGCTTTCGCTCGCTGATAAATAGCTCGCTCTTGCTCGCTGACAAATAGCTCGCTTTTGCTCGCTGACAAATAGCTCGCTCTTGCTCGCTGATAAATCGCGCTTCGCGCTGGGGAATCGGCGGCTTTGCCGCCTGGGACGCTTGTGTGGTGCTGGGTGATTGACTTTAGTGACGATGGTTTGGCGAAACACGGTTTTTCAGCAGTTTTTTATGAGTGTTTTTGGCCGTTTAGCGGGAAATTACTACTTTTGCCGACGATTTAACCTTAATATTGATTTATATGTCAGAAATTCAATTCACCAAGATGCACGGCGTGGGCAACGACTATATCTATGTCGACACCACGCAA
>JBGUHM010000160.1:0-18330 GCA_045112115.1 Sodaliphilus sp. | reverse complement strand
TCTATAGCACCGAACTCGAGAGCGTCGAGCTGCCGCAGGGTGTGACCACCCTCGCCGACTTCCTCATGGCCGGTTGCAGCAACTATGCGCATGAGAATGTCGTGGGAGCCGATGTAACCGAGATTGGCGACTACACCTTCTATAATTGGGACCAGATGGCATCGTTCATCATTCCCGCAAGCGTCGAGTACATAGGCACGCGAGCCATGGCCGGTATGACCGGGTTGCGTTCGTTCAGGGCCGACTCCGAAACCGTGCCCGAACTCGGCGAAGACGTGTGGGAAGGTGTCGACCAGCCGTCGGTGCCGCTTACCGTACCCAAGAATTCCGTAGCGGCCTACAAAGCCACGCCGCAGTGGCAGCTGTTCCGCATCGAGGACGTACCCACCGACATCGACAGGGTGGGTGACGACGACCTGGCGACAGTCAAGGCGCACTTCTCCGGCACCGCGCTCATCATCGAGGCATCGGCCGACATAGCCAGCGTAGGGCTTTACACCACCGCCGGTGTGCTGCTCAACCGCGTCGCTCCCGCCGCAACCACGGCCACACTCGAGACCGTGAACTACCACGGACCCGTCTACATCGTAGCCGTGACCCTCGCCGACGGCAGCCGCCGCACCCTGAAACTGATTAAACAATAAGCCGTGACCACCGGGGCATCAGCCCCCCCCCGCAGAAAGCAAGTCGAAAATCTGCCGGCAGGAGAAGCCCCACTTACGCAGAATGCGCAAGTGGGGAATCACGTGGAGCGACTTCCATCTTACATTTTAAATCTTCCATATTACATCAAATAACCCATGGGAAAAAACAAACTGAAGAAATTTGCCGACATGGAGACGTTCTCATGCGTCTTCCAGTATCCTTTCGCCGCCGTGAAGGAGAAACCGTTTCCCATGCGGGGACGGTGGAACGCCGAATACTTCGGCAACGACAACCCCATCGTGCTCGAACTCGGCTGCGGTAAAGGCGAGTATGCCGTGGGACTCGGACGGCGATTTCCCGACAAGAATTACATAGGCATCGACATCAAGGGCGCGCGCATGTGGACCGGAGCGCGCATCGTGGAGCAGGAGCACATCACCAATGTGGCGTTTCTGCGCACGAGCATCGAACTCATCGAGCATTTCTTCACCCCGGGCGAGGTGGCCGAGATATGGATCACCTTCCCCGACCCGCAGATGAAAAAGGTGAACAAACGCCTCACCGGAACACGCTTCCTCGAAAACTACCGAAAAACACTAGTCGACGGTGGAGTGATCCACCTCAAGACCGACAGCCCGTTCCTGTATACCTACACACGCGAGATGGCGCACCTGAACAACCTGCCCATGCTCGTCGACACGCCCGACCTCTACGCCGGCGACAGCGACGACCCCATCCTCGCCATCCGCACTTACTACGAGAGCCAGTGGCTCGCACGCGGCAAAACAATCAAATACCTGCAATTCCGACTGCCGCACAACACACCCCTCACCGAACCCGACATCGACATCGACCGCGACGACTACCGCAGCCAGAGGCTCGGCCGGTAACTCGGAGTTCTCAGAGTTCTCGGAGTTCTCAGAGTTCTCAGAACCCACGCAAACGAAAAAAGGCGCGTCCTGTTGAGGGCGCGCCTTTTTGAGTATTAGAAAGATTATTTCATAATCTTGTTGGTCGAGATAGTGCCGTCGGTGTACTCAGTGACCACAATGTTCACGCCGCGGTTGAGTTCGCGTTGCTCAACGCCTGCCACATTGTAGATTCTCACAGCCTTCACCTCCTTAGCAGCATCGCTCCTCACATTGTTGATGCCGGTAACGATGTGGTCGTTGTCGACACTCAGGTCAAGAGGACTAACCTCGAATCCGGCTGCCGGAGTCTGGCCATCCTTACCGATGCCCTTGGTCGAGCGACCAATGCCTTGTGACGGGTTGGCAGTGGTCTTATTGATCACACCGGTGAACTGGTAAGCCTCTTCACCCACACCCTTATTGTTGAGTGCGGCCTTAATAGCGTCGCCGTCAGCATAATTCCAGTTGACCTTGAACGCGCCGTCGAGGTCGGCCATGTTGTGGTTCTTGTCCTCATCCTTTGCCGGAATCACGAATGTGTCGTCGCCCATCCATACGGCCCAAGTGATGGTTGCCACCTCTTGTACCTTCGGGTTGACGAAGAAGAATTCGCGTGCTCCAGCCTCATAGGTCACACCGTTCCAGTAGCTGCTCACGAAGTTTGCAGCGCTGTAGGTGTTCTTGACGTAGTTGGGCTCACCTTCGTTGAACGACAGGCCTTGGCCAGCCGGCATCGTGATAGTGTAGTTCACATCGTCGCTGTAGACACCGGTCACCGTTGCGGGTGCGATGAACTTGTTCACACCTTCAGATGCATGATTAACTGCATCATTGCCAGTGAACTGGATTGCTACCCAGTTGCTCTGGTCCCAAGTGTCGGGAACAACCACGTTGTTGCCCTCGAGTGCGAACTTCATGTAGTCAATCTGACCATCCTGCATTTCGCGCTTGTCGATTGACACATTGCCCTGGTCCTTACACCAGAGGATATCGCCGAATGCGTATACACCGATAAGCTCGTCAGCCACAGTGTACTGTGCATCCCTCGTACCAGTCTTCTCAATCACTGCCAGCGGCGTGGCTTCCTTGTAGTACAGGTAGACAGGCTCGTTGGTCTCGCTGCCATAGGTATTGAACAGGTTGTCGCGATCCCAGAAACGCAGGTAGCGTGTCGACGCGCCATCATAGAGGAACGAGATATGAGCCTCGCCGGTGGTGGCATCGATGGTAATCGAAGCGATTGAGTTATCATCCGACTGGCTGCCGGTGAGGGTGAGCAGACGGTTGGTAGAACCGGTTACAGCACCATAGATATAGCCAGTCGAAGCGTTGTTCGAACCGTTGGCGGTGTGCATGGTCCAGTTGCTGCCACTGCCGTTGAGAGTGAACACAGCCAGGTCGTCATTACCGTAGACGATGGTCTGGTCGGCATCCTTGAACAATACACCTGCACCGTCACGGTTGTTGGCCTTCTGGGTGCGTTGCATTGCCATGGCATTCTCGCGGTTCACAATCACATATACCGAATTCTCGTTCAGTTGGTTGGCATTGGTCACGAGGGTGTACTCAATACCGTTCGACTTCACGAAGGTATAGGTCTTTGGCTCGGCCTCAACACTGTAGTAACCGCCGTCGTTGCCGTTGTCGCTATAAGCGATGGCGCGAACGGTTGTAGTCTCGCTGATGGTCAAAGCATCGGTATATACCATGCGGGTTTCGCTGGTCTTCGGGTCGCTGCCGTCGGTAGTGTAGTAGATGGTAGCGTCCTCGGTAGCGCAGGTGATGGTGCAGGTGATAGGATCAGCTCCTACAGCGTTCACCGAACTTTCCGGACTGATTTCGGGCTGCTCGATGGTACCCATGGTGATGTTGAGGGTCTCGATGATACTCTCAAGTTGGTCACCGAACTTGCTGGGCAAGGTCGAGTAAGCGTCAATCTGAGTTGTAGCGTCGATTGTCAGCGGACCGGAGTACAGCTCGTAGTCTTCCATCTCGCTGGTCTTGTACCAAATCTGAGCACCTTCGGTTTCGCAGGTCAGCGTCACTGTCTGCGTCTCGTGATAGGTACCCGACTCAATGTTAAACAACGGCTTGTAAATCCACTCGAAGTCAATCGGGAAGATCTCGTAAGGAGCATTACTATACGTAGCATTATGCGCATTCGGGCCATAGAAGTATACAAGACCGTAAACGTCGAATGTGCCACCCTTATTCTGGATATTGTCGAAGAATGTCTGGTCGTAAGTAGGACGCCCGTTGTGGCCAGAGAACAGGTATAGGCCGTCGTAATAGTTCAAAGGTATTCCAGACTGGTCGGTAATCTGTCCAAGATACTTCTGGCTATTTAGAGACAGGTTACTAATGGTGTTCTTGCGCATGTGTACATAGTGACCGAACAGGTTCTTGTCAGGGTCAATGTACGTTGCGTAGTCACTGCCTGTGTATGAGCCATTGTAGGTCCAGCCAGCCTTAATGTCGGCGTTGGTCACTTCCTCAGGTAGGATGGCTGTGTTACCGATGCTTGTTTCGGGCCAAGCTGAGACAGAGCCGGTGTTGCTACCTAATTCGTTGATAAAGCTGTTTTCCCAATTGGCCATCGTACCGGTTATGGTACCGCCTGCAAGCCAGTCACCCATCTGGAACTTGGTGTAGTCATTGTACTTAGTAACACTGCTGCCACCGAAATAGATGAGTCCATAGCCACTGTTGTCACGGACAAATGCAAATTCAGGTTTTTCGCCGTTATATCTCCAGGTGCTCATGTAAACAACCTGAACGGGGTTGTCAAGAGTCTTGGTAGTACCCCCAGAAGACTCTGCCATCTCCTTCACATTCAGCCAGCCGCTACCCTTTGCCGAAACGGTGTAGGTGGCAGAGCTGATACCACTGACGCGGCTCGAGCCCACATAAGCGATAGCCTTGAAGTTGTAGGTCTTTCCGGTCTCCAAAGGAATGTCGCCGGTGTAGAGCGTAGAGCTGCTTGTCGGGTCGGCAGGTGTGCTGCCGTCATCGGTCATCGTGTAGTAGATCTTGGCATTGGGAGTAACGCTGAAAATCTCCACATTGATGTCCTCATCGTCACCCTTGTAGTAGTTGCCGGGGATCGGAGAGTAGACGGGAGCCTGCACACCAATCTTGTAGGCCGCCTCTAATGTAGCTGTGCCACCATCGCCTGAACGGCTGTCCATTGCATAAACCTTGATTGTCATGTCATGGTCGACAGTGATAGCAGTGCCGGTATACTCTGTACCGTTGGTGCTCGGGTCGCTGCCGTCGGTGGTGTAGTAGATTAGATATTCGCCTACAGCGTTCTTTGCCTCAAGCGTCACATTCACAGTGTTGACATAAGTACCCGGTGCGGGTGTTGCCACAACACTGAGGTTGGCCGCTGTCAAGGTGTAGGTTGCTGTTGTTTCAGTACTTACGCGGTACTCGGTTACATTGTCGAAGTAGTTCGACAGAGTAACAGCGCGCAATGTGATGGGCGAGTTCTCGACCAGCAGGTCGATATACGGCGAATTGGTGCCGTCATACTCAATCCACTCACTACTCGTTACCTCAACGGTCTCGGAGTTGAATGCGAACTCGGTGTTGCCGGTGGTGTAGTAAATCTTGGTGGTCCAAGACTTGTTGTTGAGTTGCGACTTGGTCTCGGTCGACATGCGTGTCTGCTGGTTGCCGTCGTATGTTCCGCCGGCGAGGCTGAATACCGGAGCGGCAACGCTGAAGGTGTAAGCGCCGCCTGCGGGATCGCTGGCGATGCCGTTGATCACGGTCACCACTTGCAAGTTGGCATTGTCATCGAGATAGATGTAGTAGCCGTTGCTGTTGCTGGTGGTCACTTCGGTGCCGCCGGTATAGATACCGGTGGTGGAGCCGTCGGTCACATAGTAGTATGTAGCGCAGTCCTGCCCATAGGCCCTACGGTCGTTCAAAGCGCTCTTCGGATAGACGAATACCGGGTTCACATAATCACCAGCAGTATTTGTTCCGAAGGTGGGAGCCTGCGGCTTGATACAGGTGAAGGTTGCGGTAACCACGTCGCTGGTTTCCATGCCAGTCTTGGTGGCGCGGGCCATAACCTCAACAGTGTTGCCGGCAGCGGCAGTGCTGATTTCAAACGCTTCGCTGTAGGGCAACCACGTTGTGCCGCCGTCGAGGCTGTACTCGATGGTGGCGCCATCGGTTGCGCATGTCATGGAAACGTTGTCCTTGCCGATGAAGTTGTACAGGCCAAGATATTCGCCTGCTGCACCGGTAACGCCCGGACGCTTCACCTTATTCTGGTTAGCCAACTTGAAGATGTAGTTGGCACCTTGATGGCTACCATAGTATTTCCAACGAGGAGAAGAGCTGTTGTAGCTAAAGTAATTGCCAATGATGGCACGACTTGCATCTCCCTCTAACGTGATGCTCATATAAGTAGGTGTGCCGCCTTTCACGCTACTGGTTGTTATATAACCATCGGCAGTATGGATGGCATACTTGCCTGCATCATCGCCAGTTCCAATAAGGAAGTTTACAATAGCCATGTCGGAAGTAGAGTGAATAATTCCGTTTTCGTAGTTGGTTGAGGTTAATCCTACTACTCCCATAATGTCATTACTGGTGGCAGTTCCCATAACATTAACCATATTGCCTAAATCATTGGCAGGACCACCCACGATAAGGTAGGTGTCCTCGGCATTGATGTCGCTCAGGTCGGTCAGCAGCTCGTAATCCTCGCTGGCGAAGTAGGTCACGGTGATTGCCACGTCGCTTGCTGGCATCGAGAACGTGTAGCTGTTGTCACCATTGTCGGTAATGTTCAGACCGCTGTTGCCGTTGTTGAACGTACCGCTCACGCTGCTCACCACATAACCGGCGTTAGGAGTAACTGTGAAGTTCACCTCGGTTCCGCTGGTGGCGGTGGCGGGAATGCCAGTCACGCTACCGTTGGCGCTCACCACGGTGATGGTATACGGAATCTTCTCGAAGGTAGCGGTAACAGTAGTTGCGTAGTGCGGCATCGTGAAGTGATACGGATTGGCTGCTGTGCCGTCGCCGGATACAGCCTGGCTGCCGGCACCATTGTTCCAACTGTAAACCAGCGAAGCGAGTCGGTAGTCGGCATTCGGTGACACAGTCACAATCACATCGTCGCCTTCGGCCGCTCTGGCAACACCAGTGACGCTACCGCCGGCAACGGGCTCGGCCACATAGGTGATAGCATAGGTGGGAGCGTAGTTGAAGCTCGGGGTCACGGTGATGGTTGTACCGTGGAAGTTGCTGGGCACGGTGAAGGTGTAGGTGCCGTCGTGGTTGTCGGTCACTTCCAGCGGCGAGTTGTCGGGCTCGTCGGTGGTTACAGCTACACCGGTGCAGGTGTAATCCTGATCAGGAGTCACAGTAACGGTGATTTCATCACCGGCGTTGGCGCCAGTGGCACCGCTTGCGCTACCGCCAGTCACTGTCGCATAAGTGATGGTGAAGGCATACGAAACAGGCTCCGTCTGCTTGTAGAGCTGAACGGGGTTGCCGTTTGTAGTCGAAGTCTTATATGTGCGGAAGTCATGGCCTCCGGTTGCATCAAATTCGCGAATCCATCGGTCGTCTGTTCCATCGTTTGCGGTGATTTGAGCGTCACCATTATCAAAGTTTATGGTCCAGTTCTGCGATGTGCTAGTAGCGCGCAAACCAGAATTATCGCTGGTAAGAGTCAGATAATAGTCACCTCCGTTAGCAGGATTGGTGTACTTGAATTTGTAACCGCTTTCCAATGTGAAGATGGCTACGCCATGGTCGCCGGTCAAATCGGTCGAATGACCATCGCTATTGAGCGTGATTGACTTACCGAGTTTAACTGCGGTATTGCTGTTAACAGTATTCGGTAATGCAATCGGGTCGCTCTCATAGACAATAATATACTTCTTGCCAACTTCGAGGTCGCTAGTGCTGGTGATGCGCGAGTAGGTCGTGCTGGTGTTGACTGCGGTCACCGTATAGTTGCCGGTAGTCGTCTCGGCGTAGTTGCCGATAGATGCCTTGCCGGTCACGGTGTACGTGCCCTGGGCCGGAGTGAGGCTTGCGCTGAAGGTGTTACCGTCGGTACTTACTTCGTTAGCCACGGTGCCACCCTTGCCGCTGTCGGTAATGGCGTTGATGAATTCGGCGAGGTTGCTCGTGGCGGTGATCTCGGTGCCTGCCTCGTAGCTGCCGGCAGCCGGGCTAAGTGTCACGGTTACAGTTTGCTTCGTGAACGCAATCGTCGACAGGTCGCCTGGGAGCTCGATTTTGTACACGCCGTTGTCGATGGCGAAGTTGGCACTGCCGCTCCACGTCAGAGACGCGGCGGTGCCAGTAGTGTTCTGCACCACCCAGTTGCCGCTCGAGGTCGGGTGCTTCTCATCATTATCGGAGGTGAGGAAAAAGTAGTTGCCTTCGCCTTCGCCAGTGAAGTACGCATAGATTGTGTATTTGTCACTCTGGCTGTCATAGTTGAACTGCGGACGCGCGGTCGAGCCGGTGCGCCAACTGGTGTTGCCGTTGAAGCGGCCCGCCAGTTTTAGCGTCGGACGGTAGAAGGTGAAGTAAGCGCTAATGGTAACATTGCTTGCAGGCATGTCGAACTTGAATACAATGCCCGAATTGTCGCTGCTTACTACGGTCAAAGGAACGTTGTTGTTGTTGGCGTCTTTGGCTGTCACATTTTCGGCAAGGATTTTGTAACCTTCATAATTGCCTGCCTTGAATCTTACTTCTTGGCCATAAGTTGAAGTTACAACATAATCATTGCCAATAGCTCCGTTAGGAAGTGTGCAGTTTTCCCCCCAATCACCAATCCAACCACCTTGATCATTGGGGTTCTCAGCAGTGATTGTACGGTAGATGTTGTAGTCCACCTTCGTGAACGTGGCGGAGATGGTCACGTTGCCGGTGGCGGTAATCTGGTTGTTGGCGTCGGGGGCGCTTTCGCTTGCGCCGGTGATATTCCAACTTGTCAGCTCATAGCCGGTGTCGGGAGTGGCCGTCACGGTGATCTTATCACCGCTGTCCACAACCTTTTCGCCCTCAGGCGAAGCGGTGATGGTACCGCCAGTGCTCTGTGTCACCGTCACGTCGTAAGCCTTAGCTACGACGGGCTCCGTCTTCTTGTAGAAGGCAATTTCTGTATTAGAAATGTTAGTCGTAGAACTAGTATAACAACGCCAATCCTGGTCGTTGTAAACTCCGATATAACGACTTGTACTTATGTTATAAAGGAAAGCGTTATTAATACTGAACGTGTTGTTGCTATTTGTTCCTACGCGAACACCATTATTTGTGTTGGTAGCATACAAATAATTATCACCTCCAGCAACCTTAAACTGATAATCACTGCCAGATTTCCCGAATTCCCATTGCAGGTTGCTGGGAATGGTTGAAGTTATTTTGGATTTATCACTATTAAGCGTAACCAATGTTGCGGAAGGAGCAGAGCCAGTACCATTGTTATTGCTCATAGCTCTGCTGGAGTATTTGTCTGCAATGACGATTATGTCGCCAGCCGTGAGATTTGTAATGTCAGTCAGCACCCACTCATCACTTCCGCCGCTGGATTGGGCGGTGAAGTTGGCAGTGACGGTCACGGCACTGTTTGGCATCGTGAACGTGGCAACGTTGCCAGTAGCGCTCCAATTTGTTACGCCGGTAGGCTGGGTCCAAGAATCAAACTCATAACCGCTTGCGGCGGTAGCCGTTGCGGTCACCGTAGCGCCCGCCTCAGCAGATGTCGCTGCACTGCCTCCAACAGTAAATGCCACGCTACCGTTATTCGACCCATCGATGAGGTTGTACGTGGTGGGAGTGGAACCGCCAGTGGTATAGGTTATAGTTATTTTCTTAATTCTAACCTGACCAGAACCTTCTTCGTTTGAAACTTTAAATGAGGAGTTGTTAATGGCATACGTTTTTGTCGCTGATGTTGAATTATTAGTGATTTCACTGCCTCCAACAGTAACTGTAGCACCATTGTAACTTGTACCTGTAAATTCAATTTCGATGGAATTAATAGTATAACTGTTTAATGAAGAAACAGTTAAATTGTTTCCATTTGCATAAAGACGTATATCTCCATCTTTGTTAAGACCCGGCTTGGTTGAATTATTATTGCCTTTGTTTGCTATGACAGACCAATCACTGGCAGAAAGGCCGACTTTTGCCGCTTCGTTGCTGCCATCTGCAGAAAAGTTCGTGGTTGTTGAGCCAGTATACTGCATGATGGCTGTTTCAGCCCACCCGACGCCTGCGGCGAGGACGAGCATTAATAGAAATGTTAGTAATTTTCTCATAGGCTTTAAAAATTTAAAATATTAATAATTTAGTTGATTATATCGTTTGGTTTATTTCCGGGGAGGGAACTCCGAGAACTCTGAGGACTCTGAGGACTCTGAGGACTCTGAGAACTCTGAGAACTCCGAGGACTCTGAGGACTCCGAGAACTCTGAGAACTCTGAGAACTCTGAGGACTCTGAGAACTCCGAGGACTCTGAGAGCTCTGAGAACTCTGAGAGCTCTGAGGACTCTGAGGACTCTGAGCTTCCCGCTGGCGGTCACGTTGCTCGAGGCGGGCTTTATACATCTGCTCTTTTATGCCGCCTTGTTCGAGGAAGCGCCTCTCGATGCTCTTGATGAGCCTCTCCATCAGATAGTCGTACTGGTGTATGAGAGTGAGCGCTATGTTGGCGATTGTCTCGTCGGAGCGCTCGGAAAGCCGGTCGAGGTAGTCGGCAGGTTTGTTATGCTTCTTGGAGAATGCCCTTACGGCGGCAGTACGGCTATCGTCTCGAGCCCATCTTTCCAGTTGGTGGTGAGTAAGATAGTCCTCATAGTCGGCACGCAGTTCGTGCATACTGCCGCGGGCCACGTTCATGAGTTTGATTTCCATCTCGGTAGAGGTCGCGCCGTCCACACTGCCTTCGGCGATGTTCTGTTTTGCGCTGCGGGCAGCCTGCACCATCTGGTCGACAGTGCGGTCGCCTATGCTTAGAAACCGGTGAGCGAAATGGTGGGTGATGGCATAGAGGCAGTCGGCAACCTGGTATGAGGCCAGATTGCGGTAGTCGCCTCTTAGTGCTATAAAGCCTTTACTGCTCATTCCTTTTCCTTTCTTAATGATGCTTAGCACATCACTATCAATCCGCAAAAGTAGACATTAATAATATACCAAACAAATTTTTTCAACTAATTTTTCGGAAAAAAGAGAAAAATTTTGGCGCTAAATTTTGGCGTTAATCATGGCGCTCTCGGAATTCTCCGAGATTCACGAGGTTTCCATGATCACTGAGGGCTTTCCATAGTGGTTTTGCCCACAATTTTTCATGTTTATTTTTCATTATTCATTATTTTGCGTACCTTTGCGGCAAAAACTACGATACTATGAACAATTTAAATCCTGAACGAGTGTTCAGCATCTTCAGCGAGCTGAACAAAATTCCACGTCCGTCACACCACGAGCAACAGGTTGCCGACTGGCTGTGCGCCTTCGCGGAGCGCCTCGGCCTCGAGTACGAGCGCGACAAAGAAAACTGTGTTGTAATCCGCAAAGCGGCCACGCCGGGCCACGAGAACGCTGAGCCGGTGGTGCTGCTGAACCATATGGACATGGTGTGCGTGGGTATGGACGACCCGCTGCACGACGCGGTTGTGCCTTACGTCGACGGCAAATGGATGAAAGCTCGCGGCACGTCGCTCGGCGCCGACAACGGCATAGGCCTGTCGATGGCACTGGCTGTGCTCGAGGACGACTCAATCATACACGGCCCGCTGGAGGTGATTACCACCACTAACGAGGAAGACGGCATGAGCGGCGCTTCGCAGCTGCGACCCGACTTCCTGTGCGGCCGCAAGGTGATCAACCTTGACTCGGAAGACTACGACACCATCACCACCGGCGCCGCAGGAGCGTGCCTGCAGTTCCACCGTCTGCCGCTACGCCGTGAGCCGGCGCCGCAAGGCGCGAGCTGGCTCCGCATCCGCCTGTCGGGCGGCCTGGGCGGCCACTCCGGTGTCGATATCAACAAGGGGCGTTGCAGTGCCGTGATTCCGATGTGGGGACTGCTGAGCGCCCTCGCCGAAGCCTTCGAATTCAACCTGGCGAGCCTTGAGATTGGCGACGCCAACGCCGCTATCGCCTCGCGCGCCGAGGCCGTGGTGTGCGTCACTCCAGGCGAGGCCGCCGAGTTTGTGAAAGCACAGCAACAGTTGATGAACGACTGGCTGAGAAGCGAATACGGCGAGCGCGACCCGCACATGGAATGCCGCATCGAAGAGTGCGACGGCATGGCCACGGTAATCGACAGCGAATCGCTGGGCGCACTGATGGCATGCCTGGAACGGCTGCCGCAGGGCGTGGTGAAGATGAGCGAGACGATGACCGACACCGTGGACACCTCGAACAACGTGGGCCGTGTAGTGGCCGAAGACGACCATTTCTTCGTGAGCACCCACACCCGCAGCTTTGACGACAACGAGATGGCACGGCTGAGCCGGCAGATTGCCGACGTGTTTGCCGAAGTGGGCGCCCGGTCAGAAACGATTATGAGCGCGCCAGCGTGGCAAGAGGATCAGCACTCCGACTTCCTGCAACTCACCAGCGACGTGTTTCTCGACATCCTCGGCTGGCGGCCGCGCATGGTGGCAATGCACTTCGTGCTCGAGGCCGGCTTCTTCGTGCAGCACTATCCCGGCATCCAAATCGCCAGCATTGGCCCGCGCATCGTCGAGCCTCACTCCAAGAGCGAACGCGTGGAGCTCAGCACCGTCGACGACATCTGGCGCGTGCTCATCGAGCTGTTGCGCCGCATGGCATAAGTGTAGCATAACGAAACGAGTCCCATTTGCGTCGATGCGCAAATGGGGCTTTCTTATCGCTCGTTTTTATTCGTCAAGCAGCGAGTCAATGTCAATCCAATGGCTCCACTCGCCACGGTTACGGCGGCGAGCGAAAGCATGACTGCCGAAAGGCAGTTCGCCGCCGGTATAGTGCATCGCCGAGTCGGGGTGCGACTCCACCGAGAAGAGCAGTGCCTCGCGCCAGGGCGCCACCGTGAACGAGCTGTCGAGCCGCCGTGCTGTCGTCGACCAGAACACGTCCTCGAAACCGCCCACGCCACGCTCCGAGGCGATGATGGCGTCGATGGCATCGCGATGGGCGCTGGCGATGTGGTGGAACGCAGCTACACGGCGCAGCGAGAAACCGCCGTTGCCCACACTGTATTTCAGCGATATAGCGTGGAAACCCGGAGTGAGTCGCGCCATCGCTTTGCGCGTGTGCCACACGAGGCGGTGAAGCGGGTGAAAGCCTTTCACCGTCTGCACCTCAGGCAGCCACGGGGCGCCCACATAGTCGTAGCCGCGACGGCACCACTCGTCGAGCCTGTCGCTGAACA
Organism: Sodaliphilus sp.; assembly: GCA_045112115.1. Taxonomy (GTDB): domain Bacteria; phylum Bacteroidota; class Bacteroidia; order Bacteroidales; family Muribaculaceae; genus Sodaliphilus. The sequence continues at coordinate 5,366 of JBGUHM010000160.1, read as the reverse complement.
CCAGCACATCGGTCTGGACAACGAGCATATAGTCCCACGACAGGAAACGGGCATAGAGATCTACGCTCATCATCAGCCGGTTATAGCCTTCGCGACCGACAAAGAAACTGTCGGGGAACGACTCGACGGTCCAGCCGGCCTCGATGCCGAGCAAGCCGCCCAGGGGCGACACATCGAGCGACTCGGGCTTGACAATCGCCACGTCGTGGTGCCGCAGCACCGTAAGCGCACGGCGCAACGCGCGACGCTCAGTATCGCTCAGCGACAGCGTGTAGATCGGGACGACCACCACCGCCCGCCGTTCACTTGTATTCTGTTCGGTCAAAGAGTCTGCCATCAGGTCTTTAGCTCAAAGTTTTACATTTAATGGCACAAATTTACTGTATTTTTCTCACTTGATTGCAAAAAAAGTAGTAAATTTGCACACTGCACCGCACTACAACACGCGGCGGCAGGTATTCATTCACACAATAAACATGACCGTAATGAGCTTTGCACAAGACTGTAACCGCATTTTCGACGACGTGATTATCCGCTACCATGTCACCGACGACGTGGACGCCACGCCGCAAAACCCCTACCCCGTCGGCTCGATTGAGGCGAGCCTGTTCACCAAAAACTGGATTGACACGGTGCAGTGGCATCTCGAGGACATAATCCGCGACCCGGACATCAACCCCGTGGAGGCACTGGAGCTGAAACGCCGCATCGACCGCAGCAACCAGGAGCGAACCGACCTGGTGGAGGAGATTGACACCTACTTCCGCAACCGTTACTCCGAGGTGACAGTGCTGGCCAACGCCACCATCAACACCGAGAGCCCGGCGTGGGCAGTCGACCGTCTGTCGATTCTTGCGCTGAAAATCTACCATATGCACGAACAGGCCACACGCAGCGATGCCGACGACGAGCACCGCGCGCGCTGCACGGCCAAACTCAACGTTCTGCTCGAACAGCGTAACGACCTGAGCACGGCCATCGACCAGTTGCTCAACGACATAGCCGCGGGACGGAAATACATGAAGGTCTACCGACAGATGAAGATGTACAACGACCCTGCGACCAACCCCGTGCTCTATGGCGCGAAATAAGCCGTCGTGCGTGCTGGTGACGCGCTTCTCGGCGCTGGGCGACGTGGCGCTGGCTTTGCCCGTGGTCTACGACGCATGCCGCGCGAACCCCGACGTGCGGTTCGTGCTGGCAAGCCGGCCGTGGATCACCGGTCTGGCGCAGCAGAAGCCCGACAACCTCACCGTGGTGGCCGTCGACCTGAAAAACAAGTACCGCGGACTGCGCGGCATGGCACGCCTGGCGGCCGAGATGCGGCGCGAATACGGAGTCGACGCCCATGCCGACCTGCACAGCGTGATGCGCACGTGGGCAATCGGTGCCGCGCTGCGCATGCGCGGAGTGACCGTGCGGCGCATCGACAAAGGGCGCCGCGAGAAACGCGCGCTCATCAATCATCGCCTGCGGCAACCGCTGAAACACACCACCGAGCGTTACCGCGACGTATTCGCGCGCCTGGGGCTGGAGGCACCACGCACGTTCACCACTCTATTCCCCGACGCGCTGCCGCCATGCGTCATCGCCGGCGACAAGAAGCCCGGCGAACGGTGGATCGCAGTGGGGCCGTTCTCGGCTCACAGAGGGAAAGTATATCCGTTGGAACAGATGCGGGAAGTGGTGAACCAAATAGCCAGCGACAACGACACCCGCGTCTTCCTTATGGGCGGCGGCGCCGAAGAGAAAGCCATCCTGCACCAATGGGCCGACGACAGCGGCAACATCACCTCGGTGGCCGACATCGACCACACCTTTGCCGACGAGCTGGCGCTGCTGGCGCGCTGCGACGCCATGGTGAGTATGGACTCGGCGAATATGCACCTGGCATCGCTGGTGAAGCTGCCGGTGGTGAGCATCTGGGGCGCGACGCACCCACACTGCGGCTTCATGGGATACGGACAAAGCGACGACAACGCCATTCAACTCGACCTCCCGTGCCGCCCCTGCTCGGTATTCGGCGAAAAGGAATGCCAGCACAACGGCTACCGCTGCCTGACCGGCATCACCCCCCAACAAATCCTCGCCAAAGTCAACCAAATCACAAAAAAATAATTGCTTGTGAATTGATTTACAGGAAAGCTATTGAATAGTCGTCAACAGCTATCAAACCTCTTTTTGCCAGAGCATAGAGATGACGACGCAGATTCACAGCGTTGCCCTGGCAGTTGAAAAGCCTTTCAATCACGGTATTGAAATCGTTTCGTTTCATTGCCATCGCAGCTTTTATATAGTCACTGTTTTTCGTTTTCCGATTCAGAGCCGACCCTATCTCGGCGCTGAATTCATCGCCATGAGACACCTCATACATCATTATAATATAATGAGCTAAAGCGTCGCTCGTGACGAAGACTAACGAATCGGGAGCCGTAGAGAACTCTCCGGTATGGAAACCGTTTTCGCTGAGCGGATCCTTACAGTTGACCAAATACGGTGGATTGTTGAAATCTTCCAGGCGGCCATACGAATGCTCCAATTTACCGGTACTGCGGTTGTAGTGAAATGCAACACTGTCGCCGTAACTCATCCAACGGCATCTTTCCGGCGAAGTGCGCCATACCGCCACAAGCGTGGCAAATGACCCTTCGTCATAAAACTTGTCGAGCAACATACCTCCCTGTTGTTTGGCCAGCATCTCGCACGCTTCATAGAATCGCTCCCAAATCGAGTCGACCCATGCGTCCAAGCGCTCGAATGAGTCGATGGGTTCCTTCGGAAGATTTTCAACCAGATATTGCGACCATTTCTCGGCGAAGACGCCGCCTCCGCCGGCTCCGTCGGAAACCGCGATTAACGAGTCGCGCCATATCACTGCATCCTCGTTTACGACCTCCCCTTTCTTGGTAACTGTAGTGTATTGCCTCATTGGTTCTGCGAAATGTTGGTCGGAGTGCCTATATCCATCAGTTGAATAAGTGTTGACATGTCGACGTTCATCGACATTGCCACATGGCGCTCATTGCCGCTGTCGTTCCTTATGCTCGATATGTCTTGATTGTAACGCTCAGGCAGCAGACTCGACAGTTTGAAGAGCGACCGTGCGAAGCGGTCGTTGCCGAGTTCATCGATGCTGATGGGCAGTAGCACCTGCTCGGCACGCGACGGTGTGATATGTATGTTCCAGAACAAGACATTGCCGTCGTTGGTGAACATTGCCTTCAACTCATTAGCCGACTGCATGATTTCTTCTTCGGTGATATGATTGAATTGTCCGTCAGTGATGTTGATCACCGTGGGCGGATAGCAGTCTTTGTCGTGGTGGGTTTCCAACCATTCTTTCAGCAGAGTCTTGGCCTTTGCGAGCGCTTTGTGCAGATGAGTCCACGACCCGTCATGTCGCGCTTCAATCCATTGCACTTTTTCCACTTCTTTCACCTGTGTGCCACGGCGGGTTCGTTTCTCCTCTTTTACAGTAATCCTTCGGTAGGGATTATTCTTCAACTCATCCGGACTCACAAAATAACGTCCTTCAAGCGTCCCTTTCCAGCCACTGTAAGCCTCCGAGCCGTAACCTATCACTGCGATATCGTAGTAATTGCGCACTTCGTTCGTTTTTATACAGCGCATCACCAACTCGTTTACTTGATTGTTTACAACACGTGCCACGGCTTCCGACAAGGTCATTCTCTCGCCCAGGAATGTGGTCTCACGCTTCATCGAAACCGACTGGTCGACGAGGAAGATGAACGCCGTGGGAGTGTTGCGGGTAATCTGGGCTGTGTAGGCATCTTTGCTTTGCAGCTTCTGCGGCTGCGACGGGATGGGTATGCCGAAGTTCTCGATGTTAGTGATATATTTCAGCGGGATGAAGTTCGGCACAAGAATCTCGGCCTGGTAGAACGGCTTCTCGTCCTCGTCAAGGCCGAAATGGTCGCTCTGCTTCACCGTGTCGAAATGGATGCGCTCGAGGTCGTCGAGACCGTCGCCCACACGCGCGCCGTTCTTTGTCGCGTTGCGGTCGGCATACTTCACGCCCCGCATCAGCGCCACCTCAGGGTCGATGACAAGCACCACGGGGTTGGCGATGCGGCCGTCGTCCATAGCTACATACATCATGGGGTGAGCCGTGGTGAAACTCACACGCACGTAATTGTGCAAACCGTCGCGGCGGTCCAGACTGCGAGAAGTGTCGCTGCCCCCGGGGCGCGGGATTTTTATCCCGCGGCTTTCGCAGTCGGCCCACGAGTAAAGGCCGCCGTTGCTGATTATCGAATCAAGGTTCTCACGGTCGGTGAAATGGTAGAGGCGCTTAATGCCGTGGGCGTCAAGCACTTCCTTGAATTGTTGCCAGTTGGTTCTTTTTTCCATATTGTCAATTGGTTTATCGGGTTGCAAAGTTATATCAAAAAAGTGATAGTTGGGTGTTCTCTTGCGGTTTTTCTTCGTCGGTATTTTCGCCGTAGGGGCCGTAGGGGTAAATGCCCTCGACGAAGGCCTTCACGAGCGATGCGTGCGAAAGCGGACGCCGCGGGTTCTCGACATCGGCGTTGGTGTCGTAGTCGAGCAGGATGATGGTCTTGGTCTTCGATGCCTCGCGTAACCGCTCGACGATGTCGCTCACCTTGTTCTCCAGCACCCAACGATAGGCTGGAATGTATATCTGTTTGCGGGCCTCGATATAGCCGAGCAGTTCCGTGCCGTGAACACCCTTGCGGTGGCCCAAGGGCTTGCCGTACTTGCGCACCGTGCGCTTTATGCCGCGCATTGTGGTGTTGCTGAACAGCGACACATCAATATCGCTGTGCTCAAACACCTTCAGCCCCTGCCAGATGGCCTCGACACACGAGGCCGTCACACCCTCGCTGAATGGCACGGGGATGTCGCCGTGAGGGTAGAACGGACTCAACCGCACCAACCCATTCTCGGCCTTACTCGTCACGTCGGCCAAGATAGCGCCGGGATAACGCTTGAGGATATTCTCCGGCTTCTTCCGTTTCGATTCAATCAGTATCATTGCTCTTTGAGTTGTTTATGTAATTCTTTAGGCAATATTTGTTCAAACTTAGCCCGACTACCACGCGGGATGATGATGGAGGACAGACTGTTGCAACTAGAAAATGCATAGTCGCCGATATGGGTCACAGAGGCGGGGATAGTAATGGTGGTTAGACTATCGCATTCCATAAAAGCGCCGTTACCAATATGCGTCACAGAATCAGAGAGAGTGATAGACGACAATCTTTTGCACCATTCAAACGCATTGTTGCCGATATGGATTACAGAGTTGGGTATGGAGATAGAGGAAAGACTTTCGCATTCCCCAAATGCACTGTCACCGATATGGGTCACAGAGTCGGGGATGG
>JBGUHM010000159.1:0-19137 GCA_045112115.1 Sodaliphilus sp. | reverse complement strand
GCAGCCTGCGCATGTGCAGGTAGTCGAGCGGAAACAGGAAAAAGTATAGCACGAGACCTATTATTCCCACATGCAGGCCGCTCAACGCCAGGACATGTGCCACCCCAGCTATTGCGAACTCCTGTCTCGTGTCGCGGTCGATGAAATCATCGTTACCCAGCAACAGCGCAATTATGAACTGCTGCAATGCGGGGTCGATAGAAGTATTGAGAACAGCGACTTCCGTTTGGCTGCGCACGTTCGACATACGGTTGAGCCAAGTGGGCCGGCTCCCGATACGGGTCCAATGCTCCATCTCCACAAATTGGCTGTAAACAACCCCCTTACCCCGTTCGATGGCGGCATAGTCGATTTCATCGGGATTGCCGAGGTTGGTGATGGGCTCAAGGATGGCCTTCCAAGCAATGATGTCGCCGCATTGCAAGGTGTAATCACACCCGCGAGTGGTCAATTTGACTGTGGCGTTTCGATTGCTGATGTTCTCGTCCAAACTGTCGAGACTGTGGCCCAGTAGTTTGACGCGCATATCCATCGACTTCACGTTGAATTTCACTGACTCGATGCGGCCTGAGAGAATACCTTTGTTACAAATGGGCGAGGGTAGGGTGGTCGGCTCCGACCAATGGCATATGACCATTGCCACGGCTGCAGTGGTCGTGGCGATTAGTGGGTATCTCCATGTTGAGAACCGCATTCTCCGTTCTGGCGTGCGGGCGTATTGTCGCAAAATGGCAAAAGTCACCATGACAAGCGCGATTACTATTACCGGTACGACGACATGGCCAACAAAGCGCCATAAAAGAATTCCCGCGACAAAGGGAAAAAGGACTTTTGCTGCGGGAAAACGAGACATGACGGTTTCGTTTTATTTTATCTATTCCAAATCTCGTAGCTCTGGAAAGCCTGCAGAAGGAGCATCTCCAGACCGTTCTTGACTTCGGCCCCCTGCTGACGCGAAAGTTGCATGAACTTCGTTTCGTTAGGATTGTAAATGAGGTCGTAGCAAAGGTGCTCGGGAGTGAGGAACCGGAAAGGGAAATCGGGAACGTTGTCGACATCAGGGAATTTTCCTAATGGAGTGGCGTTTACAACTATACAGTGCTTGTGCACCATGTCGCGAGTGAGTTCCTCATAAGTAACTGTCGCTGCGCTTTTGTGGCGTGAAACGTGGGTGACTTCGACGCCCAGTTGCTCAAGAGCGACCGTAACGGCTTTCGACGCACCGCCTGTACCGAGAACAAGAGCCCGTGTACGAGCCGCATTGAGCAATGCTTCCATCGTCATGCCGAAACCAGTGACATCGGTGTTGAAACCTATTAATTTGAATTCGTTGTCCTTGCCGCCTCGCTCAAAACGAATCACATTCACTGCCCCCACAGCGGCAGCGCTCTCGTCGAGAGAATTCATGTAAGGAATCACCTGCTCCTTGTATGGCGCCGTGACGTTGAGTCCGTTGAGCCGCGGATATTCGCTGATTATTTCCATCAACATCCCCACGTCTTCTATTTCGAAGTTGATGTAACGAGCACTTATACCCTCAGCTTCAAACTTCGAGTTAAAATAGTCGATTGAAAACGAGTGTTCCAGCGGACAACCGATTAGTCCGTACAGTTTCTCAGCGTCTCTAATAGTAGCCATAATGGAGTTTTTTGTGTTAAATTTGTCACAAAAATAGTACAAAAAAACGTTTATTTCAAAAAAAACACCTCAAATTATAGAAATAAGAGTCTTTTTTCTTAATTTTGCACGGTTTTTAAGCCAAAAAAAGCAAAAAAATAGACTATTTTGGGTATATGAAATCGTTATTTTCAAAGAATGTGATAATAGGTTTGACTGTAATAGTCAGCCTGGCGTTGCTATATTGGGGAATTGAGTTTCTCAAAGGTGTGAACCTGTTCAAGCCGTCGAACTATTACACGGCACGATTCGAAAAGGTGGACGGACTCTCGGTGGCGTCGCCTGTAGTGATTAATGGCTATCAGGTGGGCCAGGTGAGCGAGATCTCCTATGATTATGCCACCAATCAAATCATAATAGAGATGAGCATGGACAAAGACCTCAAGATTCCGATGGGCAGCACTGTAAAGGTGTCATCGAGTTTGCTTGGCGCGTCGCAGCTTGAGCTTCATCTCAGCAAGAATATGGCTTACCTTAAGGTTGGAGATGAGATTGCCACCGAATACAAGACAGGTCTAATGGATCGGGTTTCGGGCGAGGTGATGCCACAGGTTGTGTCGATAATACCGAAGGTCGACTCAATCATGGGTAATGTGAACACTCTTGTCGGCAATCCAGCGTTGCAGACCTCGGTGGCTCGTCTTGACGGTATAACCGCCCAGTTGGCTAAAAGTTCCGAAGAACTCAATGTCTTGCTTCGCCAACTCAACAGCCAAGTGCCCGGAATCATGAACAACGTGAACAGTTTCACCGGCAAGCTCAATACCACTGGTGATGATTTGAACCAGATAAGCGGCAAGTTCAAACAGATGCCACTTGACTCGACAATCAATCGTCTTAACGCTACTATTGCCAATCTTCAACAACTTACTGGGCAGCTAAACACACAGCTCAACAGCAAGGATTCAAGCTTGGGCTTGCTTATGAACGACAAGCAGCTTTACCAGAACGCATCGAATACTCTGTCGAGTCTCGACTCGTTGCTGCAAGATGTGAAAGCTCACCCCAAACGTTATATAAATATTAAGGTGTTCTAAACCGAGAAATCAGGACATAGACAAAAGCCAAAAAACCTTATTTGAAATTATTCTAAATAAGGTTTTTTTTACAGAAAAAATGTACTGTTTCAAGAAAAGCTAAAAACATAGCAAGTTATGGAAACGTTAGAAGAGCGCCTGTATTTATGTTGAAGTAAAACTTTAAGTAGATAAATAACTGATGTTTAATAACATAAAGCGCAAACTATCTATATTATTAGTGCTGATTCGTAAGGTGTGTATAAGTAGCTATAAATCAAACACGTTATAAAATATTTATAAAAAACAAATTTTTTTGCGACTTTTTTATTAAAAAAATAGTTTGCAATTTTGTAGTCGCTAAAGGCGGAATTCCGCCTCTTTTTTAGCCCCATTACGTTAGAAAAAACCACGTTACGAGAGAACAAATGATCAGTAAGCACGACATGGAAATGTGGAGCAAATGCCTTGACATTATCAAGGACAACATCGAGCCCGAGCAGTTCAATGCTTGGTTCGTCCCCATTGTCGCGCTTGAATATAAAGACAACTGCCTGACACTGCAGTTGCCGTCGACTTACTATGTTGAGCATATCAACGCCAATTATCTGAATCTTCTCGGCGCAACGCTCAAGCGTGTGTATGGTCCGAAGGTGAGGTTGTTCTATAAATATGATGTGGTTGGAGGCGAACCTTCGTCGAGCGTAACGGTCGAGAGTGAAAAGGTAAGTGCTACCGTTTCAAACAAAGTGGATCGCAGCGCACGAAAGGATGCGAACCCGTTTGCGAAGCGGGAACTGGCCGACATCGACCCTCAGCTCAACCCGAAGTATACCTTCGAGAACTATTGCGGCAGCATGAGCAATAAGCTTGCCGTGAGCATCGGCAAGGCCATCGCGGCCGACCCCGACTGCAAGACGTTCAATCCACTGTTTGTTTTCGGCACGACGGGAGTGGGTAAGACCCACCTTATTCAAGCCATTGGCATTAAGATTAAAGAGAATCGTCCTGACACGCGCGTACTTTATATTACCGCGCGAGTGTTCGAGAGCCAATACACCACCGCCGTGCTGAGCAACAAGGTGAACGATTTCATCAATTTCTACCAGAGCATCGACGTGCTCATCATCGACGACATCCAGGAGTTTGCTGGCAAGCAGGGCACGCAGAACACGTTCTACCACATCTTCAACCACCTGCACCAGAACCAGAAGCAGCTTATCATGTCGAGCGACTGCCGTCCGGCAGACCTGGACGGTATGATTCCGCGGTTGATTTCCCGCTTCAAGTGGGGTATGACAGTTGAGCTGCTCAAGCCCGACTACGAGTTGCGCCGTCAGGTGCTCGAGATGCGTGCTCTACAGGACGGCTTGACCATTCCTGCACCCGTTCTCGACTATATCGCGCAGAACGTGACCGACAGCATCCGCGAGCTCGAAGGTATAGTGGTTGCACTACTGGCCCACGCCACGATGCTTGACCAGGAGATTACCATCGAACTGGCGAGCCAGGTTATAGGCAACGCGGTGAAGGTGAACACCAAACGCGCTATCACCTTCGACATCATCGTCGAGACTGTTGCCAATTTCTATAACCTCGACAGCGACCTGATATACGGCAAGTCGCGCAAACGCGAGATAAGCGACGCGCGTCAGCTGATTATGTATCTGGCCAAGAACGGCACGCAGTTGTCGTCGACCAATATAGGTCTTCGACTGTCGCGCGACCATGCCACTGTGCTGCACGCCTGCAAGCAAGTGTCGCAGCGTCTCTCGATTGAGAAAACCTTCCGTGCCGAGGTGGAGAAAATCGAGGCGCAATTAAGTTGAAAGTCATAAAATTCTATTGTTCATAATATTTGCGAAATTTAATTGTTAGACAGAAATGGTCGCTGCAGCCGATGCAGCGACCATTTTCAATCCAAAGGATCTATATTAGCCTACAGTTGTTGGCGTCAGGGAACAAGTTGCTTGGCCATGTTGATGGCGGCGCGGCGGCCGTCGCCCATGGCGAGAATAACCGTGGCACCACCGCGGACGATATCGCCGCCGGCATAGATGCCTTCGACGTTGGAGTGCATGGTCTGCTCATCTACGACGATAGTGTTGCGTTTAGAAATCTCGAGGCCGTCGATGGAGCGCGGCACGAGCTGGTTGGGCTGTACGCCCACGGCCACAATCACGAGGTCGACAGGAATGGTCTCCACTGCGCCTTCAACGGGCACGGGCGAGCGGCGTCCGCTCTGGTCGGGTTCGCCGAGTTCCATGCGCTGCACCTTCATGGCGTTTACACGTCCGTTGTCGTCGCCCATGTATTCCAGTGGGTTATGCAGTGTCATGAACTCCACGCCCTCTTCCTTGGCGTGCAGCACCTCTTCGCGTCGAGCGGGCATCTCCTCCTCGCTGCGGCGGTAGACCAGAATCACGCGCTTTGCACCCATGCGCAGGGCGGTGCGAGTCGAGTCCATAGCAGTGTTACCTCCGCCGATTACGGCGATTGTGTCGCCCATGAGCACCGGGGTGTCACCACCGCGTCCGGCGTTCATGAGGTTGATGCGCGTGAGGTATTCGTTGCTCGACATCACGCCCTTGAGGTTCTCGCCGGGGATGTTCATGAAGCGCGGGAAACCTGCTCCTGAGCCCACAAACACGCCCTTGAATCCCATCTCCTTGAGTTGGTCGACGGTGATGGTCTTGCCCACGAGCACGTTTTTCTCAAATTTCACGCCTTTCTGACGCAGGCCGTCAATCTCATGGTCGACGATGGCGTTGGGCAGACGGAACTCGGGAATGCCGTATTTCAGCACACCGCCAATCTCGTGCAACGCCTCGAACACGGTGACGTCAAAACCCTGGTTGGCCATCTCGCCTGCGAACGACAGTCCGGCGGGGCCGCTACCAATCACGGCTACCTTGATGCCGTTCTTCTCGACTGGCGCAACGGCCTCGTTACCTTCGTTTTCGCGTTGCCAATCGGCGACAAAACGTTCGAGATAGCCTATGGCTACAGCCGGTTGTTTCAGTTTGAGCTTGATACACTTGCTCTCGCATTGTTTCTCCTGTGGGCAAACACGTCCGCACACGGCGGGCAGCGAGCTGGTGCGCTTGAGCGATACAGCGGCCTCGTGCAGATTGCCGCGCTCGACATTTTTAACAAACTCAGGAATGTTGATGCCCACGGGGCAACCGGTGACGCACTGCGGATTCATGCAGTCGAGGCAGCGCGTAGCCTCTCGTGTAGCCTGTTCGAGACTGATGCCTTGGTTGACCTCTTCGTTGCAAGTGATACGGTAAGCTGGGTCGAGCATCGGCATCTCCACGCGCTCGATCATATTACGCTCCTTAGGCGAGTGAGCCTTACGGAGTAGTTCTCTCCACTCTTCGTTTCTTGATATGTTGTAGTCCATTATGGTTGGTATTTTACTTGTGGATGAATCAGTTTCTAAGTCTCATAAGCAGTTCGTCGAAGTCGATTTCATGTGCATCGAACTCCGGGCCCTCTACACACACGAAACGCGACTTGCCGCCCACGGTTACGCGGCATGCACCGCACATACCCGTTCCGTCGACCATGATTGCGTTGAGCGAGGCCTCGGTGGGCACGTTGTATTTCTTGGTGAGCAGACTCACGAACTTCATCATGATAGCGGGTCCGATAGTCACTACCTTGTCGACCTTCTCGCGATTGATAACCTCCTCGACGCCCGCGGTCACAAGACCCTTGTTGCCATAGGAGCCGTCGTCGGTCATGATGATGACCTCGTCGCTGCTGGCGCGCACCTCGTCCTCGAGGATAATCAAGTCCTTGGTTCGTCCGGCGAGCACGCTCACCACTCGGTTACCGGCCTCTTTCATAGCGCGGATGATGGGCAGTAGGGGAGCCACGCCCACACCACCGCCGCAGCAGAGCACGGTGCCGTAGTTCTCGATGCGTGTTGCCTGTCCGAGCGGACCCACCACGTCGGTGAGGTACTCACCCGGCTCGAGAGATGTGATTTTCTTTGTCGACTCGCCAACGGCCTGAATTACCAGTGTGATGGTGCCGGCCACGGGGTCGGAGTCGGCAATAGTCAGTGGGATACGTTCGCCTTTGTCGCCGCAGCGCACAATCACGAAATGTCCCGCACGTCGCGCCTTGGCAATAAGTGGTGCTTCCACCACGAGTTTCACCACGGCGTCGCTGAAGTGTTGTTTGCTTACAATTTTGTTCATCGTTCTCTAAGTGAATTAGTTATCGTTAAGGTATTGTTGAATGTATAATTTGCAGTTTGCTTCCAGTTCGTCGTACCATTGCTGCCCGAAACGCCTGATGAGCGGTTCTTTCAAGAACTCATATACCCTTATTCCACGTTTACGTCCAAGCGCCTCGGCGGGCCGGCATATTTTCCAGCTGTCGTAGTTGACGGCGGTGATGCCGCCGCCCACCTTCTTCAGCCGGGCAGGGTAGAGGTGGCATGACACGGGTTTGAAAAAGTCGATGCGTCCCTCGCGGTAGGCTTTCTCGATGGCGCAGATACATTTGCCGCCAGGCTCGTAGCAGGAGAACACGCAGTTGGCGCCGTCGAGCAGTTGAGTTACCAGTTCGGCCTCTGGGTCGTGGTACGACACACCGGCCTCCTCGATGCGTTGTCTTGCTCTGGGCAGCAGATCGTCCCATATTTCTGGCAGAATTCGCTCGATAGTTTCTCGTTCCTCCTCGGTGATTGGAGCTCCGGCGTCGCCTTCGATGCAGCAAGCGCCAAGACACGCGTCGAGGTCGCAGCAGAAGAATTTCTCCACGAAATCAAGACTAACCAGAGTATTTTCACCTATTTGAAACATGACGTTATGACTGTGCTATTTCGCTCAAAGCGTGTTCGAGTTCGGTACTTGTGAGTTTGAGATGCATCTCGCCGCGGTGGGCGTAGCTGATGTTGCCGGTTTCCTCGCTCACGATAATGGCAATGGCATCGGTAGCTTGAGCGATACCCAAAGCCGAGCGGTGACGCAGACCGAGGTAACGCGGCAGCGACGTGTCGTGGGACACTGGTAGGATACACCCGGCGGAGACAATCTTGTCGCCGTCGATAATCATAGCTCCATCGTGAAGCGGACTGTTCTTGAAGAAGATGTTCTCAATAAGCCTGTTGTTCACGTTGGCATTGATGATGTCGCCCGACTTCTCGTAGTCGTCGAGAGGCATGTCGCGGCGAATGACAATAAGCGCACCGGTTTTCGATTTCGACATACTCATGCAAGCGTATACAACTGGCATGATCCATTGCTTGCGGTCGTCGTTTTTACCTCCGCTTCGGAACAGACGGTCAAGGAAAGCAAAGCTTTTCCGTCTCGAACCGAGTTGTATGAGGAACCGTTTTATCTGGTCTTGGAAAAGAATAATCAGGATGAAGATACCGCTGTCGATGATGCGGTCCATAATCGTACCCATGAGGCGCATATCGAACACCTTATCGATAAATACCCATGCCACGATGAAAGCCAGCACTCCGATGAAGATGTTGATTGCGCCGCTCTCTTTCATCGTGCGGTAGATGTAGAACAGCATCAACGCCACGAGCAGAATGTCGATTATGTCTTTTATACCAAATGAAATCATATCATTGTTGTCTTAGGTGTTGTATGAGTTCAACCGCTTCGCGTGCAGGTGCAACATCGTGTACGCGAAGAATATGTGCACCGGACAGCAGGGCCACGGTATTGAGCACAGTTGTGCCGTTTAATGCGTCAGAAGCGCTGATCTCAAGAGTCTGCCAAACCATCCTCTTGCGAGAGACGCCCACTAAGAGTGGAGCCATCAGAGAGTGGAACGCTTCCAGTTCGCGCATGATAGAGAAATTCTCGTTGAGGTTTTTCCCGAAACCGAATCCCGGGTCGACAATGACATCGTTCACACCCATCTGCCGCAGGGCATCGGTGTCACGAGCCATGCGTTCCAGCACATCGGCCACGCCCTTGGCCTCGTCGTCGCTTGGGTAGTGTGTGAGTACATAAGGCACGCGCAGTTGTCTCACTGTTGCCCACATCTCGCTGTCGAAACGTCCGCCGGAGATGTCGTTTACGATATCAGCGCCCCATTGCTCCACAGCGTGTTGCGCCACCGAAGCGCGGAAAGTGTCGACCGATAGAAGCACGTTGCCGTGTTTCGACAAAACATCGCATATCGCAGGCATAACAGCCTCCAGTCGCTCAATTTCCTCTTTTTCGCAAGCCGTTTCGGCACCCGGTCGAGTAGAGCATGCGCCCACGTCGATAATGTTGGCGCCTTGGGCAATGAATTCCTGTACACGAATCGCGGCTGATTCAGCACTGGCAGTACGGCTGCCGGCGTAGAACGAGTCGGGTGTAATATTCACAATACCCATCACCCACGGCCTGTCGATTTCATGAAGACGGCCGTCGGGAGTGACAATGCTATATGGGGTGAATGATACCAAATTTGTCTCTTTGCGTTGTTACAATCCGCAAATTTACGCACTTTTTTTTATATAGGTGTGATAGATTTGGATTTTTTTCAAAAAAGGCCGTCAAAATAGCAGATTACAGATAGTTTTGGCAAAATATCTCACTCTAAAGGTAGAAGATGATAGAAGAAGAACCCCAAAAGTTATTTCTAACCCTTGAGGTTCTCTTAATCTATATAGATTGGTCACTATATTTACTTGATCAGGCAGTCGCCGGTCATCTCGGCGGGTTGCTCAAGCCCCATGATTTTCAGCAGCGAGGGAGCCACATCGGCTAAGCGGCCGTCAACCACCTGCGCCTGCTTGTTTTCGGTCACGTAGACGAATGGCACTGGATTGAGAGAGTGCGCCGTGTTGGGGCTGCCGTCGGGGTTGACGGCGTAGTCGCAGTTACCGTGGTCGGCGATAATGATTACCTCGTAATCGGCTGCCTTGGCCGCTTCCACAGTGTCGCGCACACAGTTGTCGATAGTCTCGACGGCTTTCTCGATAGCGGGATAGATGCCGGTGTGTCCCACCATGTCGCCGTTGGCGTAATTCACCACGATGAAATCATATTTTTTTTCGCCGATGGCCTCCACCAGTTTCTCTTTCACCTCATAGGCGCTCATCTCAGGCTTGAGGTCGTAGGTGGCCACCTTGGGCGAAGGCACGAGTATGCGATCCTCGCCGTCGAATGGAGCCTCGCGTCCGCCGTTGAAGAAGAACGTGACGTGTGCGTATTTCTCGGTCTCGGCGATGTGGAGTTGTCTCATACCCTTGCTCGAGAGGTACTCGGCAAGCGTCTGGTCCACGTTTTCCTTCTTGAAAAGGATGTGTACGCCAGTGAACGACGCGTCGTAAGGCGTCATGCAGTAGTACTGCAGCCCAGGGATGGTGGTCATGCCGTGCTCGGGCATATCCTTCTGGGTGAGCACGATGGTAAGCTCTTTTGCGCGGTCGTTGCGGTAGTTGAAGAAGATGACCACGTCACCCGGCTTGATGGTGCCGTCGACCGTTGTATTGACGATAGGTTTGATGAATTCGTCGGTGACACCTTCGTCATAGCTCTCCTGGATGGCGCGCGGCATGTTGTCGCTCATGCGGCCCTGGCCGCCCACGAGTTGGTCGTAGGCCAGTTTGATGCGGTCCCATCGTTTGTCTCGGTCCATGGCGTAATAACGTCCGGTGACAGTAGCCACCACACCGGCACTCTCGGCACAATGTTTCTCCACTTGCTCGACAAAACCCTTTCCGCTCTCGGGGTCGGTATCGCGGCCGTCCATGAAACAGTGGATGAATACGTCTTGCAGTTCATAATCCTTTGCTATGTCGCACAGTGCGAACAGATGCTCGAGCGAACTGTGCACGCCGCCGTCACTGGTTAGTCCCATAAAGTGAATGGCTTTACCTGTCTGGCGTGCATATTCGAATGCGCTCACAATCTCTGGATTACGACGTATTGAGCCGTCGGCAATCGACTTGTTGATTTTCACGAGGTCTTGATAAACGATGCGACCGGCGCCAATATTAAGGTGCCCGACCTCACTGTTGCCCATCTGTCCGTCGGGCAGGCCTACATTTTCTCCGCAAGCAATCAATTGGCTGTGCGGATAGGTTTGTAATAATGAGTCCCAGTAGGGAGTGGGGTGGGTGTAGATGACATCGCTCTTGCTGCGGTCGCCTATTCCCCAACCATCTAAAATCATCAGTAATGCTTTCTTTGCCATAGAGTTATGTTGTTTAATGTTATAGTCTTGTTGAACATCCGCCGCAAAAGTACGAAAAAAAAGCGACTCACGGCCGCTTTTTCTTTGAAATAATTTTTGTTGTAATTATTGATTGATGCTCAAGATCCAAAATGTCTCATTTTTGAGGACCGCCGTATGGCGTGAGGCGCGATGACCGATGGCCCAAAGTATACGGCCTTCGGGGTCGGTGAGGACCCACTGGCGACGTTTGTCGTCGGCTGACAAATGGCGGTCGTTGAAGAGGTCGCTCAGCAGGCGTGAGCCGTGCATGCCGAATGGCTCGAGGCGGTCGCCTTGGCGCGGATGGCGCAGGGTGAGCATTTCCTGTGCGAAGCGATGTGGTAGAGCGATGGTATGATGTCCGTCTGTCATCGAAGGGGCGAACGGTGTGTCGGTAATGAGTTTTGCTGTGATGCTTATCGGCAAACTGGATTCTTGTAATTTCTCTAAAATGAAGTTGTGGCTTTCTTCGGGGTCATACGAGTAAATCGCCTTCAAAGTGGCTGTCCCGCGGCTGTCGACATGTACCACATGAGTTGAAGAATAGAACGATCGGCTTCCGCAAGAAGAGGTCGTTAATGCCGTGATTAAATCGCGGCATTGCGAACTGTTGAAACCGTAAGGGAGTAGAAGATGGAAGAGCAACGTCTCGCAATTGTCATATTCCAGCAACTGTGTAGTATTGATGGTGCTGCCGTTGAGAATCTGACATCTTGCATGATCGAGCATTTCCTGCATTAGGTCGTAGTCGGCTGTAAGGTTTTGTATAGTTGTGGCGATTCCGTCGGAAGCATTGGGAATTGCGTTGTTAAGATCAGGGATGACGTTAAGCCGCAAAGCGTTGCGGCGATAGATGTCCTGAGCGTTTGTGCTGTCGTTCACCCAACCGATGCCTTCGTTGGTGAGGAATGCGGTAATGTCGTCGCGCGTGAGCGATAGCAGCGGTCGCACGATGCGTCCAGCGACGGTGCGCATGGCTTTCAATCCGGCAAGACCTGTGCCGCGTGTGGCATTGAGCAGGAATGTCTCCACATTGTCACCGGCGTGGTGAGCCACGGCAATGAAGTCGAGCCCGAGGCGCTGGCGCTCACTTTCGAACCACGGATAACGCAGTTCGCGGCAAGCCATCTCGAGAGACGTGCCGGAATGTGAGCTGCGGTAGGCTGCGACGTCGAAATGCGTCACACTTAACGGCACGTTCAGTTCGGCGCAGAGGGTGGTGACAAAACGCTCATCGCGGTCCGACTCGTCGCCGCGCAGATGGAAGTTGCAATGTGCGGCATAGCATCGGTAGCCCAAACGCAGGAGAATGTGCAAAAGGGCCACACTGTCGGCACCACCGCTCAGCGCAATCAATGCGCTTTTTCCTTTTTCGGGCAATCGCGCTTCGTTGAGTCGGCGTTTCACCGTTGATAATATTTGTTCTGTCATCACTTTTCGCCTTATTTTTCGGCAAAATTAGCACAATTAAGGGAGTTTTTGGGCTTTATTTGAAGTTTTTTTAATAAAAAAGATGTATTCTTCCAACTTTTTTATACTTTTGCGGCAAAATTAGGCTGGATATGGCAAACGAACTGCACGACACACTTGCACGTATTTTGAGCAAAAGCGATGTTTTTGTCGAGAAATACAAGGCTCTGAGCGGAGAACGCGACCGCTTGGCGCAGCAAAACAGTGAAATGCAGAACACTATACAGGCTCTGAAGCTTGAGAATGAGAAGCTTCGTCAAAGCAACGACTACCTGAAAATGGCACGCGACATTGCTCCGAATCAGGAAAGCGTAGCACAGACAAGAGCCACCATATCGCAGATAGTGCGGGATATAGACAAATGCATTGCCCAACTTAACGAGTAATGCGAACAGCAGCTGTGAACGAACAAGAGAAAATAAATATATGGATACGCATCGCCGACCTGCCGGCCATACCGCTGAGCATCAACCGCGATGATGAACCAAGCTACCGCGAGACCGAGAAGCTTGTCAATACGTTGTGGAACAAGTGGAGCGCCCGATTTGGCGAAACTTGCTCCTCACAAGAAGTGATGGCTCGCGTGGCTTTTCAGTTTGCACGATTGTATGCCCAGGCCTACAATCAGAATGTTGCTGTAAACGACTATTTAAGCAATTTTGAGAAAAAGCTTGACGAGATAGTTGTCAAGATTTAGCAAAAGCGACGAATAATATACCTGCACTACGCTCCTAAATGTGAGCGGCGTTCCGTGAGCCGGCTTGTTTTGCTATAAAGCCGTGTTTCACTCGGGAATGGTCCTTTGTTAGGATACGCCGAATCACCGAAACAGGACTGTGGTGCGTTTTTTATTAACATAAAACAAAGTAAAAGATAACAAAAACAAATGATTGAAATTGTGATTTACATCGTGGTTGCCATTGCGGCTTTAGCAATAGGTGGATTTGTTGCTATGCAGTACGCTACGCGTAACGCCAAGTCGCAGGCAAACACAATTCTGGAGAAAGCTCGCCTCGAAGCCGATATGCTCAAGGAGAAAGAAGTACTCAAAGGCAAAGAGGAAGGCATGGCGATAAAGAATGAAAGTGAGAAAGCCGCCAACGCTCGTCTGGCTAAGGTTCAGTCGAGTGAGGCCAAGCTCAAGCAACGCGAGATACAGCTCAACCAACTTCAAGGCGATGTTCAACGCAAGAAGAACGAGGCCGACAACTTGAAGAACACCCTCGACAAGGAGAGTGTAGCCCTTGAGAACCGCCGCAAGGAGGTGGATAAGATGGAGAAGTCGGTTCGCGAAACCCTTGAGCATGTGAGCGGATTGAGCGCTGAAGAAGCCAAAGAGAAACTTGTTGAGAGCCTTAAGGACGAGGCAAAGACGGCAGCCGCCAGTTATATCAACGACATCATGGATGATGCCAAACTCACGGCCAATAAAGAAGCTAAACGTATTATTGTCACCGCCATCCAGCGTGTTGCCACCGAGACAGCCGTTGAGAACGCCGTTACCGTCTTCCACATTGAGAACGACGAGATCAAAGGCCGTATCATAGGTCGCGAAGGACGTAATATCCGCGCTTTAGAGGCAGCTACCGGCATCGAAATCATCGTTGACGATACACCCGAGGCCATCGTGCTCAGTGGCTTTGACCCAGTGCGTCGTGAGATTGCCCGTTTGGCACTGCACCAGCTGGTTGCCGACGGCCGTATCCATCCTGCCCGCATCGAGGAGGTAGTGGCCAAGGTGCGCAAGCAAGTCGAGGAGGAAGTGATTGAAACAGGCAAACGTACCGCCATCGACATGGGTATCCACGGCCTGCATCCGGAGCTTATCCGCCTTATCGGTAAGATGAAATATCGCTCGAGCTACGGCCAGAACCTGCTTCAGCACTCCCGTGAGACCGCTAACCTGTGTGCAGCCATGGCCAGCGAACTTGGTCTGAATCCGAAGAAAGCGCGCCGTGCCGGTCTGTTGCACGACATTGGCAAGGTGCCTGACGATGAACCCGAACTGCCGCACGCAACCTTGGGCCGTAAGATTGCCGAGAAGTTTAAAGAGAAAGCCGATATCTGCAACGCGATTGGCGCCCACCACGACGAAGAAGAGGCAACAAGCATTTACGCTCCAATCGTTCAAGTGTGCGACGCAATATCCGGCGCCCGTCCCGGCGCCCGCCGTGAGGTGGTGGAGGCCTACATCAAGCGCCTCAACGATTTGGAAAATCTGGCTTTGTCTTATCCCGGAGTTGTCAAGACCTACGCTATTCAGGCCGGCCGCGAGCTGCGCGTGATTGTGGGAGCTGACAAGATTAGCGACGAGGAAACCGAGCGTCTGTCGGGCGAGATTGCAAAGCGCATTCAAGACGAACTCACTTATCCCGGACAAGTTCGCATCACCGTTATTCGCGAGACGCGTGCGGTGAGTTACGCAAAATAATAGAATTTAGGGATGAATTACAAAAGATATAAGAATCACTTAGACCAGCGCGAGGCTGCGGGAACCCCTGACACAGAAGCCTGTGTGGAGTGTGCCGGCGACGGTTGCGGCTGCTGTAAGAGCGACACCCGCTCTAATCTGCACGCATGCAACTGGCTCGCTGACGTTCCGGGCAACACGGCCTTCGACGACATGGTAGAAGTGCATTTCAAGAACACCCGCCGAGGTTTCTACCGCAACAGCGCTCACCTCGACCTGCATGAGGGTGACCTGGTGGCTGTAGAGGCCAATCCCGGCCACGACATAGGTACTGTGGCCATGACAGGACGACTGGTGCGGTTGCAGATGAAACGTGCCAACCTGCGCCCCGATGCCGAGATTCTGCGAGTGTTCCGCAAGGCAAAGGCCAGTGACCTTGAGCGCTTTGAGGCCGCTAAAGCCCGCGAGGTGGATACGATGATTCGCTCGCGTCAGATTGCCGCCGATCTCAATCTCAACATGAAAATCGGTGATGTAGAGTACCAAGGAGATGGAAACAAAGCCATTTTCTACTACATAGCCGATGGACGTGTCGATTTCCGACAACTAATCAAGGTGTTGGCCGAGGTGTTTAAGATTCGTGTGGAGATGAAACAGATTGGCGCGCGTCAAGAGGCAGGACGAATAGGTGGAATAGGCCCGTGTGGCCGGCCTCTGTGCTGCGCATCATGGATGACCAACTTCGTGTCGGTGGCAACAAGCGCCGCCCGCTTTCAAGACATCTCTCTCAATCCTCAGAAACTCGCCGGCCAGTGCGCAAAGCTTAAGTGCTGCATCAACTTCGAGGTTGACGGCTATGTAGAGGCAATCAAGCAGTTTCCTTCACGAGATATTCCGTTGGAGAGCGCCGACGCCACATATTACCATTTCAAGACCGACGTCTACAAGCGCGAGATGACTTACTCAACCGACAAGCGAATGCTTGCCAATGCAGTTGTATTAAGTCCGGAACGTGTGAGGGAAATCATTTCGATGAATCGCAACGGCGAGAAGCCAGAGAGCCTTCTTGGCGAGAGCAGCCGTAACAGTGAGCGCAAGAGCGCCTATGGCGACCTTGTGGAACAAGACAGCATAAGCCGTTTCGACAATAAAAAGAAGAAGAAAAAGAAGTCGAAGAACAAACAGAAACAGAACGACCGCCAGGACAAAAGCGATTTGCCTTCAGGAGACAAGAACGTCGATAAATCAGCGAAAAGCGCTTCGCCTCAGGGCGGACAACGCCGTGAGAAACGCGACCGTCGTCCGAAAGACAACCGCGGTAACAACCAGCGAAATGACAAACGACAAGGCGACAACAAATAGGCCGCTAAAGAGCATCAACA
The DNA here is from genome assembly GCA_045112115.1 of Sodaliphilus sp. GTDB lineage: Bacteria > Bacteroidota > Bacteroidia > Bacteroidales > Muribaculaceae > Sodaliphilus. The sequence goes on along the minus strand of JBGUHM010000159.1, from coordinate 2,992 downwards.
CACATGCTCTTTGGGTGTGGGCCGTGGCTCTTTGGGTCGCGGCAACACTTATGGCGTGCACTATGGAGAAGTCGCCCAAAGGAACTTTCAAGGATGTGCCGAATGTCGGTTGGAATAAAGACATGTCGTTCTCATTCACACCTCAATGGTCAGACTCCAGCGCTCGTTACGATGTGGTTTTGGCTGTGAGGCATACATCCGATTACCGCTTCCGCAACCTCAGTCTTGTTGTAGATTTAATCGATTCGGCCGCACATGTCGACCGACGCAAGGTTAATTTCATCTTGGCCGACTCACACGGTAACTGGACAGGTGCCGGGTTCGGTTCTCTTTACCAATCTCGTGTGGTCGTCGCTCAGGATGTAAGTCCTCAGCAGGTCAAGTCGATTGTTGTGTGGCAAGCCATGAACAACGTAGAGCGTGTGAAAGATGTGACCGATGTGGGAATCATCGTTGAGCAAAGTAAATAAAAGCATGGACGAGAAGAAGAAAATACTTGACAGCAAGACGATTGTCCAGTTGATGAAATACGGTGTCATTGGTGTGAGCAACACACTCATCACACTTGTTGTGTTTTATGTGATGAACACATTGATGGGGTTGCCTTATGGTTTGAGTAATATCACTGGTTATGTGCTTGGAGTGGTAAACAGCTTTGTGTGGAACAGGCGCTGGGTTTTCAAGACCGATGGCAAGTTGATGCGTGAAGCGGGGCTGTTTGTATGTGGCTTCTTGCTATGTATGGCCTTGCAAGGTATTGTGAGTTGGATACTGCTCGAACCATGCAATATGAAGAATATGGCCGAGATTCCCTGGCTCCCGATGAAGAACACCGGCGAAAACATTGTGATGGTTATCGCAATGGTGGCATACACGCTTGCAAACTATGTCTACAACCGCCTTGTCACATTCAAAACTAAAGAAGAGACGCATGAGTAAATGCTATAATGCAAAGTCCCCCTCGCACGATTTGAGTCACTGCGAGGGGGATTTGTTATTGCTTAAAGTATAAAGCAATACTTTAACATGCTAATAATTGAGAATCAGTCTGTATAGCTCCGAGATATCGCCGGTGTTAACCGAGCCGTCGTTATTCAGGTCGTAGATGATATCGTTAGAGCCGTCAAGTATCGCTTTGTAGAGTTCACTCACATCGCCGGTGTTCACGTTGCCGTCGCCGTTAACGTCACCGCGCTCGAACGAGTCGTCGGTAACAACAACTGCCACGACTGCCAGCGCATTGTCGGAGTTGGCGTCCCATGCTGCAATTCTAAGGCGCAGCGGTTTAGAAGAAGACGGGACATCAAGAGTGCAAGAGAAGCTGCGATGCGCCGTCTTGTCGCTGAATTTCTCATAGTGGCTTGAAACAACGTTGCCGTCGTCGTCGATCAGTTCAATTGTGGGAGAATTAAGTTTAGGGCTGAAACCACTATTAGAAGGCTGGCAGTAACCATCAAACTCAATCCTCAGTTTCGATACAGCATTGAGATCAAGCGTTGAAGAAACGAGGGTGTATTCGTTGTTCTGCGAACTTATGAAAAGTGTGACTTTATGCTGAAGAATGAGTTGCGGAGTCAATGCATAGCCGTCGCGTGTATATGTCCAATCGTCATAATTCTTGCTGTTGAACAAGGCGATTGTGTCACCGGGAGTAGCCATTGCCGTCAGGGTGCATGCAATAAGGGCCAATATTAACGTAAAGCGTTTCATATTCCGAGAATTTGTTTGATTTTGACAACTATATAATCTATGTCACTGTCGCTCACGCAAGGGCCGCTCGGCAGACAAAAACCTTTTGCAAACAAACTTTCGCTCACACCGTTCACAAAAGCCGGGGCATCTTTGAATACAGGCTGAAGGTGCATCGGTTTCCACAATGGGCGAGTCTCAACTGCAGCAGTGTCAAGTTCCACTCTTAGGCGATCGTAGTCAACGCCGCCCGTCAATTTAGAATCGACTGTGATGGTGTTCAACCAGTAGTTGGGCTCCATGTAGTTCTCGGGAGCAACGTGGAGGTCGATACCGCCTATGCCCGCGAAAGCCTTGGCATAGAGGTCTTTAATATGGTTGTGGTGAGCAATGTGCTCGGCGGCTATAGTCATCTGTCCGCGTCCTATTCCAGCGCAGATGTTGCTCATCCGGTAGTTATAGCCGATGTTGAGGTGTTCGTAGTAGGGTAGAGGTTCACGTGCCTGAGTGGCATAGTACATGATACGTTTTTTAGTCGCTTCGTCAGGGCATATCAGAGCGCCACCGCCGCTGGTGGTAATCATCTTGTTGCCGTTGAACGACATGATGCCGAACGTTCCGAATGTACCCACAGCCTGTCCGCGGTACATCGAGCCGAATGCCTCGGCGGAATCCTCGATAACGGGGATATCATAACGCCTCGCCACCTCCATAATCTCATCGATACGCGCAGGCATGCCGTAGAGGTAAACCGGGATGATGGCCTTGGGTTTGCGTCCCGTGGCGGCTATACGGCTTTTGATGGCATCCTCAAGCAAGTTCGGGTCCATATTCCATGTATCGGGCTCGCTGTCGACAAACACGGGGGTTGCACCTTGGTAAACCACGGGATTGGCGCTTGCTGCAAAGGTGAACGACTGGCAAATCACTTCGTCGTCGCGCCCTACGCCAAGAGCCACGAGCGCCAGATGAATTGCCGCAGTGCCGGCGCTCAATGCCACTACGTGCTTGTTTTGCCCCACGAATTCCTCGAGGTCTTTCTCAAAGCCGTTTACATTTGGTCCCAAAGGCACCACCCAGTTGGTGTCGAATGCTTCCTGGATATATTTCATTTCGTTGCCGCTCATGTGAGCAAGGCAGAGTAAAATCCGTTCTCTTTCCATATTGATGTTTTGCTGAAATTAGGCAATTAATATTAGAATAGTGACAATGTGGTCTGTTTGGGCTTGGGAGCTGCTGGCTTGAAGTCTTTTAAGGCCTCGGCAATGAGCGCTGAGTCGGCGTCGAAGCCTATCGACCTTCT
>JBGUHM010000158.1:0-6256 GCA_045112115.1 Sodaliphilus sp. | reverse complement strand
CGTTCACGCTCTTTATACTTGTACTTCACGTCATCTCTCACGTCCGACATTATTTCCATTACTTCTGACTGAAACTCTTTCCAGCTTTCTTTGTTGCCGTGTTCGGCATAATACTCCTGATACTGCAGAAATTTCTCTTTCGCGTCGAGCTCAGTCTCATATTCCTTTTCGTAATATTTCTCGATGTCGCCTTTTATTTTTTGCGCATCATCCTTGGGCTTACCCGATGGTCCACCACAATTGAACAGCGATAACGCAAGTGTTATGGTTCCGAATGTTATTAATGATAGTTTCATATACTTTAAATCACGAGGTCCGTTATTAATTCAAAAGTTCCGACGATGGCCCTCTTTTCTCGCTGGAACCTATTTTGTTTCAACCCGAATCGGTCATTAGGATGAATAAACTTACCTCTCCGGTCTAATGGCCTATTCGGGTTCAAAGAAAGCAGGCACAAAAGTAATTGCTGTTTATGCCTGCCTAAGGATAACTTGTGTTATGATTTGAGGATTGGGGGTCAGTCACTGAGAAGACGGTCAATCACCACTGCTACAAGGTCGTTTACGGCTGTCTTGTAGTTCGGATTGGCCTTCGTGGCAACTCGGTTAGCGATAATCGAGCATACAGTCATCGCACGGTGGCCCATCATCTTCGCCATACCCTGAAGGGCTGCACCTTCCATCTCATAGTTGGTGATTCGGCCGCCGTCATATTCAAACGCCTCAATGCGCTTGTTCAACTCCGGCTCGGCAAGGGCCAGACGAACCTCACGGCCCTGAGGGCCATAGAAGCCAACGGCGCTGATGGTGTAACCGCGGACCATGTCGTCACGGCCGATCTTCTCCACCAAGGTTGGGTCGGCTTCAACAACATAAGGCTTTGCAAACAACGGATTCCACTTTACAAACTCGCAGAACTTGCGCTCGAAGTCAAGGTCAGCAACCTCATTACGCTTTGCGTAGTAGTTGCAAACGCCGTCGAAACCAATAGCCTTTGCGGCTATCACAGGCGTGCCAACAGGTACATTCTCCTGCATTCCGCCCGACGTGCCGATGCGCACGATGTTCAGCGTGCGGTGCTCGGGCTTTACTTGGCGGGTCTCAAAGTCCACATTGGCCAACGCGTCAAGCTCGGTAATAACAATGTCGATGTTGTCAGGACCGATGCCGTGCGACAGTGCCATGATGCGCTTGCCCTTATAGGTGCCGCCTATAGTATGGAACTCTCGACTCGACACCTCGAAATCCTGGGTGTCGAAATACGACGCAATCATATTGACACGACTGGGGTCGCCGCACACGATGATGTTGTCGCACAGTTGTTCGGGGCGCAGATGGATGTGAAACACTGAGCCATCACTGTTGATAATCAACTCTGAATCTGGTATAAATCTTTGTGCCATAATAGTTTATGTTAAGAGTTTGTTGCTTTCGCGCATTCTTTAAAAAGCAAATTTACAAATTCTTTTACAATTAAGCGCAATTTTTACCACTTTTTTTTCAAAAAAATTCCAAATCACCCACAAATCGCCCTATTGGGCCAAAATTTATAAGTCCTATATATTATTATATGTGTAACTACACATAAACGAAACCGCACTGCCTCTGTTGAGGCAATGCGGCAATTCGTTCTATATGGAAACCTGACGTTTCCAGTCGCGACGGAATGATTAATCCTCGTCTTTCTTCGACTCCTCGTACTCCTTGAGCAACTTCTCCTGAACGTCTGCAGGTACGAGTTCGTAGCTGGCAAAGCTCATGTTGAACGATGCACGGCCACCGGTAATCGAACTCAATGCGGTCGAATAGTTGGCCATCTCCTTCAAAGGTATACGGGCCTTGATGGTTTCCATGCCACTGGCACTCGACATATCCATCATGATACCGCGGCGGCCGGGAAGGTCGCTCTGGACGCCACCCATGGCATCGCTCGGAACAAGGATCTCAACATCGTAAACAGGCTCAAGCACCTTCGGGTTGGCATTGCGGAAAGCCATGCTGAAGGCGTTACGGGCTGCCAGACGGAACGAGATTTCGTTACTGTCCACCGGGTGCATCTTACCGTCGTAGATACATACGCGAACGTCGCGGGCATATGAACCGGTAAGCGGGCCTTGCTCCATGCGGTCCATGATTCCCTTCACAATCGCGGGAATGAAGCGGGCATCAATGGCGCCACCTACGATACAGTTGTAAATTACAAGTTTGCCACCCCAGTCGAGGTCCATCTCCTGCTTGTCCTTGATGTTCATCTTGAACTCCTGGTTGCCGAACTTGTAGACATCGGGCTCGGGCATGCCTTCGCTGTAAGGCTCGATAATCAGGTGTACCTCACCGAACTGACCCGAACCTCCCGACTGCTTCTTGTGACGATAGTCGGCACGGGCAGCCTTGGTAATGGTCTCGCGATACGGAATCTTCGGCTCGATGTACTCAATCTGAACCTTCTCATTGTTCTCGATACGCCATTTGAGCGTGCGCAGGTGGAACTCGCCCTGACCCGACACGATGGTCTGCTTCAACTCCTTCGACTGCTCGATGAGCCAGGTCGGATCTTCCTCATGCATACGGTTAAGTACCGAACCGAGCTTCTCAATCTCGCTCTCATTGAGCGGGCGTACGGCACGCTGATACTTCGGCGCGGGATATTTGATGAAGTCGAACTGATAGTCGCAGTCCTTCTCGTTCAGGGTGTTGCCACGACGGACGTCTTTCAGCTTAACGGTGGCGCCGAGGTCTCCAGCGTGCAGCTCGTCAACGGTGTTCTTAATCAAACCGCAGACGGTGTTCAGCTGAGCAACGCGCTCTTTGTTGCCGCGATCGGCGTTGTTGAGGTCGGTTCCGGCCTTAATCACACCGCTCATCACCTTGAAATATGACACCTCACCGATGTGGGGCTCAACTGTCGTCTTGAAGAAGAACAGGCTCGTGGGACCGTTGTCGTCGGGAACCACTTCCTTACCCTCGGTGTTGACAGGAGCGGGCATCTGAGCTGCGGTGGGAACAATCTCACCCATCACCTCGAGCATGCGGTCTACACCTATATTCTTCTCACCGCTGAACACCAGCAGAGGTATAATGCTGCGGTCTACCAAACCCTTGATAATACCGTCGCGAATCTCATCCTCACTCAAGGTGCCTTCTTCGAAGAACTTGTCCATCAAGGCCTCGTCGTTCTCAGCAGCCATCTCAAACAGCTCATTCTGCATCTCCTCGGCACGATCCTGCAACGAGGCGTCAATCTCGCCCTCGGTTCCCTTGCCACCACCAGCGGCATAGGTATATTGTTTCATCTTCAGCAGGTCAACTATGGTGTTGAAGCCAGGACCACTACTTGCCGGGAACTGGATGGGAACAACCTTGTTGCCGAAGGTCTCCTTCAGCTGTGATAACACGTTGTCAAAATCGCTCTTCTCGGCCTCGTTCTTGTTGACGGCCAAAATCAACGGCTTCTGAATAGCCTCTACTGTGCGCTTCTGGTTCTGGGTGCCGACCTCCACTCCGTACTGGCCGTCGACGAGCATAAGCGCTGCATCAGTAACGTTCAATGCGGTAACTATGTTGCCCACAAAGTCGTCACTACCCGGACAGTCAATGAAGTTCAACTTCTTGCCGTTGTTCTCAACGCTGAATATGGTCGAAAACACCGAGTAACCATATTCCTTCTCAACAGGAAAATAGTCACATACGGTATTGCCACTGCCTACGCTGCCGCAACGATTTATCACTCCACTCTGCAAGAGAATCGACTCGGCGAGAGTGGTCTTACCCGAGCCTTTACTGCCCAACAATGAGATGTTTCTGATCTCGTTCGATTTGTAAACTTTCATTTCTGATTTTAATGAAATTTTTTATTATGATTATTTATATTAACAAGCTGATAACCAGCCGACTGACACCGCAGACTAGGCTTCGACGGCCAATTTTCCACTTAAAAAGCGCACAAATTTACACATTATATATGAATTTCACACTATATTTCGATAAAAAAATTCAAACTATTTCATTCTCTGAGGTTTTTGGACATTCCTAAATATGCACAAACTTTGAATAATAACACTTAACAAATGTTAAATATCGGCCCTCTAATTTGCAAATATCAAGAACAACAACTAATTTTGGGCGTTTTTATAACATTTTATAAACCATTAAGGGAACAATCATTACTATTTTTAATAACCATTCACATTAAGCTTATGAAAAAAATTCTACTTCTCTCAGCTATTTCCTTGCTGGCTGTTACAGGATTTGCTTACGTCTCGACGGCCATCAACAACGATGTAGCACTTGAGACTGTCCCTGCCGACAACACTGTCACAGAATCGGACAACAATTTTAATCCTTTGAAGTTCGTGCGGCATGGCAACCGAGTCGTCGCTTTGCCAAACGCCGAGGACGAGGGTTTACCTGGAGCACTCTTCACACGACCCACTGGTGTGTTCTACTGCGGTGTCTCAACTACCGGTTCTACATTCACCAACAACCGTATGTACGCTCCTTCATTCCGCAACTTGCAGTTCGTTAACCGAACAACCGATGCCACGTCGATTCTTTGGAGTTTCACCGACCCTGACAACTTGAGCGAAATCATTACATCAACCGCCAACAACCTCTCGGTATATTATCATGACTATGCCACTATAGATGCTCCGGCTCTAACCGCATCTAATAATCAGGGTGACTCTACTTACACCTTGGCTCCCTATATCCAAGTTGGTGGACCGTGCTATGTGAATAGTTCCGGGACCATCTTCCCCGCAGCTAACTACAACCCCGCCCACTGGAGTGGCAACTCTTACAATTCAGGTATCAGCGGAAACAACAACGCTAAGGCTGACTCTTATTATACTAAAAAGATTAAAGATGCAGGTGGCGTGGAATTCGAGGTCGACACCGTCCGAGTACTTGGATTCGCCGAACTGAACGACAAACCGCTGTCTCCGTACTTGCTCAAGACTGTTTACTCTCGTATTCTGTGTCACAAGTCTGGTGAACTCGCATGCAGAATCTACAGAGCAACAAGAGACGCTAACGGTAACTACGGTATTGGCGAACTGCTGTCGGAACAGACCGCCGAGGTGACAAGCAACGGCAACACTACAGTTTTGGTGGCTTTCGAAGATCTTCAGGGACGTGACAAGGATACTGGCCTTGACGTCGAACTCGTCATCGACGATGCAATCGTCACTGTAATCGAGGCTAATGACGACGATGTCACCTTCTTCCCGCTCTACAAGCCACACACCGAATATCTGCCCAACGAGCACCATGCGTTCACCTACGTGGAAATCAGCAATGCCGACGGATCCCAGATCAAGCAGGATATCGTCAACACCAACCTCGTCTGGACCACCAGCGGAAACCGCCTCACATCGTGGCAGAACGGATATGACATTGCCAACTACTACCTGCACAGCGCAACCGACACTATCAAAGCACCAGCTGAAGGTATCGAGCAGGATATTGAGTTCCGCTCATACTACAGTTCTGCAAGGTGGTACATCGAGAAGTCCGACGGCGCCGACTGGGTCACCGTTGGCGAGCCCGTCGACAGCATTGTGGAAGAAACAAACCGCTATAGCGGACACACCAAGCTCAATATCGCAGTCGATCCGCTGCCCGAAGGTGTCAACCTTCGCGAGGCCGACGTCACCGTCTCCTATCCCGGTGCCGAATTCGTTGTTCACGTCAAACAGGAGGCTGAAACTCAGGGCATACTTGGTGACCTCAACGGCGACGGAAACGTCAACACCGGTGACGTCAGCACTTTATATACCGCTCTGCTGAATGGCGCTACCGATCCCAAGTACGACCTCAACGGTGACGGCAACGTCAACACCGGCGACGTAAGTACACTATATGCAATTATTCTTGGACAATAACGGCAAAGACTAAATCCCGTATCTTTTCGGGATATTCCGCAACCGGCAATTTATTTAATATATTTTGCCGGTTGTGTTTTTTGTTGTACCTTTGCACGCAATAATGAACCAGGAATTTGCTTCAACTCTTCTCGAAAACGCAGTTAACGAGATTGCTGCGCTGCCGGGTATAGGACGGAAAACCGCCCTGCGATTGGTGCTGCACCTGCTCAAGCAGCCAAGCCAAAACGCACACAATCTCGCCGACGCCATCACTCGACTGCGCGACGAAATCACCTACTGCAAGTCTTGCCACAATATCAGCGAGCAGGAAATATGCCCCATTTGCGCCAACCCTTCTCGCGACAGCTCAACCGTCTGCGTGGTTGAGAACGT
>JBGUHM010000157.1:0-11252 GCA_045112115.1 Sodaliphilus sp. | reverse complement strand
ACTTGTCAGGCCCGACAAATCAGAACAAATGTAGGCAGGAATCGTTTCAACTTCATCACCAAAAATGAAAGTCTCGATACCCGTATTCCAAAAATAGTTATTGTTAGAGAGGTCTGAACAATTCTTTGCATTCCATGTCACGCTCGTCAAACTTTCACAATTCCAAAACGCCCTTTCGCCGATAGAAGTGACGGAACTAGGAATCGTCACACTCGTTATTTTCGAACTGCTAACAAATTGCGCGGGTAGAGTCTCAACTTGGTTGCCAATTGTAACTTGTTTGATGTTGCTTTTCGACATAGTATAAGTCGTACAATTTATGGCATTATAAGTTAAGTCGTTTATTCCCGTACAGTTGTAGAACGCGTCTTGCCCAATTGTCGTGACGGAGTTGCCGATGATTACGCTCGTCAAACCGTCGCAATAATGGAAAGCCATTTTGTCGATTATAGTTACAGAGTTTGGTATGCTCACGCTCGTCAAGCCGCTGCAATGCGAAAAAGCCTCAATGCCGATTGAGGTGACTGAGTTTGGTATTGTAATACTCGTCAATTCGCTGCAACGTCTCAAAGCACCCGTACCGATTGCTGTGACTGAGTACGTGGCACCGTCGTAAGTAACTGATGCTGGGATGTTCAGCTCACCGCTAAGATTACTATAACTCGGATAATTAGAATTGGAATATTCATAAGTGACGGAGACAGAGGTGCCGTCGGAGTTGAAGTTGTAGCACAAGCCGTCGACCACGAAGTCGTAGGCCGTGGCGGGGAGCGTGGCGGCGAGAAGCGCCAGCAAGAGGTAAAGTTTTAGTTGTTTCATGCGATATTTGTTTTTAGTTGTGAATAATATATAGTCTGTATGGCAATTGGGGGAGTTGCTTGTCAGGCTTCGACAAACATCTTACACATTACATTCTACATCTCTCATGCGAAAAGACGATGGGGCGGAGTGGTGTTCCTCTGAGCCATCCATGCCCGCTTGGTTTGGGGTTGGTGTAAAGAAAGCGTGAGGAACTTCTGTCTATCAACTTGAGGCATCGGCAAACGCCCACTATACTATAAACAGTCAACCCCACGCATTGCCGATATATCAGTCACCCGGACGGGTGGATATAGGCAAGCATGAAGCGCTTTGTGACTGCCATCCGTATAGTTAAAATTTTTGCCGAATTTCAAGTTGGGATAGCCCAAAAACGCTTTCACGTCAATATGTCTTGCGACAGGGTAGGCGTTAGCCATCCTATCACGCCGCAAAGATACGCATTACTTGTCGATTACACAAACTTTTCTAGTTTTTTTATAATGGTGAGCACATTTGGCGGTCTTGGCGGTCTTGGCGGTCTTGCCCCCTGCGTGACTCGTGGCGTAGGCTCGATGCAGAGCCCCCACGTCACTCAGGCTTGCAACCTTTGCGCCGTGGGGGTGTTGCCAATTCAAGACCGTGAAGGTCTTGTTCAGGTCAGCAGCCTAATAATCCGCTCAAATCTACATGATCCTCAAAAACTCCTTGACTCCGTAGAATCGATTAATAATCAAATCTTATATTTTTGAAACGGCCGACAATGCCTTATGTTCGTCTGTCAAAAAAGGGGTCAGAGGCACTCGGGTAGCTGGAACAGGCGGTTGCCGTTCGAGCCTTTGATGAGGATGTAGTGGCCGTCGACGGGGGCTGCGGCGAGGGCGGCTTTCACTTCGTCGACGTCGGCGAAGCGACGGAACGGTGCGTCAATAGAGTCGAATTCGTGGCCCACGAGCCATACATCATCGAAACGGCTGTCTTTCAGCGTTTCCACAAGTTTGCGGTGCTCTTCAGCCGAACTGTCGCCGAGTTCGCGCATTTCGCCTATGATGGCCATCTTGGGCGATACCTCCATGATGCGGAAGTTCTCAAGCGCGGCGGCCATCGACGTCGGGTTGGCGTTGTAGGCGTCTACGATGAGATGGTTGCGGCCGGTCTCGGTGAGCTGCGAACGGTTGTTGTCGGGACGGTACTCCTCGACGGCGGCGCAGATTTCCTCGGGCGTTACGCCGAAGTGCGTGCCGACGGTCACGGCGGCAAGCACGTTGTCGAGGTTGTAGCTTCCTATGAGGTGTGTGTCAATCTTGTGCCACTCGCCGTCGGTACGCCAGCGCAGACGCAGGAACGGGTCGCATGCCACAACTTCGCCGTTCACGGCGCATCCCTCGCGCCCGTAGCGCATTGTCTGCACGCCATCGGGAAGGATGCCAATCAGGTGCGGGTTGTCGTTGTTGACGAAGATAACGCTGCCGGAGCGCTGTGCCAGGTTGTCATACAGTTCGCCCTTGGTGTGGACCACACCTTCAAACGAACCGAAGCCCAGCAGATGGGCCTTGCCCACGTTGGTGATGAGTCCGCAGGTGGGCTCGGCGGTTGCGGCGAGTGTGGCGATGTCGCCAGGGTGGCTGGCGCCCATCTCCACCACAGCGATGTCGTGCTCAGCGTTGAGACGGAACAGCGTCTTGGGCACACCTACGTCGTTGTTGAAGTTGCCTTCGGTGGCCATCACGGTGTATTTCTTGGCAAGTACGGCGCGTACCAGCTCTTTCGTTGTGGTCTTGCCGTTGGTGCCGGTGATGCCAACTACGGGGATGTCGAACTGGCGACGGTGCTCGCGCGCCAGGTCTTTGAACGCCTGAAGCGTGTCGGGAACAAGCGTCATGCGGGTGCTGTCTCCGTACTCACGGTACACCTCGGGATCGTCGACAACGGCCAGCGAGCAACCGCTCTCGAGCGCCTTTGCGGCGAATTTATTTCCGTCGAAACTCTCACCCTTGAGGGCAAAAAAGATGCTGCCCTCGGGGCAGTCACGGCTGTCGGTGGTGATTACCGGGTGCTGCTTGTAGAATGCGTATAATTCTTTTGTTTCCATATCAGTGTTTGGTTTTGTCGGCGCAAAAATACACAATCTTGGCGAGAAATCGTGTTTTTTCAGGCAAAATTTGGTGAATTCTCGCAATCATTGTACCTTTGCACTCCGTAAAACAGTAATCATGACAATGGACAAAGATAAAAGAAACATCGCGATAGTATGTGGCGGCGACTCGCTCGAGCACGAGGTGTCGTTGCGCTCGGCGCGCGGACTCAATTCATGGTTCGACCGTGACCGTTACAATGTATATATAGTGGAGATGCGTGGCCGCGACTGGCACGTGAACCTGCCCGACGGCTCTCAGCCTCAGGTCGACAAGAACGATTTCTCGTTCAGCTGCCAGGGCGAGCGTGTCGTCTTCGACTACGCCTACATCACCATTCACGGGACACCCGGCGAGAACGGTATTCTCCAGGGTTATTTCGACTTGCTTTCAATACCCTACTCGACGTCGAATGTGCTCGTTGAGGCTCTCACTTTCGACAAGTTCGCGCTCAACAACTACCTGCGCGCCTTCGGGGTGACTGTCGCCGACAGCATTCTTGTGCGGCGTGATGAGGAGCGCAATCTCGACGGAGCGGCTATTGAGGCACGCCTCGGTATGCCGTGCTTTGTCAAACCCGTGGCCGAGGGGTCGAGTTTCGGTATTACAAAGGTGAAGCACGTGGGGCAGTTGGAACAGGCGCTGCACGAGGCGTTTAAGTCGTGCGACGACGTGATGATCGAGAGTTTTCTCGATGGAACTGAGGTGACAGTGGGCTGCTACAAGACCAAGAACAAAAGTGTGGTCTTCCCCATAACCGAGGTCGTCACCGACAATGAGTTTTTCGACTACGACGCCAAGTACAACGGCCAGGTCGACGAGATAACGCCAGCGCGTATATCCGAAGACCTCACGCGTCGGCTCATGGCTGAGACTTCGCGCATGTACGATATCCTTCACTGCAACGGAATCATTAGGGTTGACTACATTATCACCCGCGGCGACCAGATAAACATGCTGGAAATCAACACCACGCCCGGCATGACCGAGACAAGCTTCATACCCCAGCAGGTGGCGGCCGCAGGTCTCGAGATGCGCGACGTGCTTACCGACATCGTCGAAAACCAGTTCTGACTTAACTGACCACTTATAAATCAATCACCGAAGACTTTCTCTCCGGTGGTTTTTTTATTCCCGGTAAGCGACCTCTTTGCCGCCCTTAAATCTGAGATGCCTATGCTGCCCTTTGTGGAACCGGTGACACCCACATCCAGTCTCGCCGTCGTCGGGGCAATTCGAGACGATTCTCGTACTAGTGCATCCAGCTGAACCGTCTTTCCTGCAATTTGTATAGATAATGTATATTTCTTGTCGAAACGATTCAAAACGATTCAAAACGCAATACGCTCTTCTGGTAATTGAGCACTTGGGAAAATTATATCTTCTGGCAATTGTTTGGGAAATAACGATTTGGTAAAAGCAATTGCCGCCTGAACCAAAATGGAACGACATTGTCTACATTGGTGAAAATGATAGGCAAATGAAATGGGTTACATGATTGCTAGTAGTTAATAAGTGTGAAATAATGTAACAAAACATGAAAAGAGGCGCGATTCTATCAAGCTGTTTTTATGAAGTGAATATTTTTCCCAAAATTAAGAATTAAATTTAATAGAAAAAATAGGCTCTATATTGCGATTAAGGTATTTTATGAATTATTCACATAATTTTACTACGCATTGTAATGTTCTGTAATACAGCGATATATGTGGCTATTATTAGCGATTATATGTGATTAGACGGTTTTTCGGCCTTTATGACATTTGGTGGTTTGAAAAATGTTATTTAGCTTTGCACCGTGAAACGAGAATATCGTTCACTATTAGTTGAGTTATTTATAAGATTGCTTTTTTCAATTATTGTACTGTAGTGGAGTTTTTGACACTCCAGCTTTCTAAAGTAGGCGAATTTTTATCGCCTTTGCGCTTGCGGTATATTAATTCATAAAAATTAGGTTAGAACATGAGTTTAAAAAACATCTTTAGATTAGTTGCATTAGTCGTTGTATGCTCGACATTCAATGCGAGGGCCTACGAATATCACAACGAGACGACCAAGGTGCACCATTTCGACTATTCTGATTATACGGTGACGTATACCGAGAATGGCGAGGAGAAAACGGTGGCCATCACCGACGAGGCTACCTCGGTCGAGCATATGATGGCTTTGCTGCGGAAGGTTTATACCGACCCCACAATACCGGGAATTCATTACGCCTACGACTTCAACGGAACTCAGAGCCGTAAAATCGACTACAACACATACGGCCATCTGGGCGACAGCGACGGTAACTGGCTCGGCAAGAAAGGCGATGTGTACCCCAACCCCGACGAGGACGGCATGACGCTGCTTCTTGTCCAAGTGAAGGACAGTTGGAAGAAGTCGTATCACTCCAAATACAAAGGAGCCGAATACATCGCCAACGCTTACGAGTCGATCAAATTGGTCGACAAGTTCGTGCGTGTCGACGATCCGCAGAACCCCGGTTACTTGTTCTCGATCGACGACGCCACAAACCGGTTCTTCTTTATCTCCAAGGGAAAACCTCGCTCAACTTACACCAAGCCGCTGTATCGTATGTTCGAGCAAATAAGCCCCGTGAATCCAAACCAAGGCTCTGCGGCAACCACATCGTTTATCTCCGATATGCGGCAGGGCAAGCCTTATTACTGCTTCCACGACTGCACCAATGTCACATCGATGGACAGTGGCCACTGGTTCACCATTTCCAACAACGGAGAGGCTTACAGCCTGCGTAACCTCACCATATTCATTCCCGACCGCCGTTTCGAGTACCAGCAGACGGCTCCCAATGTGGCCGACAACAATATCGACTCTAAATATTATAACGAGTATGGCAACTCGCAGAACCCAGGCGAAGAGGACTGGGAGGTGATGCCACGCGTGTTTATGTACACTGCCACTCTCGACGCCTCGGTAGCCGAGTCTGAAACACCAGGGTATTTCAAGATTCGTCTCAACTGGAACTCGTCAATGAACACGATGAATGTTCCCGAGCACTTTTATGTGTATCGCATCGACGGCAAAAACCGCGAACTCTTGACGACCATCGACACTCAGCCCACTACCGAGAAAAGCCACGAATATCTGGTTGAGCAGCAGGTCGATCCTCAGAAGTTCTATTACATGATTACGGCTGCACCCATCATCTTCAATGCCGACGGTTCATTGGTCTATGACGAGACCGGAATGCCCGCAATGACTATATCGGCCGACAGTCCCATACGCTCGGTGGTTGTGCCTGGCATCGACCCGTTCTTCTCGGAAGCCGCCGATGCACGAAGCCGCTACGATGTGACCAACGAGGTCAACATATATAAGAATAAGGTGTCGATTCGTCCCACTACCTCAAGAGACTATGAGGCGATGAAAAACAGCCTCGAGGAGTATACCGTGACACGTAGCGACACCGAAGGCAACAAGGTGACGGTGGCCACAGTGCGATTCTCCAGCAACGATGACGGACACAGCTACAACTATGAGGTGATTTACAACGCCGATTCGCAGGTGACCAACCTCGTTTTCGACGACGAGCAGCCCGCACTAAGCGGCGTTATCTCCAGCTTCGAGAACGCTACCGTGGTGATAATCGACCGCTTCACTGCCTCCACCGCGACTAATGAACAGTCGCCTTGCTACACCTATTGCTTCGAGCAGACCGATGGCAAACATAGCAACGACTTGGCAGTGAATATCTTTAAGACCTTCAACATTGTTGAGGGTGTGGGATTTACAATCGATGAGGTCGACGCCGATGAAGACCACCAACTCAACTCCGGTCCCTACACCGCTGTGTCGTTCGACGCCATCAACGACCCTGTCGCCAACCTCTTGGAGTACAGCGTGCTTCGTGTCGACAACAAGAATGCCGTAACGCGAGTGGGTAAGGCCGAGAACTTCAACAATAGCGGTACCTACCACGTCTTCGGAACCGGCTTCGACGGCAACCTCAACGACAATCAGGGCTCAGTCTATATCGACAGCAACGGCATTCTCTCTATTACCGATCACAATGCTTCCGGTAGCACAAGCAACAAATATGTACCCGTGATCGAGACCCTCTACGATGTGTCGACGATGGATGTCAACACTTATGGATGCGATATGGCCGACGTAATCTATCCCAGCGTGAACCTCACCGTTTCCAACCAGATGAAGTCGAATCCCTTCTCGAGACCCAACGGAAAGATGATGGGTTACTTCTGCCTGCTGCGAATCGAGCCAACTATGACCGAGGACATCAACACCGTATACCGCTATCGTGTATGGCGCGTCAACAACGCCAGTGGCTCAACTTCCACATCCTCTCTCGATGCCGAGACTCTGCTCAACAAACTCGATAACGAGAACGGCGTCAGCAGCGATGGATATGCTTACGGCTCTGACTATACCGAACTCAAAGTCGACTATCCCGAAACGGGTGTGGTTTACGTACAGGACCTCTTCACCGACAATGCTCTCGAAGCTAAGCAGAAGAAAAATGTGCAGTATATAGTGAGAATGTATTCGACCTCCGATTTGGACGAAGAACGTGCGGCAAGAAGGCCTTACACAGCACGCTCAATCGACGACGGCCTCGACTACTTTGTGGCTCAAACAAAGGTGACAGTGCTCTTCGACGACAAGGTGGTCACCGGACTCGACGACCTCAAGGCCAACAACGATGTGGCCGATGTGACCTACTACAACATGATGGGCGTGGCGAGCAAGAAACCGTTCTCCGGTGTCAACATCGTTGTGACGCGATACACCAGCGGACGAACAGCAACCACCAAGCAGATTATTCCGTAATAAGCATTACAACATAAATAAATTCCCATGTAACGAGGGCGCTTATCTTGAGCGTCCTCTTTACTTTGCCTGCGGTAGGGCAGCGCGGCCCGACTGGGTCATCAAGCCTCGCGCTTCGAGGCTGGCACAACGTTGGAGGTTGAGCTCGGTCCAGTGGCTGCGCTTGCGGCGTGGCGATAGGCGTTGCGCCAGACGGCCGTCGGGCAGTCGTTTCAGCGTGGAGTCAATCCAGCCGAAGCACAATGCCTCTTCCACAACGTCGACATAGGAAATGATGCCTGCGGGCACCACACGCGAACGGCTGCACACCACCCAGCATTCTCGCTCTGTGGTGTGATGCTCGGCGAGCCATTGTCGAAGCTGGCTGCGGTCGCTCCTCTCAAGCAGGTTGACAATCTCCATAGGCTGTCACTCTTCAAGACGTTGTCTCACCTTGCTCCAGGCGGGGGAACCGAACAGGAAGCAGTCTCTCATGGTCTCGGTCATGACGCTGAAACGACTCATCGGGATGGTGAAACTAAGTTCGTTGCGGCCCACGAAAGGACGTACCGACGGGTCAAACAGGCCTACGAAACAGCGACTGCCGCCGCGACGGTTCTCCGCTACTGCCGTCGACACCACAGTGCCGCAGCCAGAGCCGAACAGCGACACTACAGCATCAATGGCATTGTTGTCGTAGAAGGCCCAACCGCACAGACCCGACAGAAGGTCGGGCGTGGCGTAGAATAGCAAGGCCTCGTAGCTGTCGAACGACTCTGCCTGGTCGAGGCGGACAAAATTCAAGTACGGTTTTTCAGCTGGATGAATCGCGAGGCGCTCCACATATTCCACAACCATCTCCGGCGTTTTCTTGTACTTCTCGGTCAGCGAGACAAAACGCGGAACGCGCTCGGGCATCGGTGCGAAACCTGTGTACAGACGGCCGCCGCCGCAACTGATATTCTCGGCGCTCAGCGACACCGGCCTCCCGTCACGAGCCTCCTGAAGAACGTTGAACATACATCCGCCTTTTTTCTCAGTGTGCGCTACTGCCTGATCGCTATAGCCGAACAGCAATGGCAGCGGAGCCTTGCTCCCGAATGCCTCGCGAAAGTCGGCGATAAACTCTTTTATTCCCATCTCTTTTGTTGTTTTGATTGATTATCAGCCGCAAAGATAGTGCAAATAAATGAAAAATGAACAATCGCAACAGCGAATTACACTAACCGACCCGCGAAATCCAAATAAACCGTGGTTAATAATTCTCCGTCACCCTCTATTATCGCAAAAGGTTTAAAAAATATTAAAAAACATAATAAAATTATTGATATTCGATAAATATTATATACCTTTGTCACCGTAAACATTCATATAAAACTATTATATTATGAAAAAGTCATTAGTCAAAACATTGAAAATTCTCTGTTATGTGGGACTCGTAAGTATCGTCCTGTGGGTGGTTTTCTACTGCGTTCAGTCCTATTTCGTGCTCACACAAGGCCATGGCGAGGGGGTAATCAACTGGGACTCGCCACGGTTGGGGGTAAAGCTGTCGATGTTCACTGTGCATCGCGTGGCTTTGCTCACGATGGCTGGACTCTTTGCAGCATTCATCGTCAACATCCTCCGCTCGCTGCGCGGTGGCAACATCTTCAGCCGTGCCAATGTGTCGCTGTTGTGGGTAATGGCTGCCGTCTTGCCCGTCTATTCATTTGTGAGCGACAACATGAGCATCGCCGTATCGCCCGAAAAGCATTTCGACATAGTGCTTACCGACAATCCGTTTGTCTACACTTTTGTGGCGCTCGTGGTGGCTATATTATATAAGGTGGCATATGAAACGGCCGAAGAACAGAAACTCACCATTTAAACCGTAACCGCTATGATTGTCGTAAATTTAGACGTGATGATGGCACGACGAAAAATGTCGCTCAATGAATTGAGCGAGCGCGTGGGAATCACCGTGGCCAATCTCTCAATTCTTAAAACAGGAAAAGCCAAAGCGGTGCGTTTCTCAACCCTCGACGCCATCTGCCGTGTGCTCGACTGCTCACCGGGCGACATACTCGAATATCGTAATGAAAAATAAGTAGCAGCTATGAAACTTAAATTATTCTTATTAATTATACTCGCCGCTGCCTTGACGCAGCAGGCATTTGCTCAGCTGAGTGATAGCGAGAACGACATCAGCGGTTTCATAACCGAACTGAACGGGAAGTGCCCGATCGTCTTTGGCGACGGATGGCAGGTGAACGCATTCGACGTCACCCCTGACACTATCTCTATCGACATTACTGTGGCTCCCAGCGCCGAAGCTTTTATCCCCTACATGGCGGAGCATACCGAACAAGTGAAGCAAATGTGGCTTCAACAGGTGCAGCAGTACGGGCCAATGTGGAACAAGCTTGTCGATTCAGCGGTAAGCAGCAAGCGCAACCTCTCAGTAATCCTCAAGTCGGCCTCTGGCGATGCACAGACGGAACTCGTTTTTTCGCCATCAGATTTCCGAAAATAATAACCCAAAATAATGTTTAATTATATGAAGACAAGATTATTGTTACTGGCAGCGGCTGCGGCCGTGACGCCCGCACTGTGCCTGGCGCAAACCGACACAGTTAGAGTGATTGACAAACCCGATCGAGTGGTGATAACCGAGTGCGACAGCGTGGCAAGGGTTCTCGTCGACGGACACCGATGCGACCATGGATATCAATTTGACTACTCTGTGCGGTCCGGCAATGACGGAAAACTCGTCACCGAGAAGAAAGAGGTAGGACAGCTGGAGTGGAGATATCCCTTCTGTCGTCGAGACTCAGTAAACCGCAAACGGCATTTTCAGGTGTTTCTCAGCGATGTGTACGTGGGGTGGGGCGGCACCACCATTGGCCCCGGATACGGCGACGCCATCAAGCGTGGCATGTCGGAGTTCGGTGTGCTTAACTTCGTGGGGCTTGGATATTGCTTCAATCAGAGCCGCTCGAGGCTGTCGATAGGGCTGGGTTTCAATTTCTCCCGTTACAGTCTGAATCACCCTAACTTCTGGACTCGCAAAGACGGAGGCATAGTGGGTGTGGAGCCTTCGACCGAGCAGATAGATAAGCACCGTGCAACGCTCTTCCTTTACTCAATGCAGTTCCCGCTGCTGTTCAACCAGAGTCTGGGCAAGCGTTGGAACGTGGCGGCAGGTATGGTGATGAATTGGAATTACTACGCCGACTTCACTAACGGCTACCGTTTTGGCAAGACTGACTACAATGCAACAACGCATGGCCTCACACAGCGCAAACTCTCGTTCGACGTCATCGCCATGCTCAGTTGGCACGGCATAGGCGCCTACTTCCGCTATGCGCCGCAGTCGGTGCTCAAGCCAGGCATGGGACCGGCCATCGACAACCGCTGGACGCTGGGCATCGTCCTACGCGGTTTATGATATAAATTATGGAGGGCGTGTCATAATTCGCTTATGGCACATCCTCTTTAAAATAAACCGTCTGAGAATGCGATATATCTCAGGCGGCTTGTTTTTCT
>JBGUHM010000156.1:0-18955 GCA_045112115.1 Sodaliphilus sp. | reverse complement strand
CAATTTCAGCACCCCATTAAAAGAGTTTTACAAACATTTTTACTAACTTCGCATCATAATATGCACTTGCTTGTTGACTCTTTAAATCAGATTCTTATCGATTTGTTTTAAAAAAAATCGGGAAAATTGTTGGCGGTTGAGAAATTTTGCTTACCTTTGCAGCCGTCTAACCGAAAGGAGGGGAGTATATATCCGCCAGACAAATAGTTTTAAATCAACATATTAGACACCCTTGCGGCCACTTGGGGCTGTTGAGCGACGTTGCGACGCAACGGGGCTCTAAAATAATGTGGCTCAATTAATTGAATTAACAAACAAAACAAAAAACAATAAGTAAGAAAATGATTATCGTTCCCGTAAAAGAAGGCGAAAATATCGAACGCGCCTTGAAGAAATTTAAGAGAAAATATGAGCGTACAGGTATCGTGAAAGAGTTGCGTTCCCGTCAGCAGTTCAACAAGCCCAGCGTGATCAAGCGCAAGAAGATGATGAAGGCTGTGTACGTTCAGCATCTGCGTACCATCGAGGAATAAGATGATTGACAACAGCAAATTTCTACTTTGCTACGCTTGAGCAAATGAAAGAAACGGCCCGTCTCCCCAGCGAGGCGGGCTGTTTTTTTATGTCATCGGTCGAGAACGGGCCTGATTGCGAAGCTGTTATAGCCGAAGAATAACAGATGTCTCATAATCAAGTCTTTGTTGAGCACTATTGCGTAACCGCCGTTTTGGCTTTCGGTTGCATTATTGGCTGTCCAATAGTACCCGGTTTCGCCTATCGAGTAGAAATGGTCGAAATAGCGAAAACCAGAAAGCGGGATGAATATCTGTTTGCCGCTTGGTCCAGTCACGATATACCCTGGGATGATACCCGGTATGTCGACATATTCCCATCGGCATTTAGTGATGAGTTCATCGAAGTCGCTCTCTAGCGGCATCCTCCATTGTCCCCCCCAAAGCTTTCTTGCCATGTCGAATTCAGAGCCTTCGTAGGATTGGTCGCCCTCTCCGAATGGATATCTCAAAGGGTATAAGTCGGTTCTGAAAGGTTCGAGGAAGCCATGTGTTACAAGCGCGCCGGGCATGAGGTGTGCTTGGCCGTCGGCACCAAGGTTGTATGGAGCCCAAAGTACGCTCAGCCCAAGGTCGACGGCAATATCCTCGCTCACCGTTGTCGGCTTGTAGGCTACCCCGGGTTTGAGGTAGAACAAGTGCAGATCCTTCTCCGGGATGGTTATTGCCGTGAGCGAGGTGTCGTTGGCCAATGCCGTGCTGTCGCCACGTGCGACGAGCAATTGCTGCGTAAGCTTGGAGTTGGCATTGTTTTCGCTGTCAGCGTTGAGGTTGTAACCGGTGACGAAAGCGGCAGCACACAGGCCGGCCATTAGCAGTGCCGTAGCGGTTACTGCGAGTTGTCGTCGCCGCGCCATGTCGGCGTGTGCAAAAGCTTGATGCAGATCTTCGACGCTGGCATATCGCTCTTCGGGACGCAAGGAAGCCGCCTTTTCAACTATGTGTCGAAATCGTCTCGGCAGTTTCATGTCATCCAGAATTTTACCAAGCGAATAGATGTCGCTTTTGGGATTGGCCGTCGATCCGTCGAGCACTTCGGGGGCCACATAGTGGACGGTGCCGGCGGCACCTTTGAACGAGCGGTACTGCTGAGTGTCGCTTAGTCCGAAGTCGATAAGTTTCACCTGCTGTGTATCGCGGGTAACCATCACGTTGCTCGGTTTGAGGTCGCGGTGGACCACACCCTGGCGGTGACAGTGGGCCACGGTGTCGAGTATCTGGCGAGCGACTTGCTGCTTCTTCTTTGCCGTCGGGTTTTCCTTGAGCCAGTCGGCCAGGGTGATACCGGCGATCCATTCCTCGACGATGCACAAGGATTGCATCGGCTCAACGTATTCGATACTCACTACGCCCACCACCGACGGGTGTCGCGCTTGCATGGTGATGTCGAACTCCTTGCGCAGAAGGTCGATATAAGTTTTGTTCTGTGCCAGTTCGGGTTGCAGCCCTTTGAGCAGCCATCGTTTGCCGTATCTCTCGGCGCGAGCCAGCGTGTTGAACTGTCCGTGCCACTCAAGCTGGGTGATATTTCGGAACGCCTCGGCCACGTGTCAGTCGGTTACTGGTCTCACCGACATCATGGTGTTCACGACTTCGGTGTTGTCGGTGATGATGTTGCGTTGGTCGATCAGAATGTAGCATGCTGAGCGCTTGCCGTCGGCTGCAGGTGTTGCAGTCCAGTAATAGCCGAATCGCCCTGTGTTTTCGACATTTATGCCGTCGCTACAAAATCCCGCCAAAGGTAGGAAAATCGAGTTGCCGTTGGGCCCGGTCACCACGTATCCTGCGGCACCATCGTTGGCCACACGGTATTTCCAAGTGCATTTAGAGACCAGTTCCTCCCACTGCTGCCGCGTGGGGATGCGCCACTGTCCGCCCCATCGCCGTCTAGCGAAATCAAGTTCGGAGCCACTGATGTCGCCTTTGGGCATTGCTCGCTCGGCTGGCCAGTATTTGTCGAGACCGCCCCAGGTGCCGCTGTCGGTAGTGTTTCCCCAGCCGTAGAATTTGCCCACGGTGTTTATCGTGGGTCGAACGCAGCCTAAGTTCATTTTGCTCCATTTCACGCTCAGCCCGAGGTCGACGGCGAGGTCGCGCACTTTCGGGACTGGTGTCACCGAGTCGAAGAACATCAGGTAGATGTCGCTCTGTGAGACGGTGGAGAAGATGCTAAAGTTACCTTTGGGAGCCACGCTGTCGATGCCGTACCCCGGAGGAAGCTGTCGGTTGTCGGCCGCTTTCCGTTGGCGTCCCATCACGAAGAATAGTCCTACGGCCGCTATTGCCAGCAATGCTATGGCTGTGGCTGTCAGTCCACGCCAGCGTTTGCGGCTTGCCGCTCGTTCGAAGTCGCTTTTCAGTGTTTGCCCGTCGGAGTAGCGTCCTTCGCTGCAGTGTGTGATTATTTTCTTGAATAGGGTTTGCGGCACCAGTTGGCTGAGTATTGCGGCCAAAGCCTTGAAGTCGGTCTGAATGTCGAGAGCGCGCGGGTCGAAGTCTCGCACCTTCAAACTGCCGTTGCGTTCGTTCACCACGATGCTGCTCGGGCTGTCGAGGTTGCCATGGACGAAGCCTTTCCCGGTGTAATAGCTTACTGCGTCAATCAGCTGCCTCGCCAGTTGCAAGCCCTCGGCAGCGTTGTAGGTTGTGCCGAGCGGTGTGCCTTCCACCCATTCCTCGATGATGCATTTGCCTTCGAGAGTGGGCACATTCTGGCACGCGATCATGCGAACGATAGATGGATGCCAAAGTGTCACGCCGTGTTCAAACTCGCTGTCGATTAAGCGGCGTGCCTCATCGGGGTCGGTGTAATCGGGGTCGACTCCTTTCACCCGCCATCGCTGTCCAAATCGCGTGACTCCCTTGACGCACATCCACGGCAACGGACTGTGTTCGTCGGTGAACCCCGTGAACTGTGCGTTGATTTCGCCCTCAATGGTCTCGAAAAAGCTCGATGAATTATAGATGTTATTGTCGCTCATTTCTGGTGCACGCCTTAATGCGACTGCAAAGTTACTAAATGAAATTAAAAATTAAAAATTAAAAATGAAAAATGAACAACGAATTACGCGGATTAAGGCGAATTACGCAAATTACGTGCGAAACTGTATCAAAACCCTGACAACAAACGAGGCGCCCTAACGGGCGGAAATTTATCAAATTTATTTCAAAATTATTCAAAAATTATATATGGTGGGACAGTGGGTGAGCTGGTCGGAGACCTGCTGGTTGGAGAAGCCCCATTTACGCTGAAAGCGCAAGTGGGGCCAGCTTAAACATTTAAATTGTTCAAAAATGATTACTTATCAATTATAATTCTCTCAATCGTATTCCTCGAACGGGGCCGAGAACTTAAGCGCTTTATAGTCGACCCAACCCTGGGCGCCGTCCTGCCCGATCATCACGTGGCACCAGCGACCGTTGGTGTTCTGCAGCGTCACCGTGGTGCCAGGGCGTAGCGTGGTGATGACGCGACCGTTGTCACCCGGTGTGCCGTAAAGCGGGGCGGAGGCCACCACACGGTAGTAGCCGGGGTGCATACGCTTCGCTGCCGCTGCCGCCAACTGTTCCTCCTGAGCCTTCGCGGCTTCGGCCTTAGCTATTGAATCTTTCATCGCGGCCTCCACCGAGTCGCGTACAGCCTGCTCGTCAACCGGCGGCGCACTGCTCACGACGCTGCTCGTCGAGGCGCTATCTTCACCTTGGTTTCCGCACGCGGCCAACGTCAGTACCGCCACGGCAATAAACAATAGTTTCTTCATACTCGTCCCTGTTAAAAGCGTGGATCAAAATTAATCCAGGCGTTATCGATGGCATCGACCCGTTGCCGCTGGGCGGGAGTGAGTTTGCCGGCATTCTTGTACTGTGCGATGCGGCCTGCCAGGGCGCTGTTCTGGATTTGCATTGCCTGACCACTAGCCGCCATGATGCCGTTGTTCATCGCATCCTGAACGGTGGCAACCCATTCGTTCACATCTTTCTCGATTTTCGCAGCCTCGGCAGCGGCGGCCTGTGCTTTCGCTGCCTCCGCTTTCTCGATCGAGTCGCGTGTGGCGGCCTCGATCGAATCACGAATCGCCTGCTCGTCGACCGACGGCACACTGCTCACGACGCCGCTCGTCGAAGCGCTCTCTTCACTCTGGTTTCCGCACGCGGCCAACGTCAGCGCCGCCACGGCAACAAACAATAGTTTCTTCATAATCAATCTTTTTTATTGGGAAACATAATATGTATACTAAAGAACTCTTATTGTTGATCCACGACTTTTGGAACGACAAAGCTGTCAACTTTCGAAAACACTCTTCCGAGCTCGGTATCCAAAGACACCATGTAATACACCACCTCCCCTTCTTTCAAGGACATCCAGTCAAGGTTGAATTCCGCCATCGAAATGGTCCCTTCTTTCGTAATGGTACAGTTGTCGGAGTAGCTGGACTTATAGGGATTGTTCTTGTTGACCGACCACCAAAATTTAACTGGGTATGGATTCGATATTTTAAATAGTCCATGAGGATCGTCATACATAAAGGTGGCCTTAAAGGTCAACTCATTAGCCAGATACCCGTTAGATGGGTAGTGATTGACGTGGCTGATATCAGAAATCACAGGCGGATCAAAGAAATTCTCAACACTCGCCGTTTTACCTGTCGTTTCCACACTACGGTGAGTCTGTTTCCGGGGGATGGAAGTCACAACATAAGCCACCACGGGATATGATGAATCGGCTTCGAGGTAATTGATGATTGCTGAGATCGTATTATTTTCAATCTTTCCGACAACTGTTTGCCCAGCGACATAGAATCCCACCTCCTTGACATCGTTCATGTCACTTGAAGTGAACTTTGCCTCAAGCCTTAACGCATAAGGCGTCAAGGCTTTTACCATTGGGGCTCCGTTGAACTCCACTGTCGTGGGTTCGGGCTCGGGTTCAGGTGCTGGCTCATCATCGCCACACCCCACAAAAAGCATCATCATAAATGCTAAAAACGACAATTTAAATAAATTTCCCATATTTTAACAACGTTTCATATAGTTTTTTTTATTATTACTTTTTCTCCATTGTTAAGAGCTTGACAAATACTATCATTACCAGATCGTACTTTACAAAGAGAGCGATTATCAGAAATCACTTCGGAAATTGTTATTTTTCCTATTTGATTTCCATTAATATATACATCAAAGACATCTCCTTTTTCCAATTTACATAAAAAGCCAAGGTCTATATAAACCTCTTGAGCTTTTTGACCGCTTTTATCAAATTTTGATATTTGAAGTATCTCCCCACGAATTCTCAACAATTCTTTAGCGTAATTACTGATGATGTTGGACTCAGCTAAGGATTTGTATGCAGCCCACCAATTGGGGTTTTTGCTATCTTCTTCAGTTGGAGTTCCTGGAACATAAGTATATTTGAATGGGATTCTTCCAACAACAACATTATCGTATAAAGAGCCTATGAATATATCTATTTCCTGGTCGTTTGTATTTTGGGATTGCTTATTTAATCCATAAAGAGTTACATCTCCTTCAATCACGACCTCATAAAAAGGCAAATATACAACCTTGCCTTTGTATTCCTCACCAAGAGCAATACGTCGCGAACGAACCTCCTTAATATTTACAAAAAGTATGAATGCTCTATTTGGATCCTGGTTAAAATCACGTATATCCCAACTACTAACTGAGTTATATCTATAATCATAGAAATCTCTCTTATAGCACTTGCTAACATAACTATGAGCTAAAGGATTAGCATGATATTTAAAGGCCATATCGTCTGGAGTTTTTAACACTTGCTCCAGAAGGAGCTCATAAATATGTTCATGCCATTGTTTACCATGTTCTTTACCATCGTATTTCACGTTATCAAAATTGATGCCACACAGTATTGCCCAAGGGCAGGGTGCATTTTGTGCAAACATTAAGTTGCAGGAGCAAAAGAAACAAATCAAAACGACAATGTACTTTCTTTTAATCATCATAATTTTATTTTATTGTTCAACATTCTTATCAAAGACATAATCACCACTCATAACGTTGTGCGCTTACCATGAATGTTGTCATCCAAAAGAGCAATATTACTGTAGTTGTTCTCATGACCTTATATGTCAAAATCAGATGGTTTAAGTCTATATTCTCTTAATGATTTCGAAAAGACAATCACATCGTCTTTTATCTTGTCTTTTCCCTTTTTTACTTTACATAGTGCAGTATTATCAAACACTTGCTCAACCTCAAGTTCACCAATCTCTTTCAATATGCTTTCACCAGCTATATCGACTTCCGAGAATAATCCAAAACGCATCTTGTTAGTTACACCAATGCTACTACCTACATTTATTATTACTTTATTAATATTACCTTTTTTATCAGTTTCATTTATTGAGCAGATGACCGAACTTACAGGAAATACCTGGTGAACTAATGGCAGAATAACCGCCTTATCTTTAAAAGCATATACAAATTTAGGGTCTGTATTAAAGTACCTATCATAAAACATTGCAGACTCTCTTCCTTTATATACGCAACTAAATGTTGCTTTCATTACTTCTTTTTGAGTTTTGGCTGAAACAAAATGAAGAATGAAGTGATAACAGCTATACACATTAAAATAATGTGTGGTTTCATTATGGCCTTTTGCATTTTTAATTGTTGTACTTGACGATTTATAATCAAAATAAGACCACGCAACTTCAACATTTACCAAATAATTAGCTGTTGATGCATTCTCTGTTAACGAAAGTCTTCTTGAATCAATGAAGCTTCGGTTGATACAGCTTTTAGCACAACTTAAAAATTCTTCATTAATTAACTTATTTCCGGGAACACTCAATGCTCTTACAGATAATTGACCGGTTTTTTTATCAAACGATTTAATTGCACCCGTGTCATGCCCCTCAAGGTGCTCGAGCGGCCTAACGGCCTTATAATCACTTAGATACTCTTTGAATTTTGGGTCTTCTTGAGACAAATAACTACGATACTCATAAGGCATAGCTACAGGGAACCAAAAGTAGCCAATATTATCTACCATTTTAACAGATGCGATGTAAACTGTCGGCTTATTATTTGACACTATCTGTACCCATTGATTCCCATCAAAATTGTATGAGGAACTGGCTGAATTTGAAGAACTGCCATCATTCGAAAAGCCACTTTTAAGAGTGTCAAGCATATCTTGTCCGAAAGAGCCGCAGGAGCTCAATGTCAGCATCAGTAGACTTACAATCGCCCAATGCCTTAGTTTTAGAAAATATTTCATAATAATTATAAGTTTATGCTATTGCCTACTTCCTTTCAAGCGGTTCGGCGATCTCTATTTTTATGTGTTTTTAGATATACGGCGGCAAAGTTAGTATGAGTTCATAAGAAAACCTTATCCTTTCAGGGCCTTATTTGTGTTGCGGGTAAAAAACTGCGGATTCACCACTGATCAGGCGCATTTTTGATAGCCCCAACAACGAATATAAGCGAATTTTTTAATATTAATGCGGATTGACACGGATATTTCGGATTTTTGGATGGCTTGCGGCTAGCCCAAGGGCCTGCGTAAGTTCCCCTACGGGGCACGATTTGGACGCATCCAACCACCAAGCTGCGCACCCCTCCGGGGTCGCTTGCATGGTGCTTTTCTAACAAGGCTGGCTCTTCGAGCCGCTTTTTTGTCGCGTGGGTCTTATGGATGACGGGCGGCCAGCCCAAGGGCAGGCCCTACAAAAGTGATTCCACGGCTACGGGGTTAGATGAGTTTGACGGTGATGCCACCTTGTTTGCCGCAGATGTAGTTCACGGGGTGGTCATTGTTTTTGTGCAGCAGGTTGGTGACGGTTAGAGGTTGGTTATTCAAGAAACTCTGGCAACTAAATGTGTCGCCCACCGTGAGTTTTGCGTTCACCGACTCCATTACGACGAAGTTGTTGTCGCCCTGATACTCGACTACGACGCGCCTTTCCGGGTACCAACGAAGTTCGAGGCGCATTCCTGGAGACAGCGAGCAAACGTTGACGATGTCGTTGTCGAACACCTGTGACGAGGCATTATCGCGCAGGTTGTGGCAGAAATCGTCCCAGTCTTTGCGTCCCACATAGTGCGCCAGTACATCGAGCGTGAATCGTCGGCTGGTTTCGTATCCACCGCTATAACCGAAAAGTCGTTTTAGAGTGTTCTCCGCGATAGTTTCATGCTTCTGGTTGAAAATGTCGTTGGCGAGAGCGTTGAAGTCGCGCGGTATAGTCACCGCGTGTCCGAAACGTAGTTCTACAGCCTCTCGCAGGGCTGTCAGCTCGTCGGTGATTTCTGCAATGATTATTGTACCTTTGGCCATTGTAGTGTGTTGTTTTGTGGTTACAAAAGTAGTGAAAATAATCCAAACCGAAGGTGTTCTGATAAAAAAAGAACAGCGAATAGTGCGAATTAATATGAGACCGCTTTAGGTTGGGGCTATAACAGCTTGGATAGTTGGATGTTATGAGTGCTTTGGCCGCAGATTCCGAGTCGAATGTTGGGTGGGGTGGTTTCTGTTACTGAGTGTTAAAGGGAGGGGTGGTTGTGGCAAAAAAGTGTTAACGCGATTGAACCTTTGACATGGGCGAACATCAAAAGGGCAAAGACAGTGATGAACGTTTACCTGTTAAAGTCATAAATTATACGCGAGAAATAACTTATTGTTCAACCCCTTCTGCTGGAAGGCTAAAAACCAAAGAAAGATGAAAAAGTTTGTTTTCACAGTAGCACTGGCTGCATTGGCTTTGATGCCTGTAACGGCTCAAGCACGAGGAACCTCTCGCAGTAGCGACCGTCGGGGAAACACCGCCCGGGTCGAGAGGATCGAAATCAGGAATGGCATGGGACATGGCCTCCACCACATCAAAATGGACCGTAAGCGTCCGTCAATTGGCACCCGCTTCAGCGTTCGTCCCATCGGTGGAAAATACTTCATGAGAGGCCACGACCGTCTGTGGCTGGTCGACGGAGTCCTGTACAAGGAAATCTTCGTAGGCGGCAGAAAAGTGTTCGTGGTTGTCGACTACCTCTTCTGAAAAGTTTCGTTTGCTATTAGTTATAAGAAGTCATCCCCCGCGACCGGTACTCGGCGCGGGGGATGCATTTTCCTGTGGAATTATATCCTAGTCACGCTTTTCGCCCCAATAATGTGACGCTAAATCACATTTTTCGACCCAATAATGTGACTCTATATCACATTTTTCGACCGAATATCATTGAATCCCTTTGTCGTTTCATAAAAACATATTATCTTTGCGGCAAAATAACTATGTAATATGGAACGTTTATTATTGCAACAACTGAAGCTGTGGAAGTCGCGGAAGGCTAGAAAGCCACTGATACTGCAGGGTGCCCGTCAGGTGGGAAAGACGTGGCTGTTGAAGGAGTTTGGCCGTTTGTGCTTTGACGATGTGTGCTATGTGAATATGGAGCAGGAGCAAGGGGTTGCTCAGTTATTTGCATCCTCGCTCCGTCCCGATCGTATCATTGAACAATTGTCGTTGTACATTGGCCGAAAGATTAATCCTGAAACCTCATTGGTGATATTTGATGAGGTGCAGGAGGTGCCGCGTGCGTTGACATCGTTGAAGTATTTCGCAGAAGATGCGCCCCAGTATGCCATCTGTTGCGCTGGCTCGCTTCTCGGTGTGGCATTGCACAAAGACATATCATTCCCTGTGGGCAAGGTGGAATTTCTCCGCCTGGAGCCAATGTCGTTTCACGAGTTCCTTCTTGCCAATGGAGAGAAACTGCTTGCTGAATACATCGCTGAAGGCAACCTTGATTTGGCTGCTCATTGGGACCGTTTGACAGTTTATCTTAAACAGTATATGATTGTAGGAGGAATGCCCTCAGCTGTAAACGAGTGGCTTGAGAACCATGACTTTTCCTCTGTCGATAATGAATTGCAGCGTTTGTTGCTGTCCTACAGCAACGATTTCTCAAAGCATGTTCCTGATTCGCTGGAAGCAAAAATACGGTATATTTGGCAGAGCATACCGGCACAGTTGGCTCGTGAGAACAGGAAATTTGTGTATGGTTTGGTGCGTGAGGGCGCCCGAGCACGAGAATATGAGGACGCGTTGCTTTGGATGAGCGACGCGGGGGTAATACGTCGCTCTTATTGTGTCACCAAACCCGACATACCATTAATCGCCTATGCCAACTTGTCTAATTTCAAAGTCTTTCTGCTCGATGTGGGACTGCTGAGAACGATGGCGCGCATTTCTCCTGATACAATTCTGCAAGGCAATCGCATCTTTGAGGAATTTAAAGGCGCGCTGACCGAGCAATTTGCATTACAAGAGTTGTCTCAGTTGCAGGGTTTGGACGGCAACTATTACTGGACATCGGCGAAGGCTGAGGTTGATTTCCTGATTACCGACGGCAAGGCTGTATACCCAATGGAGGTGAAAGCCGGCATAAACACGCGTGCCAAAAGCTTGGGCCAATATATCAAGAACTACAATCCTGAAAAGGCGTTCCGTGCCAGCCTTTCATGGCCGCGTGAGAATAAGGGTCTTGTCGACATACCTTTGTTTGCTTTGAGTGCATTGCCTTCTCTTATAGGGTAGTTCTATATGCTTGTTGGAGTGAGATTCGGGTTGAGAAGTACGTTTGCTATTAGTTATAAGAAGTCATCCCCCGCGACCGGTACTCGGCGCGGGGGATGCATTTTCCTGTGTAAAGTTGAGAGTGTCAGTTGGCGGCGAGAATCAAGGCGTAGAGGGCCGAGATGTCGCCAGTGTTGACGTTACCGTCGCCGTTGATGTCGAAGCGGCTGTCGGTGTTGCCAGCGAGGATGGCGGCATAGAGGGTTGAGACATCGCCGGTGTTGACGTTTCCGTCGGCGTTGATGTCGCCCTTGTTGCCTATTGAGTAGCTGAACGGGCGCTGGAAGTACTCTGCGCTCTCATTGGCGAGGATGATGTTGCTGAACTCGAACGCACCCTCGGATGATTCGATGTTATCAGAGATTCGTATGATTTGCTTGTCGCCGGTCACGGTGTTGTAAGTGGAGAAACTGGTCGACGGCACGTAGATGATGCGGTATACGTCGTTGGAGATGCGCGTTTTGTACACTTTGTCGTTGCTGTCGACAGCGTAGATGGAGAAAGTCTTGTTGTCAGGCACCTTCAAGTCGAACTGTATGGCCGACAGCTTCTTTGTTCCGGCCGAGAGTTTGAGTGTAAGTCGCTCGTTGTAGTTGTTGGTATTTGTTACCGTGAAATCGCTCACCGATAGCATGTCGGCGGTATAGCTGGTGGTTTCGGGGTAGACACAGCTGTTGATGTCGTCCATTTGTGCGGTGAAGTCGTTGTTGTTGACCGCACCGTCGTGGTTGATGTCGAACGTCGAGACGGGGGCGTTGCCGCCGGAGTAACGCTTGTAGAAATAGGCTAGGTCGTAGACATCGACAAACCCCGAGCCTATGAAGTTGCCGGCATAGGCCATTTCGCTGATGGTGCCGAAATCCTTCCACTGTGCGGCATTCTGATACAGCGCCTTGGTGCCCGGAGGCACGATCAACCGGCTGCTCTGCAGCAGCGAATTGTCGATGCCGTAGGGGTTGAGTGCCCAGAACTCGAGGGTGATTTTCGACGGGTCGAGGGCGCTGGTCTCGAGGGTGATGGGTTTCTTGCTGTTCAGCAGTCCCATGCCTATTTTCTTAATTGTGCTCGGCACTTTCGCGTATTCCAGGATGTCGCTCGAGACGAGAGAGGGTGCGGTGGTCTCCACGCCCTCGGGTACAACGATGCGCTGGAGCTTGTGGCACTTGGAGAGCATCATTGCGGGAGTTTCTTTCAGCTTGCAGTTGTTGAAGTCGAAGCTGGCAAGCTGGCTGCACTCCTCAAAGGCTCGCTGGGCAATGGAGTCGATTGTCGATGGCAGAGTGATTGACTTGACGCCCGACTTGTAGAATGCTTGATAGCCAATCCATTTCATCCCTTCGCCGAGTGTCACACTCTCCAGATTGGCGCATTGCCAGAACGTGTCGGAGGGGATTTTGTCGGTGTAGATATGGACCTGCTTGAGGTTGGAGCAGCTTGCGAACGCACTCGAGCCGAAATCATAGCCTTTCTGAGGGGTGAAAGACACGTAAGCCGATTGCAGTGTGGTGTTGCCCTCAAAGGCACCTTCCCTGATACCCACCACAATCAATGAGGTGTAGTAGGTGGTCTCCCATCGCGGGTTGTCGGGTCTGTGAACGTCCTCGTAAGAATGTACTGTCAGGTCGGTGACACCTGCATTCACTCCGGTGACCACCACATAAATGGTGCTGTGTGCCTCCGGGTACGGAAACCCGTCTTCATCACGTGTCTCCTCATATTCCGAATCGACCACCTCGTAGGTGAAGTTGACGTTGATTGCCGCGGTGGCGGGCAGAGCCAGCAGCAGTGCAGCAAGTAAATGTAAAGTTTTTTTCATATTTCTTTGCTTTTGAACATTATGATTCTGTAGAGGTTACAACCGAGATAGTTTCCCAGTACTATCGACAAGTAGGACAACAAAGTGTGGCTGTCGGCCATGCGGCTGGCTGAGAAATAAAATGCATCGGCGATGCTGTGGTAAAAGCCGCAGAGAATGAATGCCGGTACGCCGAACAACAACGGCAGGAATCGTTTCTCGCGTCCGAATTTCACTGCGGTGGTCATGATGAAGCCGCATCCCATAGCGAGGATTATCAGCTGGAGAGCGTTGTGTGCATTTCGCGAGGTCACAAGTTCGACACATTTCGGTGCTATCGTGTCGTCGGCATAAGTGAACGCCAGGGCGCACAGCATGCAACCCACGATGTTGCCGGCAAGCGTTGTAAGTAGGTCGGTGAAAATCTTCTTTCCCCCGACAAAGCCCGCCATGCCGGTATACAGCTTGAGCTGGTAGTGGACTACGGCGAGGAGTCCGAAAGCGAACAATACCGGTCCGGCTACTCCGCCCACGCGCAGGTTCACCACGCATCCTATCGAGATGCATATGCCGGCGAGGATGGCGGAGCGGAGTATGTCGAATTGGCGTCGCATGGCGTCAGTCAATGATGTCGAAGCCGGTGTAGCGCTGCAGGGCGGCCGGGATGCGGATGCCCTCGGGCGTCTGGTTGTTTTCCAACAGTGCGGCCACGATTCGCGGCAGCGCCAGTGCCGAGCCGTTGAGGGTGTGGCACAGGTGGGTCTTCTTGTCGTCGCCCCGGTAACGGCATTTGAGCCTGTTGGCCTGGTAGGTCTCGAAGTTAGATACTGAACTCACCTCGAGCCAGCGTTTCTGTGCTGCGCTCCACACCTCGAAGTCGAAGGTGATGGCGCTGGTGAAGCTCATGTCACCACCACACAGACGCAGAATGTGCCAGGGCAGTTCGAGTTTCTCGAGCAACGACTGCACGTGGTCCTTCATCTGTTCGAGCGCGGCGTAAGAGTTCTCGGGTTTCTCGATGCGCACTATCTCCACCTTGTCGAATTGGTGCAGTCGGTTCAAGCCTCTGACGTCCTTGCCATAGGAGCCGGCCTCGCGTCGGAAGCAGGCGCTGTAGGCGCAGTTCATCTTCGGTAGCTCGTCCTGCGGGATAATCACGTCGCGGTAGATGTTGGTCACGGGCACCTCGGCCGTTGGGATGAGGTAGAAGTTGTCGACCGTGCAGTGGTACATCTGTCCCTCTTTGTCGGGCAGTTGTCCAGTGCCAAGTCCAGACGCTTCGTTCACCACATACGGCGGCTGAATCTCGGTGTAACCGGCCTTTCCAGCTTCGTCGAGGAAGAACTGGATAAGGGCGCGTTGCAGACGCG
Source organism: Sodaliphilus sp. (assembly GCA_045112115.1). GTDB lineage: Bacteria > Bacteroidota > Bacteroidia > Bacteroidales > Muribaculaceae > Sodaliphilus. The sequence continues at coordinate 4,602 of JBGUHM010000156.1, read as the reverse complement.
CACCTTTGCCGATGTATACTGGGAAACCGGCGCCGGTGATTTTCACACCGAGGTCGAAGTCAATCAGGTTGTATTTCTTAGCGAGTTCCCAATGGGGAAGGGCGTCGTCGCCCAGTTCGGGCATTGGACCACCGGTTTTCTCGACGATATTGTCCTCGGCGCTTTTGCCCTCGGGCACACCGCTATAGGGCACATTGGGAATCGACAGCAACAGTTCGCGTATCTCACCCTCGAGTCGGGTCACTTCGTCGTCAATCTCCTTATTTGCGCTCTTGAGCGATGCCACTCGCTCGCGGGCCTCGGCGGCTTCGTCGCGTTTGCCCTGCTTCATCAGCGCGCCAATCTGTGCCGCCATTTTGTTCAGTTCGGCGGCATTGTCGTCGCGCACTTTCTGCTGAGCACGGCGCTGTTTGTCGAGCTCAACGATCGTCATTATTGGCTCGCGTGCGTCAAATTGTTTGACGGCCAGCCGTTTTATTACTTCCTCAGGGTTTGCGTTAATTACTTGAAGTGTAAGCATGATTTGTTAATGTAATATGTAATATGTAAGATGTAAAATGTAATACATTAATACGCTGAATTTTTAATCCGCTCTTTCGTGCTGGCTATAATAGATGACAGAATTTTTCTAATCTCATCGCAGTCGGAATAGATGCTATTGAACTCTTGGTCGGTAATATAGTTCGAACGATTCAGCAACCTAAGCCAGAATGCCGTCTCGCCACATTCTTTGAAAGCAATATAAATCTTGTTCAAGAAATCTCTTTTGCTTGCAGCGCACTGTGATTCAGCATAGTTGGCTGCTATAGATGTCCCACTCCTCACAATTTGCGAAGAAATGGTGAACTCTTTATGCTCGATGCGTAAATGTTTATTAAGATTTACTATTCTAAGAGCGAAGTGTTCACATTTTTGCTGTGTGGGATTCTCCGTCATTGAAAATCTTACATTTTACATTTTACATCTTACATTTTTTAATAGTTTTCGGGCTTTATCATGAAGTGGGCTTGCGGGTGGTTGCAGACGGGGCAGATTTCGGGTGCCTTCTTGCCGATGACGATATGGCCGCAGTTGTTGCACTGCCAGATGACGTCGTTCTCGCGTGAGAACACGCACTCGTCCTCGATGTTCTTCAACAGTTTGCGGTAGCGCTCTTCGTGCTCCTTCTCGATGGCTGCCACTCCGCGCATGGTCTCGGCGATTTCGTGGAAACCCTCTTCGTCGGCCTCACGTGCCATGCGGTCGTACATGTCGGTCCACTCAAAGTTCTCGCCGGCAGCAGCGGCGGCCAGGTTCTCGGTGGTGGGGCGTATTGAGCCACCCTCGAGCAGTTTGAACCACAGTTTGGCGTGCTCTTTCTCGTTGGCTGCTGTTTCCTCGAAGATTTGTGAGATCTGCACATATCCGTCCTTCTTGGCCTTGCTTGCCCAGTAGGTGTACTTGTTGCGTGCCATGGACTCGCCTGCGAATGCCTCAAGCAGGTTTTTTTCAGTCTTTGTTCCTTTTAAGTCTTTCATTTTTAGCTATTTATTTAATATTAATAATTGTTATGTATGTTCCAATCGGCAAAATTACGAAAAATTAATTAATAATTGATGATTACCAGTGAATATTTTCATACTTAACCTTGGAAAATGTAACAGGAAAATGCGTGAGCGCTTCGTGCATGGAAGACGGGCGCTTCGCGCATGGAGGATGTAATATGGAGGATGGAAGATGCGTGAGCGCTTCGCGCATGGAAGATGTAATATGTAGGATGGAGGATGTGGGCGCTTGCTGGTGCGACAGCTCCTCAGTCATGGGACGGTGGTCGAGGCTTTTTTTGAAAAAAACGAATACGTGGGGACGGTTCTGTCGTATTCGTTTTTGCTTGTTGGGACACTTGTTGTGACTATGTTTGTGACTATGTTGGGACACTTGTTGTGACTATGTTTGGGCGCTACGCGCTACGCGCATGTAAAATGTAACATGGAAGATGGAGGATGTAATACATGGGACACTGGTTTTTTGCAGTTATTAGTGGATAGTTGATAGTTATTAGTGATGACTTTTGGCGAGTGGGACACTGGTTTGTGACTATGTTTGTGTTTTTCATGATTTAGAATTGATGGTAAACAACTAATAACTAATCTCTAATATCTATTAACTAATAACTGATAACTGATAACTGACAGGCAAAGGTAGGGGGTGGAGATGGGGGAGGCAAGAACAATTCAGACGGCAGGCCCCGCCACGGGGTGAGCGGGGCGGAGCCGGATGAGGGTCTGGCAAGGGCTGGTCAGCGAAATCGCGGGACGCGGTTGCCAGTGCCGCTGCCGTTGGTGATGACCTTGTCGTCGCCATCGCCGCCGCCGAGGATGATCTGATATAGGCTCCGTTTTGACTGTGAAGTCTTTGGTTATATTCATTCCGTCTGTTGCGTTTATGATTGTTGTGTCTCAATCATAAAACTAATTCAATATGGCTTTATATATAAACGACACATCGGCTACGTTCCCCTGCTCGTCGCCATTGATGTCGTATGCGCTCTGTCCCATCAAGTCTGTAAAATAAGCCGACACGTCAGCAACGTTGACTATTTTATCATGATTTACATCTACACGGGAAAGAGCTATACCATGTTCTGCAAAATACTCATAATAAACATAATACATTGTCTTGTACACCATCTTGCCATTTTCTGTGACATGAGTTAGTTCAAAAAATGTGCCATCGTCTGGCTCTGCTCCGAATGGTGAGAAAAACGTCGAGTAGTCCAGTATGAAACCAATTCCTTCAATAATAATGGGACTTTCAGGCGTTGTGACATAGTAGGCTTTTCTGAGTTTCCCGTCTATTTCAACCATTTCCTGCTTTAATTCAAGATATGCGTCATATCCTGCTCCAAACTCGTTGAAATCATAAATAAGATATTCTTTATTCCCATTCAGAAATCTAAGGAAAACCTTCTTGTCTGACTCGCGGATAAGTCGTATGGGAACGCTGCCATCATCTGTATTCCAATGGATTATATTGTAGGCAATGTCGTCTACAACAGTGTCACCTCGAATCTCGAAAACATCTATGCGTTGCGGGGTCTCGCAAATGTAACCATAATCCAACCTTTCAAGTGCATGAGTCCACTGCACGCCTTCGCGCACCAGCGGCACGTATTCGTATTCGGCCGCAGCTGCGGAAATAAACGCGGCCAAAACAATTAATAAAACTGAAACTCTCATAATCATTTTGTTTTTATTTCAAAAATAGTTCCTTTTTTGATAGTAGTGTTTGGTTTAATCTGAACACTCTTGGCCTTGATGGCCCAGTAGGTGTACTTGTTGCGTGCCATGGACTCGCCTGCGAATGCCTCAAGCAGGTTTTTTTTCAGTTTTTGTTCCTTTTAAGTCTTTCATTTTTAGCTCTTTATTTAATATTAATAATTGTTATGTATGTTCCAATAGGCAAAATTACGAAAAATTAATTAATAATTGATGATTACCAGTGAATATAACCTTGCGTTCAAGCTCGTTTGCAGAAAAGCTCGCTTTCGCTCGCTGATAAATGGCGCTTCGCGCATGGAAGACGGGCGCTTCGCGCATGGAGGATGTAATATGGAGGATGTATGATGTAATACATGGGATAGTGGTCGAGGCTTTTTTTGAAAAAACGAATACGTGGGGACGGTTCTGGCGTATTCGTTTTTGCTTGCTGGGACAGTGGTTGTGACTATGTTGGTACAGTGGTGGGACACTGTTTTGTGATGTTGTGACTATGTTGGTACAGTGGTTAGGGCTCGGAGTTCTCGGAGAACTCAGAGTTCTCGGAGGACTCGGAGGAGGCGGCTTTGCCGCCTGGGACACTGGTTTGTGACTATGTTTGTGTTTTTCATGATTTAGAATTGATGGTAAACAACTAATAACTAATCTCTAATCACTATTAACTAATCACTATTAACTGATAACTGATAACTGCTGGTTAAAGGTAGGGGATGGAGATGGGGGAGGCAATAGCAATTCAGACGGCAAAGTTGTCCGTGGGGTGAAAGGGGTGTAGCTGGATGAGCAGAAAATATTTGTTGGAATTGATACATTAATTAAAATAAATTGGTTAATTTTGCGGCGTTAAAGCAAACAAACCACAAATTACAATAATCATCTTTTCAAATGCTAAAATTATGATTTCCAAAAAACTACTTGTTATGCTTGTGGCGCTCATGCTGGGCTCCGCGGCATTATGGGCGCAACAGATGGTCACCGTCGTTCCCGGAGTGAACGGCACGGTGGAGGTCGACAACGACACGCCCGCGGCCGGTGACATCGTGACGATTACCGTCACGCCCGCCCCCGGCTACCAAGTGACAAAGGAGGATGTGGTGGCCGAGGTCACCATCGATCCCGGTTCGGCTAACGCCCCGCTTAGGCCGAAAGACATCAGCGTCGGCGAATTCCTGGAGCTGACGGGCGACACGCCATCCGACCCCACGCAGGCCGCGACCTACACTTTCGAGATGCCCGCGTCGCCGCTGAACGTCCGCGTTAGCGCCACGTTCACCGAGGCTGCCGCTCCCGTGCCGCCGCTGTATGTGATTGGCGAGTTAGTACATGGCTGTACTCCCAACGACGG
>JBGUHM010000155.1:0-58831 GCA_045112115.1 Sodaliphilus sp. | reverse complement strand
ACTGAGCGACTTGCCCGGCTGAGATTAGACCCTCGGAACCTGCTCCGGATAATGCCGGCGAAGGGAAAAAGCGGCCACACATCCCTTTTTTGTGGTTTTTTTTGTATTATTTTCTAAATGAGAAAACTCTTTTTCGCCGCGCTACTCGCTATTGCGGCAATGCCCACGGCTTGGGGAGAAGTCACCGACACTCTGCAGCGCAATCTGGAGGACGTGACGGTGGTGGCTACCCGCGCTGACCAATCGACGCCGATGTCGTTCACCAACATCAGCGCACGTGAAATCAAACAGATCAACTATGGCAAGGACATGGCCTCGCTGCTGCATATGCTGCCGAGCGTCACGATGTCGAGCGACGCCGGTGCCGGTATCGGCTATACCGGCATTCACATCCGCGGTACCGACCCCACACGCATCAACGTCACAGCCAACGGCGTGCCATTGAACGACGCCGAGAGTTCGCAACTCTATTGGGTGAACATAGGCGACTTCGCTTCCAGCGCACAGTCAATCCAGGTGCAGCGCGGTGTGGGTTCGAGCACCAACGGCACAGGAGCCTTCGGCGCCTCGATCAACATCCTCACCGACAACCTGAGCGACAAAGCCTACCTCGCGCTCGACCTCAGCGCAGGCTCTTACGGCACTCATAAAGAGACGCTGAAATTCGGCACCGGTCTGCTGGGCGGACACTGGGCCCTGCAGGGACGCTTGTCGCACATCGCCAGCGACGGTTACATCGACCGTGCCAGCACGCGGCTGAACTCCTATTTCCTGCAAGGTGGATACATGAGTGACCGGACTGTGGTGAAATTCGTCACTTTCAACGGCACAGAGAAAACCTACATGGCTTGGGACTATGTCTCGAAAGCCGACATGGCGAAATACGGACGCACCTACAACCCAAGCGGAAAATACACCGACCCCGACGGCAACACCGCGTTCTACCGCAACCAGACCGACAACTACCACCAGCAACACTACCAGTTGATTTTCAACCAACTGCTGGGATATAACTGGAAACTCAACGCCACGCTCAACTACACACGAGGCAACGGATACTACGAACAATACAAGACCGACCAGAAACTGTACAAATATCTGATTCCAGGCGGATTGCGAGCCGACCTCGTGAGACAGAAAAAGATGGTGAACGACTTCTACGGCGCCATCGCCTCGGCCATCTACGACAACCACAACGGACTTACGGCCACTCTGGGCATGTCTTGGAACAAATACGACGGCGACCACTTCGGACAAGTAATCTGGACCGGCGACCAGTACTACTGGAACGACGATGACGAGAAAGTATACGCACTGCCATCGGCCACCGGCAAACTGCGCGCCGAGCAGCGTTACTACGACAACAACGCGAAGAAAACCGACGGCAACATCTTCCTGAAAGCCACCTACGAGTTCCTACCGGGACTCAGCGCTTATGCCGACGTGCAGTACCGCCACGTAGGATACCGTATGAGCGGCTCTTCACAGGAGTTTGACAGCGACAAGAAGCAGCGTCCGCTCGAACTCGACCGCAAATACGACTTCTTCAACCCGAAAGTGGGAATCACCTACAACTTCTTAAAGCACAACACTCTCTACGCCTCGTTCGCCGTGGCTCACAAAGAACCCACTCGCAACGATTTCGAGGACATGCTCGCCGAAACCGACGAGGTAGTACCGCAGGCCGAAAGGCTCAACGACCTCGAAGTGGGATACAACTGGAAGAACGACATCGCACACTTCGGCGTAAACCTCTATTATATGGCCTACGACAACCAGTTTGTGCTCACCGGAGCACAGGACTCCAACGGCGAAATGGTGGCACGTAACATCAAGGACTCCTACCGCATGGGTGTCGAAATCGTAGCTGGATGGCAACCGTTCAAAGGCTTCAACTGGGACTTCAACGCCACGTTCAGCCGCAACCGCGCCAAGCACATGATGCTCACAGTCATCAATCCCGACTGGAGCCAGAGTTACGTCGACGTGGGCACAACGCCTCTCGCCTACTCGCCTTCGGTGATCATCGGCAACCGATTCGCCTACAGTTGGAAAGGCCTCACCGCTATGCTCTCGAGCAAATACGTGTCGAAACAGCGTATGACCAACAGCGGCTTTGACGCCTACCTCGAGGACGACGGCAGCTACACCTCGGCTGTAATCGACGGCGCGTTCACCACCGACCTCGACCTGACTTACACCTTCTCCATCAAGAGTGTGAAGGAAATCACCCTCGGCGTCACCGTCTACAACCTGTTCAACAAGAAATACGATTCCAACGGCAGCTGCTCGATGAACTTCCGCCAGGAAGGCGACACCGTTGTGGCCTACAACGGTGGTTGGGCTTGGGCCACTTTCAGCCCGCAGGCTCCCATCCACGCCATGGCTCGTCTGTCGTTACGATTCTGATTACAATGACTCTCAATTGGCTGGACATAACCACGGCGCTGCTCGGGCTGGTATATATCCTGCTCGAGTGGCGCGCCAGCTGGTGGATGTGGATTGTGGGCATCGTGATGCAGGTGCTCGGCATAGTGCTGTATTTCCAAAAGGGCATCTATGCCGACTCCGTAATGGAATTCTACTATCTGGCCATGTCGTTCTATGGCCTCGCGCTTTGGCTGCGGCACAAGAACAAAAAGAAACCGCCCTTGCCCATCACCCATATCCCGCGTCGGCATATCGCCCTTTGGACTCTCGCTTTGGCCGCAATGTGGGCCGGCATCTGGGCCATTCTGCACTTTTTCACCGACTCCAACGTGCCTGTGCTCGACAGTTTCACTACTGCGCTGAGCGTCGTCGGAATGTGGGCCCTCGCAAGAAAATACGTCGAGCAGTGGCTCATTTGGATTGCTGTCGACATTGTCACTTGCTACCTCTACTTCATCAAGGACATTCCATTCAAAGCTTCGCTCTACGCCCTCTACATCATCATCGCCATCGCCGGCTTCATCACCTGGAACCGCCGCGCCCGCATCAGCCATGTTGAAAACGAGGTTTAATGGCCTCTTTTTTAGTAGTTTTTTGCGCTTTCATTTTGCGATTCGCTTGGTTTTCCGTAACTTTGCGCTCTAATTTCTAAACAGCACACTATGTTACGCAGGCTGCTCAAAGAAATCAAGCAGTGGAAATGGGCCACGGCCGCCACACCGCTGTTCACCGCTCTCGAGGTGGTGACAGGGGTGCTCATCCCTTATGTGACCTCACGCATCATCGACCAGGGCATCATGGAGAACGACATGCACGACGTGTGGCTATACGGTGGAGTGATGGTGCTGCTGGCAGTGCTCGGGCTCTCGTTCGGTGTGCTTGCCGGGCGATATGCGGCGGCGGCTTCAACGGGTTTCGCTGCCAACCTTCGCAGCACGATGTTCACCCATATCCAGAAGTTCTCGTTCGCCAACATCGACAAGTTCTCTACGGCCGGATTGGTAACCCGCATGACTACCGACGTGAGCAACCTGCAGAACGCATTTCAAATGATGCTTCGCATTAGTGTCCGCGCGCCGTTGAACTTGATATTCAGCGTGCTGATGTGTTTGGTGATCAGCGGCCAACTCAGCGTCATCTTCGTCGTGGCGCTCGCGGTGCTGGGCGTTTCGCTTTACATGATAATAAAACGGTCGGTGAAACTGTTCAACAAGGTGTTTGAGCAGTACGACGACCTCAACAACGTGGTCCAGGAGAACGTGGCGGCAATCAGAGTGGTGAAAGCGTTTGTGCGCGAAGACCACGAGAGCGGCAAGTTCGACCGAGCGGCCACCAAGCTATATAATCTCTTCGTCAGAACCGAGGTGCTTCAGGCATTGAACCATCCCGTGATGATGATTGTGGTGTACGGCTGCATCATCTCCCTGTCGTGGTTTGGAGCGCACGAAGTCGTGAGCGGCACACTCACTACGGGACAACTCACCTCGCTGTTCGCCTATGTGATGACGATTCTCTCGGCGCTGATGATGCTCTCGATGATTTTCGTGATGCTCACCATGAGCGCCGCCAGCGCGCGACGCATCGTGCAAGTGCTCGACGAAACGCCTTCGATTGTCGACGGCGCCGATACCGACGAGGTGACTGACGGCTCTATCGACTTCGACAACGTCTCGTTCCGCTATCCCGCCAAAGGCACCTCCGATGCCGCGCCCGAATATGCCATCACGGGCATCAATCTGCACATCGCCGCCGGCGAGACCATAGGCGTGATTGGCGGCACAGGTTGCGGAAAGAGCACTCTGGCAGCACTCATCAGCCGTCTCTACGATGTGAGCGAGGGTTCGGTAAAAGTGGGCGGCAAAGACGTGAGGGAGCGCCAACTGAAGGCGTTGCGCAACAGTGTGGTGACCGTGCTGCAGAAAAATCTGCTTTTCACCGGCACTGTGCTCGACAACCTACGATGGGGAAACGCCGAGGCCTCTCTCGAGCAATGCCGCGAGGCGTGCGACATTGCACAGGCCACCGAGTTTGTCGAGGCGATGCCCGACGGATTCAACTCACAGGTGGAACAAGGCGGCGCCAACCTCTCAGGCGGACAGCGCCAGCGACTGTGCATAGCCCGAGCGCTGCTCAAGAGACCCCGGGTGCTTATCCTCGACGACTCGACGAGCGCATGCGACACCGCCACCGACGCAGCCATATCGCGGGCTCTGGCAAGCCACCTGCCAGGCACAACGAAAATCATCATCGCGCAAAGGGTGAGCAGTGTGGCGAGTGCCAACCGCATTGTGGTGATGAAAGACGGACGCATCAACGGATGCGACACTCACGAGCGTCTGCTCGAAACCAATAAACTTTATCGAGAAATTTACACTATCCAGACCCAAGACAACTGATTCGTTATGGCAAAGATGAACTTCGGAGGGCCTGGTAGAGGCTCAGGACGCAACCAACCAAGGGCGAAAATGCCCAAAGGCGGATTGAAAACAGCCGCGCGGCTGCTCGCTATGGTCGCGAAACACTATAAGTGGCTGCTGGTGATTGTGGCGCTGTGTATCATCGCCACCAGCATCACCACGCTGGTGTCGTCGCTGTTCACCAAAAGCCTTATCGACGACTATATACAGCCGCTGACCGGCACCTCCAACCCCGACTTCTCGCCGCTGGCGGTCACCCTGTTCAAACTCGCCGCGGTTCTCGCCGCGGGTGTGTTCTGCGCGTGGCTCAACTCGCGACTGATGATTTCCGTGACACAGGGCACGATGTTGCGGCTGCGCCGCAAACTCTTCTCCCACATGGAAAGCCTGCCGGTGAGTTTCTTCGACCGACGCTCACATGGCGACATCATGTCGGTCTACACCAACGACGTCGACGCCCTGCGGCAGATGATCAGCCAGAGCCTGCCGAATGTGTTCTCTTCGACTATCACCATCGTGGCCACTGTGTCGAGCATGGCGGTACTGAGCTGGCAGCTGACCCTGATTACGATATTGCTCACCACGGTGATGATTTTCACAACGCGGTGGCTCAGTTCGCTATCAAGCAAATATTTCACCGCACAGCAAAGCAATCTGGGCGCGCTCAACGGATACGTGGAGGAGATGCTCACCGGACTCAAGGTGGTAAAGACTTTCAACCACGAGGAGCAGGCTGTCGAGGAGTTTGAAGTCCTCAACGAAAACCTGCGACACGCGGCCAGCAATGCCAACAAGGTTTCGAACATTGTGATGCCCATCAACGGGAATCTCTCAAACTTAATCTATGTGGCATGTGCTGTGGCCGGAGCCGCCATAGCTCTGGGAAGCATTGGCGCCGCCGCACTTACGGTGGGAACACTGGTATCGTTCCTCACGCTTATCAAGAACTTCACCCAGCCGGTGTCGCAACTGAGCCAGCAGGTGAACAGCGTCGTGAGCGCCATAGCCGGGGCTGCACGCGTGTTTGAGATAATGGACCAGCCGAGCGAGGACGCCGGCGACGACCAAGCGGCGATGGTGCAGCTGGTCGATGCCCAACTCAACGACGACGGCACGCTTACCGAGTGTGACCACCGCACAGGCGTATGGGCCTGGCGTGTACCCGAAGCCGACGGAACGGTACGCCTCGTGCGGCAGAAGGGCGAGGTGGACTTCTCGCACGTCTATTTCGCCTACGTCGAAGGGAAAACCGTGCTGCACGACGTGGAACTCGACACCGAGGCCGGGATGAAGGTCGCTCTCGTGGGTGGCACCGGAGCCGGAAAAACCACCATCACCAACCTGATCAACCGCTTCTACGACATTCAGGAAGGACAAATCCTCTACGACGGAATCGACATCAAGCGCATCGACCGACAGCACCTGCGACGCTCGCTGGGTATGGTATTGCAGGAAACGCACCTGTTCACCGGTACGGTATACGACAACATAAGTTACGGAAAGCTCAACGCCACTCTCGACGATTGCATTGCGGCGGCGAAGATGGCCCATGCGCACGACTTCATCTGCCGACTGCCTTACGGATATTTCACCGTCCTTCAAGGTGACGGAGGAAACCTCAGCCAGGGAGAGCGGCAACTAATTGCCATCGCACGCGCTGCGGTGGCCGACCCGCCGACACTAATCCTCGACGAGGCCACCTCGAGCATCGACACCCACACCGAGCGGCTCATACAGCAAGGCATGGACTCGCTCATGCAGGGACGAAGCTCGTTTGTAATCGCCCACCGACTGAGCACCATACGAAACTCCAACCTCATCGTGGTGATGGACCACGGACAAATCGTTGAGATGGGTACCCATGCCGAACTCCTTGCCGCGGGCGGCAAGTATTACGAGCTCTACACCGTTTCGAAAAAGGAAAACTGAAAAACACAGAACCAATTGAAACAATCAAGATTGGCGCCACATGGAGCCAATTGTGATTTTTTTCATAAAAAATGTGAATCGGTGGAGGCTGATTGCAGATTATTCCTTAAATTTGCGTTTTCACAAAGGGTGTTTTTGCGCCCCTTGCGTTTAGTGTAGCAATAAAAACGGTTCTAAAATATTATGACAATGAAACTTAAGCAACTGATAATCACAGCGTGCGCATTCGTGCCAATGGTGCTGGCGGCGCAGCCGGTGATCCACGGGATTGAAGTCCCGGCGTTCCTCGAACGCGGTGTGCAGATGTATGGCAACCAGAACTACATCGGAGCCATCGACCAGCTGAACCATCTCACGGAGAACCTTCCGGCCGACGACAACGACCTGGAGCGCGCTGAGTTCTACAAGGCTCTAAGTGCTTTCGAACTCGATGACACGGGCAACCTCGAGACGCTTCGCGACTTCCTCGACGAATACCCGTTCTCTCGTTACGCTCCACTTATCCAGATGCGAATAGGCGACTACTATTTCTACCGCGGTGACTACAAGGACGCACTGGTGAACTACTCGCAGCTCTCGCCCAAGTCGCTCGACCTCGACGCCGATGAGGACCTGCGATACCGCATGGCATACAGCCATCTGCAACTCGGTAGATGGAGCGACGCCCGCGAACTGTACGACGCACTCGAAAACACCAGGCGCTACCGCGACGCCTCCAATTTCTATCAGGCTTATATCGACTACGCGCAGGGTGACTACGACTCGGCGCTGGAGCGTTTCTCGCAGGTGGACCGCACGGGGGCGCTGGGATATCAGGCGCAGTACTACCTCGCACAAATCTACTACGCTAAGAACAACTACAGCCGCGTGCTCGAACTCGGCAACACACTTATCGAGGACAACGCCAACGACTATTTCATGCCTGAGATACACCGACTCGTCGGTGAGAGTTATTACCACACGGGCGACATCCCCTCGGCAAAACGCCATCTCACCAACTACCTCACCACCACTGAAGACCCCGTGGTGCGGTCGTCGGCATATATCCTCGGCTTGATCAACTACGACAGCCACGACCTCAAGGGCGCCGCGCAGGCGATGTCGCAGGTCACCGGCGAGGACGACGCTCTGGCACAAAGCGCCAACCTCTATCTGGGTCAGTGCCATCTGGCAAACGGCGATCTCGACAAGGCCGCGATGGCTTTTGAGAAGGCCGCCCGCATGCGACACGACCCGAAAGTGCGCGAGACGGCATTCTACAACTACGCCATCACGCAGAGCCAGGGTGGACGCACGCCGTTCAACAACTCAATCGACATGTTTGAGCAGTTCCTGAACGACTACCCCACGTCGACCTACAAGAGCAACGTCGAGAACTACCTCTACGACGCATATCTCACCACAAGCGACTACGAGCGCGCTCTTGAGAGCATCTCCCACATCAAGAACCCGGGACAGAAGGTGCTCGCCGCTAAGCAGAACGTGCTCTACAACCTGGGAGTGCAGGAACTGAGCAACGACCGTCCAAAAGGTGCACGAGAGTATTTCAACCAAGCCATAGCCTTGGGAAAACTCGATGCCAAGGCCTACAACGAGAGCCACCTGTGGCTGGGTGAAGCGCTTTACCGCACGGGCGACTATGCCGGTGCCGAGAAGAGCCTGAAGACATTCATCGAGGCAACAAGCACGTCGAACGACAACTACGGCATTGCCCAGTACAACTTGGGCTACGCACTGTTCCAGCAACGCAAATACTCTGATGCAGTCAAGGCTTTCCAGGCCGCCATCAAGAGCGACCGGCTCGAAAAGGACATCACCACCGACGCATACAACCGTCTGGGCGACACACGATACTACACGCAGGACCTCGCCGGTGCCGACAAGGCTTATACCCAAGCCATGAGCATGGGCAACAACAGTGAGGCCGACTACTCGCTGTTCCAGCGAGCACGAATGGCCGGGCTGCAGAAAGATTACGCACAGCAGGCAACGCTGCTGGCTTCTCTCGTGCAGCAATACCCGCAGTCGGCTCTTGTGCCCGCCGCAATGCTGGAGCGGGGCAACGCACTCGCCAACCAGGGCAACAACAGCGAGGCCGTGACGGCTCTCGACCAGCTAATAGCCAAGTATCCCAGCAGTGCCGAAGCACGATACGCGATGCTGCAGCAGGCCAACATCTATCAGAACAGCGGCAATGCCGACAAGGCCGAGAAAGCCTACCGCAATCTTATCACTAAATATCCCACGAGCGAAGAAGCCGCCGACGCTCTCGACGACCTGAAGCTTATTGCGGCCGAAAAGGGTGAACTCGCCGAACTGAGCAACTTCCTCAAAGGCATCAAGGGCGCGCCCCAACTCGACATCTCCGAGGCCGAACGGCTCACATTCGAGGCCGCCGAGCGCATTCTCATCGAAGACAACGGCAAGACCGACAAGATGGAAAGCTACCTGAGTCAGTATCCCCGTGGCGCATACGTGGGCAAGGCTCACTACTATCTTGGCCGAAAATACTACGACACCGGCAAGCTCGACGCCGCGCTCAAGGAAATCGACACCGCACTCGACATGGGCGACGACGCAGGGTATGCCGAAGACGCACTCGCCATCAAGAGCGCAATTCTCGTGAAGAAGGGTCGCGGAGCCGAGGCTATCGAGGTGTACCGCACACTCGCCGCAAAGGCAAGCACCGACGACAACAAAATCATCGCACAGATGGGCCTGATGCGCGCCGCCAAGCAGTCGAAACAATGGAAAGAGGCCCTCAACGCGGCCAACACTCTGCTCAACCAAGGCGGACTCAACAGCGAGGAGGAGAAAGAGGTTAAACTCGCACGAGCCATGGCCAACAGCCAGTTGGGCAATGTGGCTCAAGCACAGACCGACCTCGAGGCGCTGGCAAACGACACTCGCAACGAGTACGGTGCTCAAGCCGCCTACGAACTGGCGCTGCTGAAGTACAACGCCGGCAATCTCGCAGGCGCCGAAACCGCACTCAACAAATTCATCGACAGCGGAACGCCACACAGTTACTGGCTCGCAAAGGGTTACATTCTACTGGCCGATGTGTACTACAAGCAGGGCAACAAGCAGGATGCCATTGAGTATCTCACAAGCCTCAAGCAGAACTACCCGGGACGCGAGGGTGAAATCTTCAACGAGATTGACTCGCGACTGTCGAAATGGACAACGACCACCAAAAAGAAAAGGAATTAATCAGTCATGACATACGATATGAAAAAATATACCGCAGCCTTGGCACTGGCGATTCTTCTGCCGGTGGCGCCGACAACGCTCGCACAGAACAACGGAGGCAAGGAACTCAACAAAGTAATCACGCTCGACAAGGACTTCGTACCAGTCGAAAAAAAGGCCGTGAAGAAAAACAAACTGCCGCAAGTGGTCAAAAACGACGTAAAGGAGGTGAAGGCACCGACCTACAGCACCTGGGTGCAACCAACAAACGTGCCGTCGCTCGTGCCGTTGATGGAGCCTTACGGCTACCGCACGTTGCACAACTTCAGCGACCAGAACGGCTACCTCGTTGTAGGTGCCGGAAGCCACCTGAACATGATAGGCAGCGTGGGCTATCGTTTTATCGACCGCGAAGACCTGCGAGTGGGAGCTTGGCTGCAACACAACAGCACCTGGAACGGCAAGAACAACTCTCCGCTGAACTTGGCCGACGACCCGCAGAAGCAGAAATACAACGACAACCTGCTGGGCATCGACCTGGTGAAGGAACTCCGCAAAGGCACATTCGGTGCCGCCATCCGTGGCGAGTACGACAGCTTCAACTATTACGGCGGCTGGACCGACTTCCTGCGTAACAACAAGCAGTCGTTCTTCAATGTCGACCTCGACTTCAACTGGGACGGGAAAGCCGACGTGGGCGACGGGCTGGATTACAAAGTGGATTTTGGCGGAGCTGTTGCCGGCTACGGCAAGGGGCTTGAAGGCGAGAACACCGGTGCGCGCGAGGTCCAGGCACGTGTAGGACTCGGCGCCGACTATTCGCTCGGCGATTTCAACACCTTGGGCGCCGACCTCGACTTCACGCTGGTGAATCTCTCGCACTACGACACTTTCATGGCCCACGACAACCTCTCCGACACCTATGGCATGCTGCATCTTTCGCCATACTACCGTTTCCAAGGCGACAACTTCCGCGCTCTCATTGGCCTGAACCTCGACTTCAGTTTCAACGACGGGAAGGCTGTAAGGGTGTCGCCGAATGTGAAATTTGAATACGACGCGGCCGGCAACACAGTCATCTACGCCAACGCCACTGGGGGCAAGGAGCTGAATACTCTCGCTAATCTTCATGCATATAATCGCTACAGCGCACCGCGCCAGCGATATGCGTCGAGCTACACTCCGCTCGACCTCGAGGGCGGTCTCAAGTTCGGCCCGTTCCGTGGCTTCTACCTGAAAGTGTTCGCCGGATACGGCATCTTCCGCGGCGCTCTCGACCCGTTTGTGCAGCCATTAAACGTAGATGGATTGACAGGTGTTGTGATTTACCCCGAGGAACTGCGCTTTGCCGCCATCAATTACCGCTCCACCAACTACCGCGGTGTGAAGGTGGGTGCCGAGATCAATTACAAGTACCGGTCGCTGGCTGAACTCTCAGCCAATATCGTCTATGCGCCAGCCAAAGACGACAATGATATGGCCAACGCAAAGTATCTCAACGGTTACAGCCTCAATTACATCGATGGACCAGGGATTGTCGCAAACATCAACCTCAAGGTCACACCAACCGACAAACTCGCAATCGGTGCGGGGGTGGAATACCGTGGTCAACGGGCAATCCTGCAGGCTGCAAGCGGCATACCATACGGCTTCCTCGACCTCGATGACGTATGGAACCTCAAGGCTCATGCCAGCTACAACTTCTCGAAGACTTTCAGCGTGTGGCTCGACGCCAACAACCTGCTGAACCGCAAGTGGGACGAGATGCCGGGCATGGGAGCACAGAAACTGTCGGTCATGGGCGGCGTAGCCATCAACTTCTAAGTTTTCTGACCACAGGACAAAACATAGGAGGGTGCACTTCAATGTGTAGTGCACCCTCCCATAATTGTTTCGTGCTGGGCTCTCAGAGCAGTTGCGCCACTTCTTTGAACTGATAGTCGTGAAGGGTGTTGTCGTTGTGGCGAAGGGTTAGTGTGCCGTCGGGGGCAACATCGGCGATGCTGGCCTCGAAGCGTGTGCCGTCGGGCAGTTGACATGGGTGCGGCTTTCCGTCGTTGCGCCACAGTCTGCTCATATAAGTGTCGTGCAGATTGGTGTCACCGAGATTGTCGCAACGAGCAATAATGTTGGCACACAGCTGTCTGAGTAGCGGCACAAGTTCGTATTGCTCGCCGGTGATGTTGGCGAGCGATACCGGATTGGGTGCGTCGCTGACGAACACCCTCTGGTTCACGTTCAGCCCTATGCCTATAACGCTATAGTCGATGGCTGGACCGTCGAGCGACTGCTCGATGAGTATTCCGGCTATTTTGCGGTCGTGATGGTAGATGTCGTTGGGCCATTTCACAGCGAAACCGTCGGCGTAACTGTCGAGTGTCTCCACCGTTGCCAGCGCTACCGCTTCGCTGAGCAGGAACTGACGCTTCACTTCCACCGCTGGCCGGTGAAGCAGCAGCGAGAATGTGAGGTTCTTACCCGGTTCGGCCTCCCAGCTGTTGCCTTTCTGCCCTCGTCCGGCGCTCTGGTGGTGGGTATACACCACGGCCTCATCGGGCAGCTCGTGGGAGTGCTCCTTCACATAGGTGTTGGTCGAACGTGTCTCTTTAAGTTCGATGAGTTCCATCAGTCGCGCAGGATGGTTACGGTGCGGCTGTTGTCGGCCGCATCTACGCTGATATTCACCTCCACCGTATCGTCGGGGAGGAGGTTCTCGATACGCTCCGGCCACTCTATCAAGCAGAGCGCGCCACTGTCGAAATAGTCTTCGGCCCCGATGTCGATGGCTTCACGTTCGTCCTCCAGACGGTAGCAGTCGAAATGGTAGATGAGTTCGGCAGTGGTCTCGCTGCGGTATTCGTTGATGATGGCGAACGACGGCGAGTTGGTCACGTCTTCGTCGACACCGAGCTGGCGGCACAGTTCGGCGATAAACGTGGTTTTCCCGGCTCCCATTTCTCCGGTGAAGGCATATACCGTGCGGTCGTCCATCATGGCGATGAACTCATGTACCACTTCTGGCAGTTGTTCGAGCGAGGATATGTGTAGCGTTGTCTTTTCCATTGTTACGTTGTTTATTTCGAGATGAATTTCGAGTTGAGGTAGGCGTTAAACTGGTCGCGGTAGCTGTCGCCAATAGGGACATCGACATCGCCGGCGAGAAGAATGCGGCTTTTGTACACCTCCCTCACCTCGTCAAGGTTGATGATATACGAGCGGTGGACGCGCATGAAGTGGTGCGACGCCAGCGTCTCCTCAATCTTCTTCATGCTCAGCAGCACTACGATAGGCCGGGAGTCGTCCTTGAAATGTATGCGCAGGTATTCACTCATGGCTTCGACATATCGTATGTCCTTGATAGAAATACGCACAATCTTGTAGTCGGTCTTGAAGAAGACGGTATCGTCGTTGTCGACCACCGACACTATAGCGCTCATGCGAACACGATAGCGTTTGCGAACCTTTGCAACCGCGCGTTCGAATTCTTGCTGACTGAAGGGTTTCAGCAGGTAGTCGGCGGCGTCCACTTTGTATCCCTCGAGTGCGTACTCACTGTAGGCAGTGGTGAATACAACTATGGGAGGAGCAGTAAGCGAACGCACAAAGTCCAATCCGTTGAGGTCGGGCATGTTGATGTCGATAAACATGGCGTCGATTTTGCCGTCCATTACAAGCGGCATGGCTTCCACCACGCTGGTACACGACTTCACGAGCTCTAAGTCTTGAGTTTTCTCAATATAAGCCGACAGCTGTTTCAGTGCCAGGGGCTCATCGTCTATTGCGATACATTTAATCATTGCATTAAAGTGTTAAAATGGTTTATGACTGTTGTGTCAATTGTGTTTCCTCTACGATTGTGGGTATGGTGAGTGTGACACAATACTGAGTGTTGCTGATATTGGTGTCGAGTTTATAGGTGTCGCCGTAGATAAGGTCGAGACGGCGAAGGACGTTCTCAAGCCCTATACCTCCCTGCTCTTTGTCTTCGGTGGGGGCAATCACGCTGTTGCAGCAGTAGAATACGGCGTATTGCGTCTCTGGTTCGTATGTCAGACGGATGTTGATAAACGACGGTTGCTTGTAGCTTACACCATGCTTGAAGGCATTCTCAATAAATACCACAAAAATCAACGGCGCGATTTTCCTCAACGGTGGTGACTGAGGAAGGTCGAGAGTAACCTTCACGCGTTCGTCGTATCGCATTTTCATCAGCGACACATAGTTGTTGATGAATTCCGACACTTGCTGGATTGTGATGAATTTTCGTGCACCGTCGTAAAGCAGGTGGCGCATCATTTTCGAGAGCTTTACAATGCTTTCTTTGGCTTTTTCGCTGTCGATGTCGACCAAGGCGTGGATGTTGTTGAGGGTGTTCATCAGGAAATGCGGGTTCACCTGATAGCGAAGATAGTCAATCTGCTGAGCCAACGAACGACGTTCTATTTCCTCGAGTCGCTCGCGCTCGTCATGCCATCGGAAATAACCTTTCACGCCAGTGTTGAAACCCACACCTATAATCAGCATGGTGAAATAAATGAGGTCGTGACGTGCAACAGAAAGCGGAGGGGGAGGCATCTTAGTGCCAGAAATCGCTACGTTTTGTGCCTGGTTCGGGGGCGGCAAAGCAGGCCGGTGGAGGTCGGTGATATATACCACAACCAGAACGAAGACCAAAGCGCAAAACATGTACATCCACTTCTTGCGCTTGGCAACCAACAATGGGGCGATAAACAGGTCGTGCAACATAAAGGCGAAAAGGAAATTTGCTATTTTTCTCCAAGAGTCAAACACCATGCTCCATGCAAATTCCACATTGCCGGTGAGATGCTCGTGGGCCAGGGCGCTCACAATGGGCGCCAAGAAAATAATGAGCCACACGCCGGCATACACCAGCAACTCCAGCCTGCTATGTTGAAACCATTTCTTCATTTTTCCGTTGTTACATTGTTTCGAGGGCTGTCTTGATGGCAGGCAGCAGGCGGTCGATATCGCCGGCGCCAAGCGTCATCACTATGTCGAGGTCGTGCTCTTTCAGTCGCTCCACGAGTTCTTCCTTCGGGTAAAGGCTTTTCTTGGCACAGGTGAGGTCCTTGAGTATCAGCTCGCTGTCGACACCCTCGATGGGTAGTTCGCGTGCCGGATAGATGGGGATGAGTATCACCTCGTCGGCCAGCGACAACGCACGGGCGAACTCCGGGGCGAAGTCGCGAGTGCGGGTGTAGAGGTGTGGCTGGAAAATCGCGGTGATTTTGCGTCCGGGGTAGAGTGCGCGAACACTGCTGATGCTCGCCGCCAGTTCCTGCGGGTGGTGCGCATAGTCGTCGACCATCACACGGCCGGTGTCACCAGGCTGTTTGAGCCAGAACTCGAAACGGCGCTTGGGGCCCATAAACGAGCCAATGGCCTCACGCATTGCCTCGGCGGGAACGTCGACCAGGCGGCATGCCGCCATTGCCGCAATGGCGTTCTCGATGTTAATCTCCACTGGCACACCCAAGCTGATATCGGTCAACACCTCCCACGGTGTGACGAGATCGAATACGATTTCTCCCCCGCCCATGCGGATGTTACGCGCGTGGAAGTCACCCTCATCGCGGGAGTAGGTGTACAACTTCACTCCCTCGGCCAAACGCGGCACGAGTTTGAGGCCGGTGTGCATCACCAGAGCGCCGTCGGGGCGGATGAGCGACGTAAAGTGGGCAAAGCCCTCGAGGTAGGCCTCCTCGGTGCCATAGATGTCGAGGTGGTCGGGATCGGTGGAGGTGACAACAGCGATATAAGGCGTGAGTTGGTGGAAAGAGCGGTCGAATTCGTCGGCCTCTATCACCGAATACTCACTGGTGTCGCTGAGCAGGAAATTGCTGCCGTAGTTGCGCAGGATTCCGCCTAGGAAGGCGTTGCAGCCCAGCGGCGAGCAGTGCAGGATGTGGGCCGCCATGCTCGATGTGGTGGTCTTGCCGTGGGTACCGGCGAAGCACAGGCCCTTGCTCTGGCGGGTGATGATGCCCAAGGCACGAGCGCGTTTCACAACCTCGAAACCTTTTTCGCGGAACCACACAAGCAGGCGGTGGTCCTCGGGCATTGCCGCGGTGTAGACCACGAGCGTTGTCTGCGCGTCGAGGCAGTAGTCGGGGATGAGCGAGGGATCGTCGTCAAACACAATCTCCACCCCCTCTTCCTGCAGGGCGTTGGTCAGCTCGCTCGGGGTGCGGTCGTAACCGGCCACTCGTTTGCCGCGTGCCATGAAATAGCGCTCCAGTGCTGCCATTCCTATTCCTCCGGCACCAATGAAATATATCGACTTGAATTCCATCTAAAAATGCTTTTAATATTTTGGTTTACAATGGATTTAATGGTGCAAACGCATAAAATCGCCGCACAATGAACCACAAATATAAGCATTTTTTTCCAAAAAAGGAGAAAAAAACCACGACACCGCTTTATTTTTCAACAAACGCCCCTCTAAATAGCATCATAATCCTTTGTGCCGGTGACGGTCGCGGGCGGTCTTTTTAGCGAGGTTGCGGGCAAAGGCCTCGGTGAGGTCGATGCCGGTCTGGTTGGCCAACGCGAGTACCACCCACAGCACGTCGGCAAGTTCGTCGCCCAAATCAAGGTTTTCTTCTCCGGCCTTTGCGGTCTGGTCGCCATGCTGTCGCGCCATCACACGTGCCACCTCGCCCACCTCCTCGGTGAGCACGGCCATGTTGGTGAGAGGCGAGAAATAGCCGTTACCTATTGTTGTAATCCACTGGTTAACTGCATCTTGTGCCTTGCGTAACGTTATCTCTTCCATAATTTCTGAATTTAAATAATTGCAAAAATAGAAAAAATTCTTATAACGAGTACTCTCTACGTTGCAACTTTTTTATACTTTTGCGGGCTGAAACGCATTATATTAACGAAATATACAGCTAATTAATGGACAGATTAAGTTACGCTCTGGGACTGAGCATGGCCCAGAATTTCATTGGCTCGGGAATACGCGAAATCAACGCGCAGGACTTTGCCGAGGCATTGGACGCCGTATATAACGGCAAGGAGAAGAAAATGACTTTTGACGAAGCCAAAGCAGTGGTGACCAGCTTCTTCCGTGATTTGGAAGAGCATGCCGGTGAGGAGAACGCCCGGCTGGGAAAGGAATTTCTCGAGAAAAACGCCAAAGAAGAGGGTGTGAAGGTGACCGAAAGCGGACTCCAATATCTCGTGGTGAAAGAGGGTGACGGCAAGAAACCCGGACCCGACGACGCCGTGACTGTACACTATACCGGACGCCTGATCGACGGAACCGTCTTCGACTCGTCGGTAGAGCGCGGTGAGCCCGCGACTTTCGGTGTGGGGCAAGTGATTGCCGGTTGGACCGAGGCGCTCCAGATGATGAAGGAGGGCAGCGCTTGGCGACTGTTCATTCCGGCCGAACTGGCATACGGCAGCCATGGCACCGGTCCCATTCAGCCCAACAGCACTCTTATTTTCGATGTCCAGCTTATCAAAGTGGGCAAGTAACAACACACAACAACTAATCACATTTCCATAAAATGAAATTTCTGAGAATTTTCCTATCGATAGTACTGGCTGTGACTCTCGCAGCGTGCGCCGGTAGCGCCGACGACGAGGAGAGCAACGCCGTCGTGGATGAGAACGGACATCTCATCGCCGACAAGGAACAAGTGAAGTTTCTCGAAGAAAACGCCAAGAAACCCGGAGTGAAAGTTACCGAGAGCGGACTGCAGTACCGCGTTATCAAAGAGGGTGAAGGCGAGAAGCCCGGACCCGAGGACCAAGTGGTGGTGCACTACACCGGCAAACTCACCAACGGTAAGGTGTTCGACAGCAGCGAGGAGCGCGGTGAGCCTGCGACCTTCGGCGTCAACCAGGTCATTAAAGGCTGGACCGAGGCTCTGCAGATGATGCCGGTGGGCTCGGAGTGGGAACTCGTGATTCCAGCCGAGATTGCCTACGGCAGCCGAAGCCAAGGGTCCATCCCGCCCAACAGCACACTTATTTTCAACGTCAAACTTTTGGAAATCAAGAAATAAATAATCAACAAATAATTAATTTATCAACACAGAAATGAAAAAATTATTGACAGTGGCCGTTGTCGCGTTCGCCATGGGCGCAGCGCTTATCGCTTGCAACGGCAGCAAATCGGGCGACTCCTCCAAAGAGGATGTAGCCATCAGCAAGAAAGCCGGTGAGATGCTCGGCTCGCAGTTCACCTCTATGATGAACCAGGACAAAGAGCAGGCCGACAAAATCGATGTCGACAAATTCTACAAAGGCTTTGAGGATGTATTCTCACGACTCGATACCACCAAGGAGAACTCTTCTTATGTGGTAGGTACACAGGCCGCCATACAGACCGTACAGATGCTTATGCAAAACGGCGTGGACTTCGACAGCCTTGACAAAGAAGCATTCCTGAAAGAATTCAAGAAAGCTCTCGGAAAAAAGAAGACTCTAACTCAAGATCAGATGCAGGCTCAGCAAGAGGAACTGAACAAGTTGGTTGAGAAAAGCCGTAAGGTAAAAGCCGTTGAGAACAACAAGAAAGGCGAAAAATACATGAAGGGACTCAAGGGTTACACCAAGACCAAGAGCGGCATCATGTACAAATATATCAAGAAAGGTTCGGGTGCCAACTTCACCGACAAGGATGTGGTGAACGTGGTATACGCCGGCAAACTTATCGATGGCAAGGAATTCGACAGCAGCAAAGGACAGCCTCGTCCCATGCCCGTGCAGGGCGTGATTCCTGGTATGCAGGAGATGCTCAAGCTCATGAAGCCCGGCGACAAGGTCGAGGTGGTTATCCCCGGCAAACTCGCTTACGGCGACCAAGGCAACCAGGTGATTGGCCCGGGTGAGACTCTGATTTTCACCATCGAAGCTAAGGGCCTGTATGAGCAGCCCAAGCAGGAAGGCGCTCCCGGCGCTCCCGGTGCTCCTGTTCAGGTGAAACCCGTTCAGGCTCCCGCTCAATAATCCAAATTGATCACACACTAAACAATCGACCCCAGCAGTGGCGCTAACATGGGCCCTGATGGGGTCGTTACCAACAAACCAATAAAACACGAGAAACAATGAAGAAACTATTTGTTTTAGTTGTAGCAGCTATGGGTGTCGCCTTTGGCGCAAATGCACAGGACGACGTACAGGCAATCATCAAGCAGAAAAGCGACTCGCTCAGCGAAACCTTCGGAAAGGCTTACGGAGCATCAATCGCAGGCGTATATGAGCGCCAGGAAGGGCTGTCGAAAACCGACTTCCTCAACGGATTCAACAGCATTATGAGCGCCGACCTCGACAACCGCAGCTATTCGGAAGGTCTCGAAGTGGCCATGGGATTCCTCAAAACCATGAGCGAGATGGAACGCAACCAAGGCATTAAGCTCAACCGAGAGAAATTCGTCACAGCGTTCATTGGCCAGATGACAGCAGAGCACACTCTCTCCAACGAGGAGGTGATGGCACTGAACCAGAAGCTCCAAAACAGCGTCAAGGAAACGGCCGACCTCGTGCAAGCCAACGACCCCGTGGTGAAGGCCGGTGCGGCTTATGCAGACGAGGCTATCGCCAGCCGCGGATTCAAGAAAACCGACTCGGGCCTGGTCTACAAGGTGGAGAAAGTGGGAAACGGTAAGAATTTCGCCTCGACCGACCGCGTGCGCCTGAACTATAAGGGTATGCACGTCGACGGTTCAGTCTTCGACCAGAGTACCGACACCGTGACACTCGGTGTGTCGCAAGTGGTGCCCGGTTTCAAGGAAGCCCTCCAGATGATGTCGCCAGGCAGCAAGATGACCGTAATCATCCCCGGTGAACTCGGTTACGGAAAGCGCGGTGCCGGAAACGGTGCCATCAAGCCCAACGAGACTCTGGTATTCGATATCGAGACCTACGGCATCGAGCCTCCGAAGAAAGAGCCTGCCATCAACGCTCCCGGCAAGGGTGGCGCCGTGAACAGCGACCGCCGCAACCAGCCTATCAACCCCAACAAGAAGACCGTAGCTCCGCGCAAGAAAAAATAAAACGCGAGCTCAACCTTTAACCCGATTCGGGTATAACCTACGGAGTTGAGGAGTTGCTATCCACTATAATTGGTGGAGACTCCTGAACTCCGTTGAATAAGTAATAAGTCAGCCTAAATGATGTCAGAGCATTCGCGTCTTGAGTTATCAGCGCCGCAGCGACTCGTAGGCACCGTCAAGGTGCCGGCGTCGAAGAGCGTAAGCAACCGCCTGCTTATGCTTAACGCACTGTGTGACCGGCCAGCCGTGATAACCAATCTGGCGCACTGCGACGACACCGATGTCATGGCAGCCGCACTCACGCGACGGCAAGGCTCCATAGATGTGGGTGACGCGGGAACGGCGATGCGATTCCTCACGGCCTTCTTTGCCGCCAACGAGGGCGTCGACATCGTGCTCACGGGCAGCCAGCGGATGACACAAAGGCCCATCGCTCCGCTTGTCGACGCTTTGCGTGTTCTGGGGGCCGACATCGGCTATGCTGGTCGCGAAGGCTGGCCGCCGCTTCACATAGCTGGCCGCCGTTTGAACGGGGGCGCGGTGAGCATTGACGGCACGGTTAGCAGCCAGTACATCAGCGCGCTGCTAATGATTGCCCCGGTGATAGGCGGATTGCGGCTGACAATCGTCGGCGAACCCGCGTCGAGGCCATATGTTGAGATGACGATAGCGCTGATGCGGCGCTTCGGCGCTTCAGTGCGGTGGAACGGCGAAGTCATAGAGGTGGAACGGGGTGAATACACCGCACGCGACACCGTGGTCGAAGGCGACTGGAGCAACGCCTCCTACTGGCTCGCGCTCAAGCGTCTTATGCCCGAGTCGTCGCTCACACTCGAAAGTTTGCGTGCCGACAGCGTGCAGGGCGACCGTGTGATTGGGGAACTCATCGCGCGCACTTACGACGGCGGACTCTATCGAGCCGACTTGAGCGACACACCGGACTTGGCGCCGACGATGACCGTGCTGCTGGCAATGCTCGGCAAACCGTTTATTCTCACGGGACTGCGTACGCTCCGCGTCAAAGAGAGCGACCGCATAGCCGCTCTGAAAGCCGAACTTGCGAAACTGGGTTACCAGTTGCAAGACGGCGACGACAGCCTCGCCTGGAACGGCAAACGGCTGACGGCCGACAGCCGCGTTATAATCGACACGCACGACGACCATCGCATCGCCATGGCGATGGCTCTCGCAGCGGTGCGACACCCGGGGCTGATTATCGACCATGCCGAGGTGGTGGGCAAGAGTTACCCAAGATTCTGGGACGACATCCGCGCCGTAGGTTTTACAATCAATTAAATTCTTCACGATGGAGCCTGTTTTGATATTTTTGGGAATTCTGGCCGTGACGGGCATCGTGGCTTTTCTGCTCGAGCGTTATGGACCGTGGCAGAAGTCAAAGGTTCAGGCCCAAACGGGCGACAACACGCCCGACAACAGCGACTGCCACGACGAATGCGGACTGGGCGAGGTGTGCCCGGCAAGCGAGATTATGCGATGCGAGTCGCAGCCCGTGGTGTACTACGACGACCAGGAACTGGACGCGTTCCGTGGACGAGACGCCGACGACTACAGCGATGACGAAATCGAGCAGTGGCGCGACATCCTGTACACACTGCGACCCGACGACATCCTGGGATGGGGGCAGTCGGTGAAACGACGCGGTATCGTCATGCCGACGACCATTCGCGATGAATTCATGATGCTTTATAACGACCGACGATGATGTATACCTTTTTCCAAAACGCATTGATAGGTGTGGCGCTGGTGAGTGTGGCTTCGGCCATTGTCGGCACCTACGTCGTGGCACGGCGGATGGTGGCTGTCACAGGTGGCGTCACTCATGCAAGCTTCGCAGGGCTTGGCTTCGGCTTCTGGGCAGGATGGAATCCGCTGGCAACAGCGCTCGTGGCTGCTGTCGCCGCCGCCTTGGGCATCGAAGCGCTCACACGACGGCAGGTGCGGCAGGACACCGCCATCGGTGTCGTATGGGCACTGGGGATGGCCGTGGGTACCGTGTTCATCTTCCTCACGCCGGGATATGTGCCCGAACTCACTTCCTTCCTCTTCGGGAATCTGCTTACCATCACCACCGCCGACCTCTGGCTCTGCGGTGCATTTCTCGCTGTGCTCGTCACCGTGGCACTGCTCTGGCACGATGTCATCATCTCCTGCGCTTTCGACGCCGACTTTGCACGAACTCAAGGCTTGCCCGTCAAACTCGTCAACACCGCGATGACCGTACTCGTCGCTGTATGCGTCGCACTCACCTCACGCATGATTGGAATCATGCTGCTGCTCTCGCTCATCACACTGCCACAATTAGCAGCCGAAAGGATAACGCGCCGACTGCAACCCATGGCGCTGATGAGCTGCGCCATCAGCCTCGCCGCAAGCCTCGCCGGCCTGCTGGCCAGCTACTTCTGGGGCGTACCGGCCTCAGCCGCCATAGTCCTCGCCCTCGTCGTCATCTATGCCGCAACCTATGCGAAAAAACATACAAACCGAACCAAATAACCCCAGCCGCCCCACCAGAGTTTCCGAAAACTTCACCCCCCAAAAAAACACCGTAGACAGCGCTCCTCCAGCGCAAAGCGCGATTCCCCAGCGAGCTCACAGCGAGCTCATGTCAACCATTAATTTTTAAATATTCTTGCATAAATCACAGAAAATGTTTACCTTTGCCGATTAAATAGGTGGAAAAAGCCTGTCGACGGCCGTTTTTCGGGCGCCGAATGGGTTATGTAGAATATTGATACAATGAAAGTTAAGATACATAGGGAAGGCGTTGGAATCATCATTACGTTGGCCGTGGTGCTCGTGCTGGTCAACGCGCTGATCTGGTGGCTTTGTGTGCCGGCCGCATTCTATTCGGTGGCTGCGGTGAGCTTAATCCTGTTCCTGCTCGTGTTGAATTTCTTCCGGCTGCCCCATCGCCATTTCAAGGGCGACCGCGACGGTGTCGTAGTGTCGAGTGTCGACGGCAAGGTAGTGGCACTCGAGGAGGTCATGGAAGACGAGATCCTGCACCGCAAAGTGATGCAGGTGTCGGTGTTCATGTCGATTTTCAACGTGCACGCCAACTGGGTGCCACTCGAGGGCGACGTGGAGATGGTCAACCACCAGGACGGACGATTCATGTCGGCCTACCTGCCTAAGTCGAGCACCGAAAACGAGCGCAGCGCTGTGCTCATCCGCGCCACGAAGACCGGCGAGCAGGTGCTGGTTCGACAGATAGCAGGCGCCATAGCTCGACGCATTGTCACCTATGTCGAAAAGGGCGAGCATGTCGACATCGACGACTTCATCGGCTTCATCAAGTTCGGCTCGCGCGTCGACATCTATCTGCCGCTGGGAACCGAAATTCTGGTGAAGCTCGGCGACAAGACCATAGGCGGCATCACCGAGATTGCCCGTTTGAAATCTTAAAACCCCGACTCCCGTGTTACAAGCATTACGCAACAACATCCCTAACGGCATCACCTGCCTCAACCTCGCCTTCGGAGCGATGGCTGTGATATTCGCGTTCCACCCGTTCGAGACTTTTGTCTGGGAACTACAAGGCTACCAGATGGCCATGATTATGATTGGCATGGCGGCATTGATGGACTTCCTCGACGGATTCGCGGCACGGCTGCTGCACGCCGTCTCACCATTGGGTGCCGAGCTCGACTCGCTATGCGACTGCGTGAGCTTCGGCCTCGCGCCGGCAATGATTCTGTTCAACCTCATGCAGGGCGTGATGGGTGAGAGCTCGGCCCTGCCCTACCTCACACTGCTCATCCCCGTGGCGGGAGCATTGCGACTGGCGCGCTTCAACGTCGACACCAACCAGACCACCACGTTCACCGGCCTGCCCATTCCCGCAAACGCCATCTTCTGGATAGGATTCTGCGACTACTACGCCGTCCACAGCCAGGCGCTGCCGGCATGGCTTGTAGCCGTCGCCATCGTGGTGTTCTCCTGGCTGATGATCAGCCCCATCAGGATGTTCTCGCTCAAGCTCCACTCGCTGTCGCCGCGCGTGGCCTACCGCCAGTACGCGTTGATTATCAGCGCCGTGGTGTTCGTTGCCCTTGCCGGTGTGAGCGGCCTGGCCTGGCTCATCCTGTTCTATGTGCTGGTCTCGTTCGTGCTGCCAGAAAAGGAAGAGAAGAAAGAGAAACAAGAGGAAAACACAGCCCAAGAACCATAAGCCATGCAATTCATACTCATCATATTACTTGTGCTCTTCGTCATCGTAGGTCTGCCCTTGATCAAAGGATACTTGCGACTGAGACGCACTCAGCAGGAATTCCAGAGGAAATTCGAGGAAGCGATGCGCAACGAACAGAAAGCACAGCAGCAGCGCAAACCCTCCTACAACAAAAACGTTGCCGAAGACGCCCACTACGAGGACATTCCCGGTGCGAAGCCCGACGCGCAACCTGAACCCACACCCGAAAACGTCCCCGACGACCCCATCATCGAGGACGCTAAATTCGAGGAAATCGACTGACACGCCCCGCGGCTTGCATCCTGCCCTCGGCAAGGAAGCCGCGCGCATGATGAAATCACCGCCCCAAACGCACTCCCGACACAAAAGAGTCGTGCCGGCCAACCTGTGGCGCGCCATCCCCAAAACATCCAACAGGACAAAATGGTAACCACCATTACGGTAATGACCATTACCAAAATCAACCAAAACCCACGCGACCGACGACGCAAGCGACGCCGACGTACTGCGCAAAGTTACCGCGAGGTGAAAATTCAGCGGTGGTTTTTTGGCGTTTCGAGGAATTGTGGCTATCTTTGTGGCGGAAATTTGGGTACTATTAATAATTATTATTGAGATGAAGATTTACACATTGACAGGGGACGGCGGCACCACCGCACTGGTGGGCGGCAGCCGCGTGAGCAAGGACGACGTTCGCGTCGAAGCCTACGGAACGGTCGACGAACTCAACGCCAACATGGGTCTGCTGGCTCACAACAGCAAACTCGAGAAAGCGGAGCACCGCTTTCTGCTGAAAATCCAGAACAAACTGTTCAACCTGGGCGCATATCTCGCCAATCCGAAGGCCGACGCCGAGTTGAAAGGCATCAGTGCCGCCGACGTGAAGGAAATAGAAGATAGAATCGACGCCATGACGGCCGAACTGCCGCCTGCCGCAGGTTTCCTGCTGCCTGGCGGTTCTCGTTTGAGCGCGTTGTGCGACGTGTGCCGCACTGTTGCCCGCCGTGCCGAGCGCCGCGTGGTCACACTGTCGAAAGCGGCTCAGGTCGACGCTTTGGCGCTTAAATACCTGAACCGCCTGAGCGATTTCTTCTTTACATTCGCCCGCTACCACAACGTGACGAGCCAGACCGAGGAGATTCTTTGGGACCCCAAGGCATAGACTTATCCGCCAGTAGAGGGAAAAGCGATTGATTACCGGGCGTCGGCGCGGCCTTTAGAAGGCTTCACCGTCGCCTGGTTGCTTTTCGTCGTCGGTCCGGGCACCGTTAATGCTTTGCCCACGCATGCGTTGGGCATCTGTATGTGAAGCATGGCGCACACTGTTGGGGCGATGTCGGTCATGTACACCTCATCAACCGAGCTTCCGTTCTCCACACCCCACCCCATCATTATGAAGGGGATGTGTGAGTCGTAGGGGTTCCACGCCGAATGTGTGGTGCCGATATAATCATCGTCCACCTTGAATTTCAAGTATCCGGGCACAGCGCCGAACATCAGGTCGCCCGAGCGCAGGCGGTTGAATCCGTTGGTGACGCGTTCTCGCAGGGGCATCGGTAGGGTGCATAGCGAGTTGCCGTCGGTGGGGTCGACACACCATGCCACCATCGGGTCGGCCGCGAGGGCCTCAAGCACCAGTCGTTTCACGTCGGCGATGTTAGCCCCAACGCTGTCGATTTTGTGGTGATTGAGATAGATTCGGCAGTCCGAGAAATTCTTCACCGCCTCGGGCACACCGGTCTTAGCCTCCAAAGTCTTGTTGATTTCCTCCTGGAACGACTTTGCGTCCCAGCCGCCAGCGGGTTGTTTGTGTTCCTTGAGGAAGTTGGGGTTATGCGCTCCTCCGTGGTCGGCTGTGAGGAAAAGCAGGTAGTTTCCTCGTCCCACCTTGCTGTCGAGGAACGACAGGAAGGCTGCGAGTTCCTGGTCGAGACGCTCGTACACCTCGCGGTTTTCCTTTCCACGCGTGCCGTATGCGTGGCCTATTGCGTCGGTCGACGAGACGCTCACCGCGAGCAGGTCGGTAATGTCGTCGGAGCCGAGGTCTTCGTTCTCGACAATGGCCTTGGCCATCTTGAACGTCATGGTCACGCCGTCGTTTGAAGTGTTGAGGTTATAGTCGGGGGCTGTGTTGTTTTTGGCGTTGAACTCTTCCACCCACTTCGGGAACGCGCTCATGTAGTAGTCGCTGGTTATGAAATGCCCCACCGATGAGTCCCACCAATAGGCTGCGTCGGCACTGTGCCCTGCGGGCAGAATCGACGCACGGTCCTTGATGGCCACACCGAACACCTTCGCGCGGAAGTCGGTGGCCAGCTTGAGTTCGTCTCCTATGGTGTTCGCCAGCAGGTTGCGTGGCGATGCTTGGCCTGCCTTGCTGTTTGTTCCTATGCCGTGTACGTTACGATCGCGGCACGACGAGATGCTGTGTCCGTCCTTGACGAAGCTGTTTCCAGCGATGCCGTGGAAGGCCGGCACCGAGCCTGTGTAGACACAGGTGTGACCGGCTGCAGTGACCGTGGGCACATACGGAATCATCAAATTCTGCCAACTGTAGCCCTCGGAGAGCATGCGCTGCAGGCCTCCGCTGCCCCACATCGATTGGTAATAATACAGGTAGTCCCAGCGCATCTGGTCTACGACCACTCCCACCACAAGCTTCGGCCGCGCTTCGGTCGGTGCGGCAATCGCTATCAACGGCAGCATCAAGGCCGCCAACAAAGTGAAAACATATCGTCTCATTGTTGTAATTGTTAATATTTCCGCCACAAAGGTAAGCATAATAATCAAAAGGTAAAAATGAACAACGAAAATTTTAGTGTTGGAAGGTGCGGGCAGGCGCTGCGCGCATGGAAGATGTAGGATGGAAGATGTGGGATGTAATACATGCTTGGGACACTGGTTGGCGCAGCGCGCTTCGCGCATGTAGGGTGGAATATGTAATATGGAGGATGTAATACATGGGACACTGGTTGGGACACTTGTTGGGACTGATTGTGACTATGTTTGTGGGCTCGGAGTTCTCAGAGTTCTCGGAGTTCTCGGAGGAGGCGGCTTTGCCGCCTGGGACACTGGTTGGGGCTATGTTGGTGACTATGTTGGGACACTGGTTGGTGACTATGTTTGTGACTATGTTTGTGACTATGCTGTTTTGTGGTAAAAATAGGGGGTGGAGTGGGATGGATGCAAGAGCAATTAAGACTGCAAGTCGTACCGAGGCTTACTATTTCAAAAGACCTCCGCAACGCCTGTTTAACGGCATTGCGGAGGTCTTTAATTTAGATGGAATCAGAACAGCACCTTCTTCACCGAGCCATCCTTGAACCGGATGATGTAGACTCCGTTGGAGACGCACTCAACGCGCAGGCCGTCGAGAGTGTAGATTGCCTCGATGTCCTTGTCGTAGTCGGCGGCAATGTCGGTGATGCCTGTCACGTTTTTCTCCTCTCCACCGATAAGCATCAGGTAGATGTTGTCCAAGAAGTCGTCAGTGATCTTGACCCGTCGTGGCGCGCCGCTGTCATCGTCGTCCCACGGCTCGAGCAGCTCGATGGCCCCGACAATGTCATATAAGTGGCCTATTTCCAGCGCCACCGTGGTGTGGTCGGCATTGATCAACAGACCTTGGCCCTGTGGCTCACTTTGGAATGCTCGCACCTTCAATCCGTCGTAGAAGCCGCTGACGCTCACCACTTGGCATGCTGCCGGCGGTTCGGTGATGTCGTGTTGCAGGTCGAGTGGCATGATTTGGTAGTCGGGCGCATCGGCCTCGTTGGGCTCGGCGTCGAGGAGAATGGTGGGTGCGGTACCCATGTTGGTGAGCTGGCCGGTGATGCCGATGATGCCTCTGCCCACGACGAGGTCGGCGACCGCGCCACCTTCCAGTCGTGCCCAGTGGTTATTGCCGTCGGTCACGTAGGCCAAGGCACCGTCTTCGGTCTTCTGTACCACGGCGAGCGCATCGCTCAGCGTCACGTTGTCGCCGTTGTTGCCGCTCGCCAATGCTTCGGCGAGCGTGATAGCGCAGGTTGGCTCGCTGCCGTCGTATTCCTGCCATCTATTGCCAGTCCAGCCTAACACACTCCAGTTCTTGGCTCTCGCCGTGGCCACCTGCGTGGTGGTGATGACGTTCTGCTCGGCTTCGGAATTAAGGTTGATGACATAGAATTTTCCTACTTGAGACTCTTCCACGGTGGGCAGACTGGCTACCAACGCCTCCATATTTCCACCATTGATTTGGTTGGAGGAGCAGTAAAGCGTTTTCAAGGCGGTGTTGTAGCTCACGTCGAGCTCCGTCAGCTGGTTGTCGGAGCAGTCAAGCCATGTCAACGCGGTGTTGTAGCTCACGTCGAGCCCCGTCAGCTGGTTGCTGAAGCAGTAAAGCTCATCCAACGCTGTGTTGTGGCTCACGTCGAGCTCCGTCAGCTGGTTGCTGTAGCAGTCAAGCGTTTTCAACGTGGTGTTGTAGCTCACGTCGAGCTCCGTCAGCTGGTTGAGTGAGCAGTCAAGCCATGTCAACGCGGTGTTGTAGCTCACGTCGAGCTCCGTCAGCTGGTTGCTCTAGCAGTCAAGCCTTGTCAAGGCGGTGTTGTAGCTCACGTCGAGCTCCGTCAGCTGGTTGAGGGAGCAGTCAAGCCTTGTCAAGGCGGTGAGATGCTCGATGCCCGTCAGGTCGGCAATACTTTTAGAGGCGACATTGATAGTGGTGATGCCGGCAATCTCCTCGTCGGTGAGCACGCCGTCGCTGCCGTAGTCCTGTGCCAGCAGCCAGTTGCGGAAGTTCGCATCGGGGAAGTTGATAGAATCGATGGACAGCCCAAATCCCAGGATGCTCACTGTAGCGTTGCTGGCTGGCATCTCGAATGAGTCACCCACGATGGCTGTGCCGTTCACACTATAGATGGGTTGATATCCCTCTGGGGCTTCGCCGCTGTAGCTCAGTGTGACTGTTGTGGCGGCCGCATAGTAGGTCGCGCCATCGATATCAACGCTCTCGCCGGTAGCGGTGACACCGTCGGGCAGTGTGATGGCGTGGACACTGCGCGCGCCATCCTGGTCTTCGCTGCCGTTGCCTATTCCCACACCGACATTGACCGAGGCGACATTTGAGTTTTCGTCGTTAACCACCCTACAATTGTAATAGTAGTTGGCGGAGAGGGTGCCGGTACTGGTTTTGCTACCTGCTATGGCACCAGAGTATTTATAGCCTGCGACTCTAGCTCCGAGCGCAAGACAGTTGCTGACGGTGCCGGAGAGGGTGCCGACAATACCTCCAATGGCGGTGGAAGTACCAATGGAATGACTAACCCTGCCTTTGAAGATACAATGGCTGATGGTGCCTTCGTTGTTGCCAGCAATGCCGCCAAGGTTGGTTGTTGATTTAAGGGTTCTTACATTTACGTTGCTCTTGACCTCACAGTCCTCGATGGTGCCATCGTTGTAGCCCACGATGCCACCGGTATTATTGTACCCGACGATATCGGCATCGGCCAGGATGACGTTCTTCACGACAGCGCCGCTCGAGATGTAGCCGAAGAGGCCCTGGCTCCCGTCGTAGTTGCTGACGCCAGCTTTGTAGATGCGTATGCCGCTGATGATGTAGTTCTGGCCGTCGTACGTACCACGAAAAGAATTACCGAAGCCACCGATGGCAGTGAAGTTGTTCTCGCCGCCCTGGTTCCAGTCTGTGGTGTAGGTGTAGGCGATGTCGGCGGTCTGCTTGAAAGTGAGGCCATTGCCGTGGTCGTCGCCACTGATGTAGAGGGCGAGGTGGTCGAGGTCGGTAGTCGTCGCAATCTCGTAGGTTTTGTTGCCCAGACTGTTGAAGTCGGCCAGGGCTACCTTGCGGATAGTGTAGTTCTTACGAATGTCGCCGGCGTAGGCGCCCGTACCTGTAACTGTTACGGTGGCGGTGCCCACACCGTTGCTTCCCGAATAACTCACCGTGTAGTCGGTGTCCTTGGCGAGAACACTGCCGTTGTAGGTCACGACAGGCTCCGGCTCGATGGCGTTGCCCTGATAGATATACTCATCATCCACGCCGCTGATGACGGTGTTGTCGCTCGAAATAGGCTCGTTGCCCACATAACTGACAGTGATGGAGCCGAAGGTCTTGCCCCAAGGGATTTTGACGGTGAGCGTGTGCCTGTTGTTGCTCGTCGAACTGGAGCACTCCGAGACGACGGTGCCGCTCTTGGTCTTGACCGAGGCACCATAGAACCACAGCGTGCTGCTTTCGATGGTCACCGTGAACGCGCCGTTTGTGGTGGTGACGTCGGCGCCCGAAGTCCCTTCCTGGAAGTTGAGCGTGCCGTTGAGGGTGATGGTGGCAGGCGAGTTATTCCCATGTATCGCATAATCATTGAAGTGGTAACTGGAACCTGGCAGCATTGATTGCTGGTCTGTGCCCCAAATCGATTCGACAGCCCAGACACAAAACGAGGTGCTGCCGCCGTTCCGCGTCACGCCCTGTATAAAGATTTCGGTCTGGACCGTGGCTTTCGCCGCTATGCAAGCGACGAGCATCAGCAGTAGGAGTAATACTTTTTTCATAATCGTATGGTTTTATGAGTGAATAATCGGTTACACAAAGCAAAGCGGCACACTCCAGCCGTAGCCGGAATGTGCCGTAAAAGGTTGGTTACAAGAAACCTGCCCCACAAAATCGGGGCGGAGACAATAACGAGTTATTATTCAACGAATTGCGAACTGCTTGCAATTCATTGGGCAAAGGGCGCACTATGCAGATTGCCGAAACCATAGCCTATCAACTTACGTTATCACTGCAAAGATACATCAAATATCAATAACAAGCGACGTTTTGCATCAAAAATCTCACAAAAACAGCGCATTTTGCTTGAATTGGTAGGTCTTTGAGTTGTATGTCAACGAGTATAGCGATGGCATTATGAGTTGTCGTTCAGCCAGCAGTCATGATACACGGCATAGCTGATAGTTGATAATAGTTGATATTAAGCGGCCATTAGCGGCCGTTAGTTGTAAAAAAATCGGTAATTGTTTGGGGGATTGGGTGAAAAAGTATAATTTTGTGGCCTGTAAATGCGATAATTTTTCAACCCATAACATCACAACATGCTGTCTTTTAGCGTGTTCCAATAAAAAATACGATGGCCGACAGTTTAGTTATCATACCCACCTACAACGAATGCGAGAATGTTCGGGCAATCATCGAGGCCGTGCTCGCAATCGAGGAGCACGAGTTCGACGTGCTCGTGGTGGACGACAACAGTCCTGACGGCACAGCGGCCATCGTCGAGGAAATCATCGTCTCACGAGGCGACACCCGCGTGAACATACTCAAACGAGAGGGCAAGCTCGGCTTGGGCACGGCGTACATCGCCGGATTCCGTTGGGCTCGCGACCACGATTACCAGTACATCACCGAGATGGACGCTGACTTCAGCCACAACCCTAAGGATTTGGTTGCCCTTCAGCATGCCTGCGCCGACGAAGGCGCCGACGTTGCCGTTGGCTCACGCTACATCAGTGGGGTGAATGTAGTGAATTGGCCATTGGGCCGCATCCTGATGAGTTACGGTGCATCGCTCTACGTTCGCCTGATCACCGGCATGAAAGTGAAGGACTCGACCGCCGGCTTCGTGTGCTATCGTCGTGAGGTGTTGCGAGAGCTCAACCTCGACCTCGTCCAGTTCAAGGGTTATGCCTTCCAGATTGAGATGAAGTTCACAGCCCATCGTATGGGGTTCAAAATCAAGGAAGTGCCTATCGTGTTCGTGAACCGCGTACTCGGTACGAGCAAGATGAGCGGCGGCATTTTCGGCGAAGCCCTTCTGGGCGTGATCAAGCTTCGCTGGGGCAGCATCTTCAACAAGAAGAAATACACCCGCCTATCGCAACTCGAATCCCAATCGAACGACGCTTGACTTTGCGGGGAGTCCTCCCCTGTCACTCTTAGTTCTTCCCTATGCATGCCGCGCCAAAGCGAGGCGCGCTCCGCGTGTTTTGTAAAAAAATGCGGAAATATTTGTTGCAACGGGAAATTGTGCGTATCTTTGCGTTTTGTTTAGTGTTATGCTCGATAAACTTAAACATATCAACCGGAAGTGGGCGATTATCATCGCCGTGGCCGTGGTGGCCATTATCACCGCTTTTGTTGTGATGATGTGCTCCTCGGGCGACAAGTGGAAGGTGGAGGGAAACATTCGCGGCCTGGCAAACGGCAACCTGCGGCTGGTGTGGGTCGACGAAAACGGCACGGTGAGCGAGGCCTGGGTCACGGCCGTAAGCGACCGTTTTAAGGCTCAAGGGCACTGCAAGGGCCCCACGCTGCTGGCCATCTACTACGGTCAGACACGTCTGTTCACCACCTTGCTGATCGATATAGGCGACAACCTGAAGCTGCGCGGCGACATCTTGAAGCCATACGAGCTGGAGTGCCGAGGCAACGACGTCTGCCAGCAATGGCTCGAGTGGCGCGCCAAGCACACCGTACAATACCAGCTGGCCGACCGCAAACAACTCAACAGCGAAATCGAGTCATACGTCAAGTCACACCCCAAGGAGTTGCTCTCGACATTGCTCACCCTGGCCGACTACACTCCCGAACACCACACCCAGGTCGCGTCACTGCTGAAGCTGATTTCGAAAGACGCCAAGCCGTCGACACTTACCGCATGGCACAACAGTTGGGAACAACTGGGCCCCGAGGCCGCCGTAGCCCACATAAGCGGCATCACGCTGATAAACCAGGAGAACGAGAAACAGTCGGTGAGCACCCACCAAAGCTCTTACACCCTGTTCCTGATGTGGAACACCTTCTGGCTCACCAACCGCGAGCAATCGATAAAAGAAATCAACGCGTTCCAGGAACGCCATCCTAAATCACAAATCGTGGCCATCTACATGGAAGCCGACACACAGGCGTGGCGTCCGTCGACCCGCAACGATGCCATGAACGGATGGATACACCTGTGGGCTCCCGGAGGCGCCACAACAGCCTCGCTCATGCCTATGAACATCAAGGAATTGCCCACTGTAATCGTTGCCGATTCCACTGGCCGAATCATTCCTGAAGGAATAAAAAAATAGAACTCCCATAATCAATAACCCATTAATTATTTAACGATATGAAACTCTATTCACTTTTAATCGCGGCGATGCTCGTAGTGGCGGGCATGAGTGTTTCATGCACACGCACCGTGCATAATCCCGTCGACATAACCAACGGCAACAGCAAAAGCAATAAAAAAATGGAGAAGAAAATTCCCGCCTCCGGGGCTAAACTCACGTATTACGAATTCATCGAAAGCGGCATGAGATGGCCGCCAGCCCACTATGTGCTGACTAAGGAAAACGGAAAGAACGTGCTGTATATATGCAGCCTGTACAAAGGAGTGTGCGGCAAAGTGGAGGTACCGGCCGAGACCTACGACAAGGTGGGACAACTGGTGGTCGAGTACGGAATGCTCGACTTCGGCATCTACTCATTGCCGCCCGACATGCAGGTGCTCGACGGCTACAGCTGGAGAAACGACATACGCTTTGACGACGGGACGAGCAATTACAGCCGAGGCTCGAACGCCGGTCCCGATGACGCCGGATTCAAGGCCGTCCGTGAATACCTCGACAACGTGGCCATAGCCGCCGGAGCCAAAGGCAGCCTGGGGGACTACAGAGAGGTGTTCAAAGATTTCTAAAAAAACGAGTAATAATAAAATCAGCACATTTGCTGAACGAACAACAGAATCATGAAGAAACTCGCGCTATTGCTGATGGTGATGCTTCTGGCGATGCCCGCCGGAGCCGTGCTCAAAGAGAAGGACTTCGGCAGGACACTCGACGTGCTGCAGGCCGAGCTTGAACAAGCATACAAGGAGCAGAAGACAAAAACCAGTATCTACCGGCAACGCTCCACGAGCCAACACAACGAGCTGGTGGCTATGATGCAGCGCATCGACCAGGTTGCGCTCATCCTGTACTCGCAACGGCGCGATTTCACCTTCGATATGGCCTACGCGTGCCAGCAGGCCACCGACCTTTACCGCAACAACCGCATCGAGCGTTTGCCCTACCAGCAGATTGTCTCAAGCCTCGAAAGCGAGATTGAGCGATACGACAGCATAATCGTGGTGCTCAAAGGCATCTCTCCGGCAATCAACGACCAGCACTCCGACTCCACCACGGTGGTCGACTCGCTCGTGCAAAGCAACAAAACCGACGGAAAGGTGAAAGCATTCACCCTCAACGCACGGCAACAGCGACAACGCGAGAAATGCCTCTTCTACGCGACGTCGATCCGCGAGAACATGGCTCAAATGGCGCTTCACATTCATGAGGACCAATACTACTACGACCAGGTAACGACCAAACTGGAGGCCATCAACGGATACGCGCTCAAGCGCTACGAGGAGCTTCGGGCAAGCATCTTCGAGAACGCCAACCAGAACTATTTCCAGATACTGGCACAATTGCCCAGGATGACGAAGCAGTCGTATATGGACGTGAACGACAAATACGCCAACCTGAAGCGTAAAGGCAAACTGGTGGAGAGCCAGTGGAGAGGTCCTATTATACTCGGTGTGAGCGCATTCATCTTGCTGTATATAGCCATCGCGTCACTGCTCAGCGCGGCGATACTCAGATGGATTGTGCCTCGCCGAATCCGACAGACCGACTTCTACCGCTCGAAGCGCGCCTATCTGGGCTTCGCTTGCGGTGTATTCCTGTTTGCCGTGTGCATTTCGATTGGAGCGGCATTCACCAACCACAATTTCATCGACATGGCCATCGGCATCTCTATCGACTTCGCCTGGCTCATTCTGGTGATTCTGCTGTCAATCATCATCCGACTGAACACCAAGCAGCTGCGTGCCGCGATAAGGGTCTATACGCCATTTATGCTCATGGCGTTCATAGTGATTGTGTTCCGCATCATCTTTATCCCCAACAACATGGTGTACCTGATTTTCCCGCCACTGTTGTTGGTGTTCACCATATGGCAGGCGCTGGTGCTTCGCCGGCGCACTGTCAAGCTGCCCGACAGCGACGTTCTGTTCTCGGCCATTTCGCTCGCGGCGATGATTGTGAGCTGCGTGATGTCGTGGCTGGGCTACACGCTGCTGGCTGTCCAGACCATCATCTGGTGGTCGTTCCAGCTGGCGTGCATCCAGACCATCATCTGCCTCTACGACCTACTCTCGATGTACAAGAGGAAATTCCTGCTGCGCAAGATTAAAGCGAAGGCCACCAGCGAGCTGCCCGAGGTAAAGGCGACAAAACGTAATCGTCACAAACAAGCCGAGACCATCGACAGCGACGAAAAACTCCTCGAGCGCGCCGCCAAAGGTGATTTCATCACGGTCACTTATCTGTTCGACTTTGTAGAGAAGGCGCTGCTGCCCGTGGTTGCCGTGCTGAGCATATTGCAGAGCGTGGTGTTCGCCGCCGGTATCTTCGACATGAAGCAACTGGTGTTCAAGGCGTTCTTCTATAATTTCATCAACAAGGCAGGAATCCTGCAACTCTCGCTCTACAAACTTATCCTGGTGGGCGGGCTGTTCTTCGTGTTCCACTATTTCAACTACGCCGCCCATGCCTTCTACAAGTATTACATAACCCACAAGCATAAGGAAAACGTAAGTTACCGCGCCAATATGACGCTGGCCAACAACGTGATTACCATCGCAGTGTGGGGCGCTTACTTCATCATCGTGCTGTTTGTGTTCCAAGTGCCCAAGGGCGGCATCTCGCTCATCACCGCGGGTCTGGCCACCGGTCTCGGTTTCGCTATGAAAGATATCCTCGAGAACTTCATCTATGGCTTGAGCTTGATGAGCGGACGCGTGCGCGTGGGGGACTTCATCCAATGCGACGACATACTGGGCCGCGTGGAGCGCATCACTTACCAGAGCACGCAGGTGGTGACACTCGAAGGCAGCGTGATTGCATTCCTGAACACCCAGTTGTTCAACAAGAACTTCAAAAACCTGACCCGCAACAACAGCTACGAAATGGTGAAGGTGCCGGTGGGCGTGGCCTACGGCTCCGACGTCAACACCGTTCGCAACATTCTTGTAGAGGAGTTGTCGAAACTTCCCACCACGAAAAACGGCCGCAACATCATCCAGAAGAAACAAGGATTCAAGGTGCTCTTCGGCGACTTCGGGGCGAGCTCTGTCGACCTGATTGTCGCGTTCTGGGTAGCCGTGGAAGAGAAAATAGCGTTTGTGGCACAGGTGAAGGAAACCATCTACAACACGCTGCGCCAGAACAAGGTGGAGATTCCGTTCCCGCAACGCGACATCTACATCCGCCAAGTGCCCACCGTACAGCAACCCGACGAGGAGAAATAGCCGATGGGACAGAAGAAGACCATACTCGAACTCGAACGCGTGGAAGTGGAGGAATACCGCCAGATGGAGAAGATTCCGCTGGTGGTGGTGCTCGACGACGTGCGCAGCGAGATGAACGTGGGAAGCATCTTCCGAACCGCCGACGCGTTCCTCGTCGAGGAGATAGTGCTGTGCGGAATAACCGCCACACCGCCAAAGCCCGAAATCCATAAGACGGCCCTGGGCGCCGA
The DNA here is from genome assembly GCA_045112115.1 of Sodaliphilus sp. Taxonomy (GTDB): domain Bacteria; phylum Bacteroidota; class Bacteroidia; order Bacteroidales; family Muribaculaceae; genus Sodaliphilus. The sequence continues at coordinate 22,057 of JBGUHM010000155.1, read as the reverse complement.
AGACAGCGTGGAATGGAGATATGAGCCCGACGTGGCACAGGCTGTGGCCGGGCTACAGGCAAGAGGATACACCGTGATGGCCATTGAGCAAGTACACGGCAGCGTGAGCCTCGACAAGGTGTCACCGGCGACCGGCGACCGCCTCGCCATAGTGTTCGGCAACGAGGTGAAAGGCGTGAGCCAGCGCGCCGTCGACCTCAGTGACTATTGTGTGGAAATTCCGCAGTACGGCACCAAGCACTCGCTCAACGTGGCCAACACCGCCGCCATAGTCATCTACCAGCTCGCCCGCCAGCTGCTGCCGTAGCGAGCGCTATGCCAGGGTCTCGGCGATGAGCTTATGGCTGGTCGCCGTACCAGTCCATCCAGCAAATAGCGAGGGCGGAGATGATGCCCGGTACCCATCCTATGCACGTCAATACTGCAACGAACAGAATGCTGCTGCACCCCTTGTCAATAACCGCAAGGGGCGGCAACACGATTGCGACTAAAACTCTAAAGCAACCCATCACTCAAACCCATAGTCTGTAAGTTTTAAATTAAACATCTGTTTCAAATCACTCTGCAAATTTTTTAAGTCAAAAAGAGTTAGACAAAGTGTTAAAAATGGTGACCCAAACCTCGGTTGCAAAGGCCAACAAGAAACATCAATGCCAGCCAGCACAAGATTATAATCCAAAGAACTCCGTTAAACAGGGATTTTAAAAACTTTTTCATAATTCATATCTTTCTATATCGTTGTTACGAAATTTCCAAAACCACGGGGTTTCTCCCTTGCGGTTAACACATTTAATATTCCTATTCCACTTGAACATCCTGTGGGCGTCAAACGTGTGGTGCAGGGCTTGCCAAAAGGTATATCTGGTTGCGATGTTCTCGCTATTGGTCACATACTTGCCCGTTGATGTAGTGATTGTTGTCTGGATGCTCCAGCGGTTGTATCGTTTCGTTTTTCAAATGCTCACAGATGGTCTTTAAATCGTTTAATTTGACTTGGTATTGTTGTAGTGTCACTTGATGTGTGTCGTGAGCAACCTTTAGGGGTTAATATAGTTTGTAATATGCTTTACAAAGTTATAATAAGGTTTTGAAACAGCCAAATATTCGGGGTTAAAAAACCTTAACTCAAGGGAAATCCTTAAGTAACTATATCGGGTTTGACCCCGAATAAAGTTTAATGCAGTCCAATAGGGCTGCATTTATTCATTTTGACCGATTTGTAGCCTGCCCTGGCCAGCCTAAGGGCAGGCCCTACAGTTCACACGCGTGACTGGTGCCCAAGGCAGCCACATGTTACATATAGGTTATGCCAGGGTCTCGGCGATGCGCTTCAGCGCCGTGGCCAGGCGGGGACGGGGCAGCGCCAGGTTCAGACGGATGAAGCCCTCGCCTGCCGCACCGTACATTGCGCCGTCGTTGACCATCACCTTGGCCTTATCGAGCAGCAGCTCCGTCACTTGGGCGCTCGTCATTCCCGTCGGGCGGATGTTCACCCAAGCCAGATATGTACCCTCGAGCGGCGACACCACGAGCCGCGGCAGGTGCTGGCGGAAATAATCGACAAGCAACTGATAGTTGCCCTGAAGGTAGACGTTGAGCTGGTCGAGCCAGTCCTCGCCCTCATTGTAGGCCGCAATCAGGGCGTCCATGCCGAATGGTGTGACGTGTCCCACCTCCATCTCGCCTATGGCTGCCTCAATCGCCGCTCGCCAGTCGTCACGACTCGTGATGATATTGGCGATGAGCAGCGACGCCGTGTTGAAGTTCTTGCTCGGCGAGCTGCAAGTGATGGTGTTGTTGAGAATCTCCTCGCTCAGCGAGGCCATCGGGGTGAAACGGAAGCCCGGCATCACCAGTTCACAGTGAATCTCATCGCTGACAACCACCACATTGTGGCGCAGGGCGATACGAGCCACCTGTGTGAGCTCGTCGACGGTCCATACACGTCCGGCGGGGTTGTGCGGGTTGCAAAACAGCAGTACTTTCACATCGTCGGGTTCAAGCGCGCTCTCAAGCGACGAATAGTCGATGGCGAAACCGCCGCTGTCGTTGTCGTAGAGCAGCGGCACCTCCAATGCCTGGCATCGGTTGTGCTCGATTGTAGTGAAGAAGCAGTTGTATACGGGCGTAAGCACCGCCACCTTGTCGCCGGGAGTGGTCATCGCCCTCAGCGCCGACGACACCGCCGGAATCACCGACGTGGTGTAATTAATCCACTCTCGCTCAATCTTGAAATTGTGCCTGCGCTCATACCAGCTGATTATCGATTGATAATACTCGTCGGAGACATCGACATAACCGAACACCTGGCAGTCGACACGACGATGAAGCGCACGGGTGATACACGGCGCGATACGGAAATCCATATCGGCAACCCACATCGGGATGACCTCGTCGCCTCCGTCGGGCAGTTCGTTCCACTTCACTGCCGCCGTGCCGCGCCGGTCGACAAATTCGTCAAAATCATATTTCATATCGCTTACTTTTTCCGGTTTCTCACTATCTATAAGTACAAAAAACAAAATGCGTAATTAAAAAACGAGAAAACAACACTTCCATCGCCGAAGTTTTGGAGACAGCCCCACGTCTGCGAAGGAAAACACGGCCAACGGCCGCAACCTTTTGTTAACCCCGTCCTGAGGAACAAAGCGACGATGGGCTGGGTGACACGACACCACCTAACGGCCACGGCCGTCAATCTCATGGCCCGACGGATGCGTTTATCGGTACACTTTCTTCACACCGTTGCACTCGGGACACTCTTTCTTCTCTTTACCGGCACCGCGGCAGTTGTAGCACGTGGCCCTGCCATCGCCGCCGCACGCCTGACATGTCAATGTTCCTCGTCCCAAGCAACTCATACAATCCTCCTTACCTGTGCCATGACAAAAGAAGCAGTCCTCGTAACCTCGCCCCATGCACAAACCGCAACTGAAGTTGTTGAACTCATCTCGTCCGGTTCCGTGACAGTGGAAGCATGTTTTTCGGCCTCTGCCGAAGCACATGTTACAATTGCTTTTGCCGCTGCCGTTGCAAACATAGCATCTCTTGCGGCCACTGCGGCCGCAAGCCGTGCACGACACCTCGCCTCCGCCACCGCAATTCCCGCAGGTCACAGTAACCACACCGGTGGCCTCGCAATGGTCGCAGTCCACCCACTCCTTCTTGTGGCTGCAGGCGGTGAAAAGCACTGCGGAGAGCACTGCCGCCATAAAACTAAACCATCTCATTCCCATCACTCTATATCCAGTTCATCTTTGGCTTTCTGCCGTATCAGTTCCACGATGGTGGCGTTGTTGCGGGCGCTTGACAACGCGGTATACAGGTCGGTCGCCACCTTGAATTTCTCGGAGTCGAACGGCTCCATAAAGTTCTTCGGATTCAGTTTCTCGAGCAACGCTTCCACGCCTTCGCTTGACCCTTCCTGTTCCGGCGCATTCTCGTCGTTGCTTATGTCGGAGTCATCATCGGTGTCATCATTTCTGCCATGGTTCATAAAGCGATATACCACGATAAAGACAAGCAACTCAAGCAGCAGGGCTCCCACGGCGATGGCTGCCGAATACACCGCGACCTTGCTCGTTCGCATAGCGATATAAAACTTGCCGGTGTAATACTTTTTCATGAATTCGCGCGCGCTATGATTCTCAAACCAAATCAGTTCGCCATCATTACTCTTCTTGAGCGTGTCAACGACAACGTAATGAAATTTTGATTTCAAAACTTTGAGGTTTGTTAGTTTGGACACGTTGTCATAGTCAATATTATCGTCTTCGGAACTCGCATAACGTGAATGCATTTCTCGAAACAAATAATCCGCTTCAAAGTGGTAAGATGACTTGCTGTTTAATCCTACCGCATAGGGTCTTATTTCTTCGCCATATATTGTGTCACCCAATTTGTTATACTGGGTAATTATCCAACCTTTGTCTGCAAGATAGTACTTGTTTATTTCGCCGTATTGTTCCTTGAACGATTCCTCATTGCCAAATTCGTTTTCTTTCTTGTATTCCTCAAAAGTGGGGCACTTGCCTTCGTGATATGTCACTATAGAATAGCCGTTCGACCTTATTCCGAACGAGGTCTTGTTCTCGAAGATTCCGTAGTCGATGTCATTCTTTATGTCATTGTGGCTTTCCTCTATCGCCGAGTACATATACAACCCGCACCCGAAGAGCGTGACAAGGGCCAGTACGATGTAGGCAAGCATAAAGCCATGTTTGCTTCGTTTGTTCATATTGTTTCTCATAATGCTGTATCTTACGTTGTTGGTTTCGGGGCGTAACGCTTGTCATTGTTGCCAATCTCGCTGCAAAAATACACAAAATCCGCGAGCCCACCAAAAAATATTAAACCTTCTTGTCGTCACGACAATGTGAAATGAATCGTATGTTTGCAATGTTTTTGTACGACGGTGTACGACGGTGTACGACGCTGCTGACGCTGCTGACGCTGTGACGCTGCCAATAGAACATTACATTTTACATTTTACATCTTACATTTTACATCTTACATTTATTTTTTGTACCTTTGCGGCGCTAAAAGCAGAACACAAACGCATAATATAATGATTTTCAACATGAAATATAAATTTTTAGCATTGGTTGCTATTGTGGCCGCATTGGTGGCCTGCGACAGCGGAAACAAGTTCACGGTCGACGGCACGGTCGACGGAGGCGGCGATACCACTCGCCTGGTGCTCGAGTATTCCACCGACGGCATGTGGGTTATGGTTGACAGTACCACCACCGACGGCGGCAAGTTTGAAATCACCGGCGATGCCCCGCAGTTCCCCAACATCTACCGTCTGCGCCACGGCGACAGGTCGATCTACCTGCCTATCGACAGCGTGGACCACATCACCGTGAAGACCTCGCTGAAGGATTTCGACAGCAACTATACCCTGTCGGGCAGCGAACACGCCAAACAGGTGATGGAAATCGATAAAAAAGCACGAGAATTCGCGTCGGCGAAAGATGTCGACTCCACAGCGCTGAACAAATGGAAACACGATTTGGCGGTAAACCTGTTGAAGGACCCGAGTGGCATCGTGGCCTACTATGTAATCAACAAGCAGATTAACGAGCGTCCGCTGTTCGACCCGCTGAACAATCAGGACCTCAAGGTAATCGGCGCCGTGGCCAACGCGTTCAACACTTACCGCAAGAACGATCCGCGCACGCAGTACCTGGTAAACGTGCTGCTTGACGGCCAGCGCCGACGCCGCATCGAGAACAATCAGTTTGACACCATCCAAGCCACACAGGCTAAACTGATCAACATCAATCTGCAGGATGTCCACGGCAAGATGCAGAGTCTGGATGAGGTGTCGAGCCACGGCAACGTCGTCATTCTCAACTACACGATGATGACCGCGCAGTTCTCGCCGGCGCTCAACAAGATTCTCAACGACATCTACAACAAGTATAAGGACCGCGGAGTCGTAATCTATCAGATTGCGCTCGACGACAGCGAGGCCGACTGGCTGTTACAGGCACGCCGTATGCCTTGGATATGTGTCCGCGACCCGGAAGGCGCCACCTCACCCAATGTCACCGCCTACAACGTGACCGGGGTCCCGACCTGCTTCATCATTGGCCGCAACGGCGAAATCGTGGAGCGTGTGGAAGACGCCACCCTGCTGGAACAGGCTATTGCCAAACACATGTAAAAGAGCTCTAAGCCAGCGAGGAAGATAAGGGCGCTTATATCCAAGCTCTTATTGATTCTCGTGAGAACGATTCTACAGAACCTTTCCACCAATTTATGCTTCAAGTGCATGTCAAGAATATCTCAAAAGAAATTGAGCAGTTCAAAAGCACACAAGAAGGTGGACAGAAAACAGAAAAGGTGGACAGAAAAGGTGGACAGAAAACACGACAGGCTATCCTGCAACTTATCAGTGAAGACGACACGATTTCTTCCACAGCCATGGCTCAAAAACTGGGAATAAACCGGAGCGCAGTTAGCAAACACCTCAAAGCGATGAAAGATGCTCAACAAATTCAACGAAAAGGCCCCGACAAAGGCGGCAGATGGGTAATACTGAAATAAATTCACCCCCCATTCAGTATGCCGGAGTCATAACGCAAAATACACACCGTCGATGTGAGTGAAAGCAGTGAAATTATTTAATTTTTGTCATGAACAAGTCTATTCTTATAATCGTCATATCGCTTCTGGCAAGCTTGATGGCAAGCGCTCAAACGGCATCTGCCGAGCAATTCAAGGGCAAGGCCAAGGAATACTATATTCTTGCGCAAAGAGGAGATGCCGAGGCACAGTACCAGCTTGCCAGCTGCTACCACCACGGCTATGGCGCTGAGGAGAATGACTCCCTGGCATTTGTGTGGGCCGAAAAATCGGCGGCACAGCACTATCCGGCAGGGCTTTATTACTTGGCATACTGCTATGAGACCGGTTTGGGTTGCGTGGCCGACGCCGAAAAGGCCGACACACTTTATCGGAAAGCGTTCCAGAAGGCACTGCCGTTGGCCAAATCGGGTGACCCTTCGGCACAGTTCGTTGTGGGCAAAGTATTAGACTATGGCAACGATGGCGTGACGCAAAACCAGGAAGAGGCTGTAGGCTGGTATCGCCGTGCCGCCGAGCAGGGATATCCCGGCGCCCAGTTCAACATGGGCAGCTGCTACCAACTTGGCGAAGGAGTCAAAGAGGACAAAGGGCAGGCGGTGTACTGGTACCGCAGGGCCGCGATTCAAGGTGACGCCGACTCGCAATACATGCTTGGCCTGTGCTACGCTCGCGGCGAAGGTGTGGCAACGAACTCATCCAAGGCGATAGCATGGTTCAAGAAATCGTCACGCCAGGGACACCGCCTGGCGCAACACATTCTCATGCAAATAGGTGAGACCTGGTAGGGGTCAACAACCGATTATGTTTCCTTACACCGAGACGACGCCTTTGATGGTGGGCCAGGGGTCGTAGCCCTCGAGGGTAAAGTCTCCGTAGTCGAAATCGAGCACGTGCTTTACCTCGGGGTTCAGACGCATCACGGGCAGCGGTCGCGGCTCGCGGGCGAGTTGCTCCCGCACCTGGTCGAAGTGGTTGGTGTAGATGTGGGCGTCGCCCATGGTGTGGATAAACTCACCAGGCTCCAGCCCGGCCTCGCGGGCGAACATCAACAGCAACAGCGCATAGCTGGCGATGTTGAACGGCACGCCCAGGAAAAGGTCGGCGCTACGCTGATATAGCTGAAGGCTCAGCCGCCCGTTGGCCACATAGAACTGAAACAGCGAGTGACATGGCGGCAGTTTCATCTGCGGCACATCGGCCACGTTCCACGCGCTCACAATCATCCGGCGCGAGTCGGGCGTGTGCTTGAGCTGGTTGAGCACATCGGCAATCTGGTCGATGGGTTGTCCGTCGTGGCCGGGCCAGGCGCGCCACTGGTGGCCGTACACCGGCCCGAGGTCGCCGTTCTCATCGGCCCACTCGTTCCAAATCCTCACGCCATGCTCCTGCAGATACCGCACGTTGGTGTCGCCCTTGAGAAACCACAGCAGCTCGTAGATTATCGACTTGAGATGCAGTTTCTTTGTCGTCACCAGCGGAAAGCCATCGGCCAAATCGAACCGCATCTGGTATCCGAAGATGCTCTTCGTTCCGGTTCCAGTGCGGTCGTGCTTTGGTGTGCCCTCGTCAAGCACTTTCTGCAACAGGTCAAGATACTGTTTCACAATTAAATACGGATATTAGTACTGAAACTTTTTCTCTACGTTATCGACACTATGGAGTACGAGTGTTGATTGACTTGATGGCAGGACCTATTGCGTCGGCGATGTCGCTGGCAATAAGTCCGTGCTCGCCCACGCGCTCCGCTGCGAGATCGCCGGCATATCCGTGGATATACACACCCATGTATACGCTCTGGTCGGGCTCATATCCTTGAGCTATGAGCGCCGCTATCACACCCGTGAGCACATCGCCCGCACCGGCTGTTGCCATGCCAGCGTTGCCGCTGCTGTTGATATACACTTTTCCGTCGGGCCTGACGGTCATCGTATAGTGCCCCTTGAGCACTATCGTCACCTCGTACAGCTTCGACACGTCGATGGCGCGCTTGAGACGCTCCTCGTCGTTCTGGCAGTTGCTGAACAGTCGGTCAAATTCACGAGCGTGGGGTGTGAGCACCGATCCTTTGGGAATCGACTTGAGCAGTATCGGTCGTGCGGCTATGCAGTTGAGTGCGTCGGCATCGAGCAGACACGGCTGCCTAAAATTCTTCAGGAAGGCGTCGACGGCGTCGATTGTCTCGTCGGCAGTGCCCATACCGGGTCCGAGCGCCACAACGCTGTAGCGATGGTGTCCGCTGTTGATCGACGTGGTGCAAATCTCGTTCACATCGGCCTCGAACAGCGCTTCGGGAACGGCCGTCTGCATGATGTTGTAACCGCAGCTCGGTGCGTGAACGGTTACCAATCCCACACCAGCCCGCATAGCGCCTTTGGTTGCCAACTGCGCCGCGCCCATCATGCCATAGCTGCCGGCCACGAGATACAGCGAGCCGTTGTCGTATTTGTTGGAGAACGGGTCGCGGGTACGCATGGCGTCTCTCACATCCTCTTTCTCAATCAGATAGAAGTCGGTAGGCGTCGACTCGATGGCCTCGGGGCTCATGTCGATGTCGAGTACTTGACACTCGCCAATAAACTTCGCGTTCTCGCTGAAGAAGAACGACAGGCGTTTGAACTGGAATGTCAACGTGAGCCGCGCACAGATAATGTTGCGGTGGTCGGCTCCTGTGTTCCACTCGCCGAACAGTCCGCTGGGCACGTCGATGGCCACCGTATACGCCTTGCTGTTGTTGATGTACCGCACCAGCGCTGTATAACCACCCTTGAGCGGCGAGCGCAGACCAGAGCCGAAGAGTCCGTCGATTACCACGTCGTTCTCACCCAACTCCGGCGGGGTGAAATTGTCGACCACTTCGGTGAACAGAGCCTTGTCGCACATGGCCACCAGGCGGTCGCGGTTAGTCTGACAGTTAGGCGTGAGGTGCGATGAGCGTATGTTGAACAGATACACCTCCGGGCGATACCCCTGCTCGAAGAGCATACGCGCCACGGCAAGTGCGTCGCCGCCATTGTTTCCGGGCCCGGCGAAAATCACAATTCGCTTCGAGGGCCTCCAACGGGCGATAATCTCATAAGCTACGGCACTGGCGGCGCGCTCCATCAGCTCCAGCGAGGTGATGTTCTCGCTGGCAATGGTGGCCTCATCGATACGCCTGATGCCTTCAGTGCTGAATATTTTCATTTGTTCGGTGCTTTCCTATTGGTGAATAAAAGTGCCTTATGCGTTCTCGGTCACAATCTTGCATATTTCGATGATTGTGCGGGCGGCGCGCTCCATGACCTGGATTGACACATACTCGTAACGTCCGTGCATGTTCATTCCACCGGCGAAGATGTTGGGGCAGGGAAGATTCTTGAACGACAGCTGTGCACCGTCGGTGCCGCCACGGATGGGCTGCACACGCGGTTTCACGCCAGCGCGCTCCATAGCCTTCTCGGCAACTTCGATGATATGCATCACCGGCTCGATTTTCTCGCGCATATTATAGTACTGATCCTTGAGCTCGGCCTCGGCACAGCCGGGGTACTGCTCGTTGATGGTGGCGCAAGCGTCCAGAATAGCTTGCTTGCGGGCCTCAAACTTTGCGCGGTCGTGGTCGCGGATGATATATGTGAGCGTGGTCTGCTCCACACTGCCCTCGGTGGCAATCAGGTGGAAGAAACCCTCATATCCCTCGGTGCAAGCGGGCGTCTCCTGCTCAGGAAGAAGTGCGACAAACTTATTGGCGACAAGGATTGAGTTGATCATTTTGTTCTTTGCCATACCCGGATGAACGTTCAGTCCCTTGAAGGTGATGCGAGCCGACGCTGCGTTGAAGTTCTCAAACTCCAACTCGCCTTCGGCGCCGCCGTCCATGGTGTAGGCCCAGTCGGCTCCGAACTTCTCCACATCGAAATGATGCGCGCCCTGTCCGATTTCCTCGTCAGGGTTGAAGCCGATGCGTATTGCTCCATGCTCAATCTCGGGATGCTGCTGGAAATACTCCACAGCACTGAGAATCTCGGCGATACCGGCCTTGTCGTCGGCACCGAGCAGCGTTGTTCCGTCGGTCACAATTATGTCGTGGCCCACATGGTCGGCCAATTCGGGGAATTGTGCCGGGTCAAGCACGATGCCCTGTTCTTGGTTTAGGGTCACAGCCTTGCCATCATAGTTCTCCACTATTCTCGGCGTGACATTGTGGCCACTCATATCGGGAGCAGTGTCCATGTGAGCGATGAAGCCCAACGTGGGGACGGCCTTGTCGGTGTTGGCCGGCAACGTGGCGAAAAGATAGCCGTTGTCGTCAAGCGAGATGTCGCTCAGGCCCATCTGCTGCAATTCTTTCAGCAGTTCCTGCGCGAAGGTCATCTGCCCTGGTGTTGAGGGTGTTAGGTTGGTATTTTCATCACTCTGTGTGTCAAAGGTCACATACTTTAAAAAACGGTCTGTTAAAGTGCTCATAATCTTATTTTTAATGAATATTTGGCACAAAGTTACAAAAAAAAACAATACACGGTCGCAATTTCACGTTTTTTAGCACCGATTTTTTCTTTACCTACGAGTCGCCCTGTTCACAGAACAACAATTATCCCCATCAGATTAAATGGTCCGATGGGGATAACTGGTTGAATATTCGACCGGTGACGGCTATTTTTTCCAGAACTGCCACCAGCGCTTGCTGGATTTGTCAGACTCATTGTCGTAACTGTAATCGCCCCCATAACCATAACCGTAAGAACCGTAACCGTAATTCTTCTTGTCAAATTTGATGTCGTTGACCAGAATGGTGAGGTTCTTAATCTTGTTCTCATCGCTCATCTTCTGCAAGTCGTCAAGCATACGCTTGTCAACCTTGCCGTCGCGGATGATGTAAACGGTGAGGTCCACGTGACGGTTGATAAGTGCGGCGTCGGCGATAACACCAAATGGCACAGTGTCGAGCAACACATAGTCGTAACGTGAAGCCAATTCCTGCAACAAGGTGTTAAGGCGGCTGCTCATCAGTAGCGCTGTGGGGTTCGGCGGAATAGCGCCCAGCGGCACGAAGTCAAGGTTTTTGTTTTCTTTGCTCTTTACGATGATTTCGTCCACATTGTCAATCTTCTTCGACAGATATGCGCTCACACCTACACCGTTATTGCTGACTCCGGCATATTCCGAGAAGCGTCCCTTTCGCAGGTCGAGGTCGACCACCACCACTCGGTTGTCGACGTGGGCATAGGTGAGCGCAAGGTTCAGCGCGATAAAACTCTTACCTTCTCCACTCATGGTAGAGGTAAGCTGGATTACTGACCCCTTGTCCCTGCTCTCGTCGTTGTAAGTTCCGGTCACGAAGTCGAGGTTCGAACGAACGATGCGGAAGGCCTCGGTTATGCGGTCGCGGCCGTCGGCGGTCACCACCATCTCCGAACCACTATGGGTTTCTTTCTTAGCCGGCAACTCGCCTATGATGGGCAAGTCGCAGTTTTCCTCAATATCGCGACGCGAATGAATCTTGGTGTCGAGCGACAGCATCCAATAGATGCCGTAGAGAATTGCCGCTGGAAGCAACAGTCCCAACAACAGCCCAATCAGGATGATTCGCGAGGGAATGGGAGAGACTGGTTGGGTGCTGCCGTGGGCGTTCTCAATCACCTTGGCGTTCGACTCGCTGATGGCCAGCTGAAGCTGCGTCTCCTCGAGTTTGTTAAGCAGGTAGATGTAGAGTTGCTCCTGAACGTTCTGCTTGCGGGTCACCTCGGTGATGGCTTTTTCGTGGCCCGGCAGCGATGTGCGGCTGCCGCTTGCAAGTCCGGCTTGTGAACTCGCGGTATTACGCTGTATCGACAGCGACTTGATGTAATTGTTGGCCGAGCGCATGATGTTGCCGCGCATCGAAGCCAACTGCTTGTTAAGGTCGGCGATAATCGGCGCCTCGGAAGTTGCGGTAGCCGAAATCTTCTGGTATTTGAGCATCACCTCGTTGTACTGGTTGATTTGCTGCTCTATACCGGTGTTGCTGGCGATGCCGGTGTTGGTCGGAATGAGTTCGTTGCCGCTCATTCCAGCCAGGTAGTCGCGGATGTAGGTTGCCAGCGAGAGCTGCATGTTGGCGTCGGCCACATTCTCCTGGAATTTCACTCCCGACGACGCATCGGCATACATCTCGGCGTTTGCGCTCGCGCTCTTCAGGCTTGCTATCCTGCTGTCAACCGAGCCAAGTTCGCCCGAGATTTTTGCTATACGCTGGTTGATGAAGTCCTCGGTGGCATGCGCCACTTTGTTCTTGTCGCTCAGGGCGTCCTCGTTGTAAGCCTCAATCAGCGCATTGAGAATGTCGAGACACAGGTCGTAGTTGTCGGTAGTAATGTTCATGCGCACGATGTCGCTGTACTTGTCGGCCTGTTCGGCTGTGAGGCGATTCACAAAACCGCGGGCTGTGACACTCACCGGCATCACCTTCGCTTTGACCAGATATCCCTTGTGGTCGGGTGTGAAGAATCGTGTCTTGGTCACGGCCACCGCGCCGTGACTCTTGGTGTTGATTTTGCTGCCGAAGCGCGCCTTCTTCCATTGATTCTCACCATCGACCTTGAACTCAAATTCCGACATGCTCTGAGGCACGATTTCGATAGTAAACGTACCCGGGTCGCTCTTCAGTGGAGTAATCTGCACCGGTGAATGCTTGTAGATGTTCACATCACGCAAGTATACATGGCCGTAGTACTGGATGTTCAGACCGAGATGACGAACCACGTTCTCCATGATGTTGCTGGAGCGAATTTTGTACAGCTCGTTGCTCACGATACCGTTGCCCTGGGCCAGATTAAGGTCGCTGAACACTTGTGAAGTGGTTCCAGCCGTCTTGCTGTCCTCATTGTTCACTACAATCAACGCAGTGGCTTGATACAACTGGGTCTGTGACTTGCTGTAAAGGTAAGCCAGACTGCCGAATATGATGGCAGAGATTATAAACCAGTACCAGTTTCGAGCACACGCATTGAAAAAAGCCTTGATGGGGATTCCGGTGCTTTTGGCCTTTTTAGGCTGTGTCTTACTCTCTTGAATGATTTCTTGCATGACAGGTTAAGATGGTTCAAGTGAAAAAACAATCTATCGATAATTGCTTTAAAATAGCTCGCAAAAGTAATGAAAATTTCTGGTACAACACCTATATCAGCTAAAAAAAAGAGTGAAACATAAGTTTTTTCGTTTTTTTATGTAAAAAATTTGTGTATTTGCGCAAAATATCCTAAATTTGTCGTGTTAATTGTTAAAAATGTTTACATTGTCAGGGAATGCCAACATACAGCAAGAAAAAAAACAGCCGTCGATTGCTGCGAGGATTTGGTCGCTATACGTCGACGGATTCCGCTCGATGACGGTGGGCAAGACTTTGTGGCTGATCATCTTCATCAAGCTGTTTCTGTTCTTCGTTGTAATCAAACTTCTGTTTTTCCCCGACTTTTTAAGCCAGAAAGGTTCGAACGAGGCCGAAAAAGCGGCTTACGTACGTTCGGAACTCACACGTTGACAATGAAAAATTAACAACCAGAGGCGGACATTAGTTCCGCCCGCCGCCAACCATAAGGCGGAAAAAATATAAAGCGATATGACACAATTACTTTTGAACGTGGTGGACTGGTCGAGGGCGCAATTTGCACTCACGGCATGTTACCACTGGCTTTTTGTCCCGCTGACGCTGGGGTTGGGAGTAATCATCGCCATCATGGAGACGATATACTACCGCACAGGTGATGAGCGTTGGAAAGCCACAACGAAATTCTGGATGACGCTCTTCGGCGTGAACTTCGCCATCGGCGTGGCCACGGGCATCATACTTGAGTTTGAGTTCGGCACCAACTGGTCAAACTACAGTTGGTTTGTGGGCGACATCTTCGGTGCTCCGCTGGCCATTGAGGGCATTCTCGCGTTCTTTATGGAGTCGACGTTCATTGCCGTAATGTTCTTCGGCTGGAAGAAAGTGTCGAAGAAGTTCCACTTGGCAGCCACATGGCTTACCGCCATCGGCGCTACGCTCTCAGCGCTGTGGATTCTTGTGGCAAACGCATGGATGCAGTATCCCACGGGCGTCACGTTCAACCCCGAGACCATGCGCAACGAGATGACGTCGTTCCTCGACGTTGCACTCTCTCCCATGGCCATGAACAAGTTTTTCCACACCGTGCTCTCGGCATGGGTATTGGCGAGCGCGTTCGTGATAGGAGTCAGCGGCTGGATGCTGCTTCGTGGCCGCAACCGCGACCACTGCATACGCTCGCTGAAAGTAGGCACCTGGGTTGGAGTCGTTGGCATCATTGCCACAATGATTACAGGTGACACCTCGGCCGTTGCCGTTGCAAAATACCAGCCCATGAAGCTGGCGGCCATGGAGGGTCTTTACGACGGCGGCCGCGAGCAGTCGATTGTGGCCGTGGGCATTCTCAACCCGGACAAACAGCCCGGTGACGATAAAGACCCGTATCTGTTCAATATCTCGCTGCCTTACGGCTTGTCGTTCCTGGCCACACACGACTACCAGGCGTTTGTGCCGGGAATCAACGACCTTATTGCCGGCCGCGCAATCAACGAGAACGGCGACACCGTAAAAACCGTGTCGTATGCCGAACGTATCGAGAACGGCAAGAAGGTCCTGTCGGCGCTTGAAGTCTACGGCAAGAAATTGGAGACTGACGACCGTAAGGCTCAAGCCGCCCAACGCGACACCATCGACAAATACTTCAACGATATGGGTTACGGCTATCTCGACAAACCCGAGGAGGCTGTTCCCAACGTGCCTCTGACGTTCTACTCGTTCCACATCATGGTGGCTTTCGGCTCGTATCTGATGTTGTTCCTGATTGTAGTGCTCGCGGCGCTGTACAAACCCAACTGGTTCAAGAAACTCAAGAAATTCAAGAAATGGCCCTACAGGTTGGCTATCATCACCGTTCCGGTAGCATACATCTGCTCGATGAGCGGATGGATTGTGGCCGAAGTGGGACGACAGCCCTGGACCATTCAGGATCTGATGCCCAACAAGGTGGCCATCAGCGACCTCAGCTCTGGATATGTGCAGATTACGTTCTGGATTTTCGCCGTTGTGTTCACGGCGCTGCTCATCGCCGACATCAGCATCCTCTGCCGGCAGATTGCGAAGAAATCGAAACTCGACCTCGACAAGGACGAACAAGAGTAACCCCTTAAAAAGCGAACTATTATGACTCACTATATTCTGCAAAACTACTGGTGGATGATAATGTCGGTGCTCGGCGCACTGCTGGTGTTCATGCTCATGGTGCAGGGAGGGCAGTCGATGCTCATTTCCACCGATAAGGCGAAACGGCCGCTGTTGATCAACTCGATGGGTCGCAAGTGGGAGCTGACGTTCACCACGCTGGTGACCTTCGGCGGCGCGTTCTTCGCTTCGTTCCCGCTGTTCTACAGCACTAGTTTCGGCGGCGCTTACTGGCTTTGGATGCTCATCCTATTCTCGTTTGTGATTCAAGCCGTGGCCTATGAGTACCGCGCCAAGAAAGGCAACGTCTACGGCACCGCCTTCTACGACACGCTGCTGCTCATCAACGGTGTCGTGGGGCCGGTTCTGCTCGGTGTGGCAGTCGCCACTATGTTCTTCGGCGCCGAGTTCACGGTGTCGAAAGACCATATCCTCAACCTCGGTGGCCCGGCCACCATCTCACAGTGGACCAACCCGCTGCACGGACTTGAAGCCATTGCCAACTGGAAATGCCTCGTGTTCGGATTCATGGTGTTCTTCCTTGCCCGCACTCTTGCATCGCTGTATTTTATCAACAACATCGCCGACGACGAAGTGTCGGAGAGCCAGCACAAGCATCTCCTTTTCAACGCCTTGATATTTGTGGTTCTATTCCTGGCTTCCTGCGCGCTGATTCTCACCGCCAGCGGCATCGCGTGCGACGACCTGGGCCAGAACACCGGCATCATGCCTTATAAGTATCTGAACAACTATCTCGAGATGTGGTGGACGCTGGTGTTGCTGCTGCTTGGCGTGGTGCTCGTTCTGTTTGCCATAGGCAAATCGTTGCTCCACAAACAGTGGACCGGCGGCATCTGGCTCGCCGGAATAGGCACCGTGATAGTGGTGATGACCCTGTTCTGGGTGCTCGGCTTCAACGGCACGGCATACTACCCGTCGTTGACCGATATGAAGAGCTCGCTGAACCTTCGCAACAGCTCGTCGAGCCTGTTCACCCTCACAGCCATGTCGATTGTCTCAGTGCTCGTTCCGTTCGTACTTGCATATATCGCCTGGGTGTGGCACAAGATGGACCACGTGAAACTCACCACCGACGAACTCGACTCCACCGACGAGAAATACTGACACGGAAACCCGGCCAAGCAGCACATACCACCCGAGGGTGTTGCAAAACTCCAATTATAATTGTCTGTTCAAGTGTCGTAGTCAGGAAAAACGTCTAGTTTTCTTATAGAATGAAGGGTGTGACATAATACGCTTATGCCACACCCTCTTCAAGTTCCGTTGTCGAAAAGACGCCAAAAATCGTATTACCAGTTGAGGGGTTCCTGCAGGATGTTGCCGTCGGTCATGGGGCTGTCGTCCTCGGTGAACGGGACAGCCTTGTACTGGACGCAAAGCATCGTCAAGTTCTCGCTACCCGTGTTCTTCAGCGCACGCTTTCCCTCGGGAGAAACGCGAATCACGCTGCCTTCGGTCACAGGGAAAATCTCTCCGTCGACCTGGTACTGTCCCTCGCCACGCAGGATGAAATAAAGCTCCTCGTGGGTCTTGTGTGTGTGAAGGAATCCGCTGTCCTGCCCTGGAACGAGGGTCTGGAAAGAAAATTCACTGGCAGCAGCCCCTACAGCTTGACCTCCGAACACCTTGCCGTGAATTGTGAAGTCTGGTCCCATGGGCAGCTCGTGCTCGATAATCTCATTGATTTTGCCGAAGTTGGCAGCTGCATAGTTCTTGCCTTGCTTGATGGTTTCTACTTTTTTCATTGCGATTGAATATTAAGAGTTACTTTTTTGATTGATAATATTTGTTTCGGTTTTTAATGATGTCGGAGAAATTATCCAAAGCCCAGCCGATAAGGCTGTTGATGTGGGGCATAAGTGTAACGCCTCGCTCGGTGATGCTGTATTCAACGCGAGGCGGAATCTCGGCGTATGCTGTGCGAGCGACAAGCCCATCGGCTTCGAGATTCCGCAAAGTCACCGTAAGCATTTTCTGCGACAGGTCCGGAATCTTTTCTCCTATGTCGGTATATCGCATTGGTTTACCGGCATTGGAAAGCGTGTACAAAACCAGCATTGACCATTTCTCGCCGATACGCGCCAAGATGTTGCGTATCGGGCAATGAGGATCGTATGAGTCTATAAATATATCTCGAAACATTACAATTAAATTTATCGTTAGTGACAATTAGTTCGTTTCGTTTGCAAAGTTACAAATATTGATTTACACGGCAATGTATATGTAAAAATGTTTGTTACATACTTTTATGTTAGAATTGATTAATTCAACATAGTAGGTAACAAACATTTATACTATCTTAACGTTTATCTTAACGCTGATTCCGAAAATGCAGCAGAGCGGCACGCCGATTCGGCAACAGTGAGAGCTCGCCCGCCGGGGTCACTTGAAGTCGAGAGTCAGCTGGCGGTCGAGCAACTGGAACGAGCGGCGGTGGTAGGGCGTGATGCCGAGAGTGGCGATGGCGTCGCGGTGTGCCTGCGTGGGGTAGCCCTTGTTGGCGGCCCAGCCATATCCTGGATACTCTTTGTCGAGTTGCTCCATGAGTTCGTCACGGTGGGTCTTCGCCAGAATCGACGCTGCGGCGATGGCGAGCATTTTCCCGTCGCCCTTGATGATGGTGGTGTGGTTGATGCCCGGGTAGGGCTTGAAGCGGTTGCCGTCGATGAGCAGATGCTCCGGACGGACGTTGAGCGCGTCGACGGCACGGTGCATGGCCAGAATCGACGCGTTGAGGATATTGATGCGGTCGATTTCCTTAGGCTGGACCATCGCCACGGCCCAGGCGAGTGCCTCTCGCTCGATGACAGGGCGCAGCCGAGCGCGCTGTCGCTCGCTCAGCTGCTTGCTGTCGTTGATGAGTTCGTTCTCGAAGTCCGGCGGCAGAATCACCGCCGCTGCTGTGACGGGTCCGGCGAGACATCCGCGCCCGGCCTCGTCGCATCCGGCCTCGATGCGTCCTTCCTGTAAGAATCTCTGCAACATTATTATTCTCCGTTGCCAGTGCCGAGAATCTCTTGATAGAGTCGGCTCACGTCGCCCACGTTCACGTTGTTGTCGTCGTTGAGGTCAAATTTCGACCCTGAGACGCCGATGCCGCCTGCAGCCGGCAGATACAGCACCTCGCCGAGAGTGTCGTTGTCGCTCTTGTCGGTGATGAGACTGGCGAGTTCGTCGAGGTTGGTGGCGCTTCTCCAGTAGTTGTTCTGTGCGTAGACGGTGTTTGTGCTGTTGTTGTACAGTTCGTATGGCACCTCGTCAACACCGTTGTCGATAAAGGTGTTCATACCCGGGTTGTGAGCGGGGTCGCTCATCGGCACATCGATACGGCCCAGGTTGATGTCCTTGCCGCCGATGATGCTCACGCCCCAGAAGTGGCCTTCGATATGGTTGCCCGTGATGAAGGTGGTCTGGGTGCCGCTGGCGTCGGTGATGTTGATACCGCTGCCGCCGTTGTTGGGGTTGGTTTCGGTGTTGTTGTTCAGCAGGTAGTTGTTGAGCACATAGGCAGTCTGGTCGCTGTAAACCGAGATGCCGAAACGGTTGTCGGCCACGTAGTTGTTCTCAATCCAGCAGTGCCCGTTCTTTGCGGCGCCCTGTAGGTTCGACACCACGATGCCGCCGCCGCGGGTCTTCGTGCGGTCGCCAATCACCTGGTTGCATCGAATCAACACATTCTCGGCTGCTGTGAGGTTGATTTGCGGATAGTTGAGGTTCTGCTGGTCGTTGTAGTAGAAACGGCATCCCTCGATAGTGACGTTGCAACTGCTGTTGGCCGCGCCTGAAATACCCGAGCGTTTGTTGTACTCAAAGGTGGAATTTGTCACGTTGACGCTACCGGTGCCGCCAATGCTGATGGCGCCAGAGCCGTTGGTGGTGTTGGCCTCGTGATAGCGGAAGGTGCAGTGGTCCACGGTGATGCCGTAGTCGCTGAACTGCTTCAGACCGGCATACTCGAAATGCACGTTGTGGAACACGATGTCGCCCTCCTGGCTGCGGTTGAACACGTAGTGGGGCACCACGCCCTCGCCCTGGCGGGTGAATGTCGAGCCGTTGGCCACGTCGAACGACGCCGTGCCGTCGATCACGAGTTCGGCGTTCTTGGCCATGAGCACTGTGATGCCGTCGTCGAGTGTGAACGAGTCGCCTGCGGCGATGGTCACCGAGCCGTCGAGCACATAGGTTCCGGGAGCGTCACCCACGGTGACACCGCTTTCCCCGACCTGTGCCAGAGTTGCGAAATTCCAGTTTGTGCCGTTGCCGGCTGTGATGTACTCGGCCGCAGTCATCGAAGACACTGCCGCGGCGATAGATAGAAGTGTAATTAGTCGTTTCATGAATGATAAATGTGTTGAAAATTGAAAAAACTTTCTGCAAAATTATATAAAATAGTGGTGTTATGCAGCATTTTAAGATTATTTAATAAGTCGTGATATACAATGTAATGTAGAAATGTATATCTTTGCGGCCGAAAACTCATAAATACTCAATAGACTATGATTAAAAAGATTGCATTATTATTTGTATGTGCCGCAGCCATGATGATGGCTACAACGGCAAGCGCCGACGAGTGCGCCGGTGGCAAGTGTCAGAAAATGACTGAGTGTAAGGAGTGCTGCAAGGGCGAGTGTGACAAGAACGGTTGCACCGGCGAATGCAAGTGCCCCGACTGCTGCTGCAAGGGCGACATGAAGCAGTGCGCCGAGAAGAAGGAAGCCTGCAAGGGCGAGATGAAGAAATGCGACAAGAAAGTGGAAGCCTGCAAGGGCGAGAAAAAGGCTTGCGTCAAGAAGCTGGAGTCTTGCAAAGGCGAGATGAAGAAATGCGACAAGAAGGTGGAGCCTTGCAAAGGCGAAGTGAAGCGCTGCGATAAGGTTCAGAAGCAGAGCATGAAGAAGGAGCCCGTGAAGCTCGAGCTTAAGAAAGCCGATGTTAAGAAATAAGGATTATTCCTTTTTCGAGAAAGAGACAACTGTCGACGCGCGCCAGTATGTGGAACAATTCCGCGACGTGGCGCGCGTCGAGTCTTTTTGCCGTCAGTGCGACGGCTACGGCCGCCGTTGGTGCTGCCCGCCGATTGACGAGTCGCTTGTTCGCCGCCTGCTCTCCTACCCTCGCGTGACGCTCATGGCTTGTGTGATCACTCCTGACGATACCGACCAGCCCGTGGCCTGCGCGATGGAGCTGATGCGTCCGGAGATCATCCGCATCAACCGCAGCCTCATCGAGCGTGAGCGGCTCACAGGCGGTCTTGCCACCGGCTTTGCGGGCAACTGCACGTTCTGCGGCGCCCAGCCCTGCACCCGTCCCGAGGGCCGGGCCTGCCGCCATCCGGAGCTGGTGAGGCCTTCGCTCGAGGCATTCGGCTTCGACCTGGTGTCGACGGCCCGCGACCTGCTCGGCCTGGAGATGTTGTGGAGCAGCGACGGCCGCCTCCCGGCCCGGTTGACGCTGCTGACCGCCCTCTTCCACAACAACGAATTACTCTAACAACGAATTACACTAACAACGAATTACACGAATTTATACGAATTGTATTATCTACGGAGGGTGGGAGAGATCTAACCACGGATTCCACGAACAACGAATTTATACGAATTTATACGAATTGTATTATCTTCGGAGGTTGGGGAGGGGTGCTTTGTCCCCAAGTGCGCGTTGCGTACATGGGGTTTCTCCTGCTGTTAGGTCTCCGACCTATATATCTTTCGTGACTATGTTCGTGACTATGTTCGTGACTATGTTTGTGACTATGTTGGGACACTGGTTGACTATGTTCGTGACTATGTTGGGACACTGGTTGTGACTATGTTTTGTGACTATGTTTTGTGACTGTTTTTTGGGGCAAAGATAGGATGGCGCAGAGCACATGGCTATATTAATTTTGTTGTGGCTGGTAATGGTTAAGCGAGAATTGATGATGTACACGATATTTGTGATATAAAGAAGTGGTGTGTTGACACCGTTGAATATGTGTAGTGTATGTGCGTATTAACAAAACACAAAAAAGGCTAAATACGGTTAAATATGGCTTTTGGGTTACCAAAACCAACAAAAAAGTGTCGATTTTTGTATAAAACGCTTTGAACGAAGTGTCATTTTATGGCAAGATATAATATTGCGATATTATTCTGATATGCAACGAAGTATAGAACAGTTGGGAAAAGCTATCCAGAAACTAAAAAATCCCGCCAATAAGCAGGATTTTTTAATGGACCAATAATTATTTTTTCAACGAGCAACCCTTATAAGCAACTGTCATACACCGTGTTATGCACATTGAGTTGTAAATGGTCCACAAAATTTCAAAATTCGAAAGCAATTCACAACTCAGAGAGCTTGAACAAGCGATGCAGCAGTGTTGTAAATGGTCCACAAAATTACAAAATTCGAAAGCAATTCACAACATCTCTCCATTGTGAGGCTCATTCAGTTTCGTTGTAAATGGTCCACAAAATTACAAAATTCGAAAGCAATTCACAACGCGCTTGTATGCTGCGGGCAACTCGTCCAGTTGTAAATGGTCCACAAAATTACAAAATTCGAAAGCAATTCACAACTTGTAAAGAGCAGTGCCAAACGATTGATGCGTTGTAAATGGTCCACAAAATTACAAAATTCGAAAGCAATTCACAACAATAACATCTAGTTATAATATATATTCTGAGTTGTAAATGGTCCACAAAATTACAAAATTCGAAAGCAATTCACAACTGCCTCTGTGGTCGTGCCTCTGTG
>JBGUHM010000154.1:0-25984 GCA_045112115.1 Sodaliphilus sp. | reverse complement strand
GGATATTATAGAAATAAAGGGTTATTTCTTTCTCTCTTTTCTTCTTTTACAAAGCTAACGAATACCTTCACTGCGTATTCGTTTTTTTGTATCAATTCCGACGTACTCTCTGTCTCAATCTGTCTCACTTTGTCTCACGTTTGTCTCATTTTGTCTCACGTGAGACAGAGTCTATTGCCTAAGTATCAGCGGTTTAAGTGTGTTTTGTCTCAAGTCTCACGGACGCTGGTTGTCTCACGTGTCTCATTTCTTGAGATTTGAGACAAATTTGGTTTATCATGCTGTAAACCAATAGAATAGCTGTCTCAAGCGTGAGACAAATTGAGACAAACTGAGACTTTTTGAGACAAATATGAGACAAGCACCCAGTCGCAATTGCAGCGAATGAGGTTAGAGGCGATTGAGCAGCGAGGCGAAAGCGCGGGCAGTGCGGCCGGCTGGGTCTTGAAAATGGTTGCCGTCGTTCCATTCCAGTACTGTATCTACGCCATGAGCCAAAAGACGGCTATGCTGGCGTCGCACGGCATCGCCCACGGTGGCGATAGTGCGGTTGCGGGCTTTTTCCTCGTCGCGACCAAGGCTGAGATAGACACGGCGGGCGAGCATAGTGGCTTTGTCGGCAAAGTGGTCCCAGTCTTGATACCACAGCGAGGGCGAGGCTGCGGCGATGCCGTCGAAGCAGTCGACGGTGTAGCCGGCCCAGAGTGCGAAGAGCCCAGCCAACGAATAGCCTCCGAGCAGGGTGACGCAGGCACCGCCCCGCAACTCGGGCAGCAGATGCGCGGTGATGAGGTCCAGGGTAGTAGACGCGCCGTTGCCAAATGGCTTGTTGCGGAAAACCGATGGCGCCGGCCATGGCGTCAGGTCATTGTTCCAGTTATGGATTTTGAGCGCAGCCAAGGTGAATGGCACATCGGTCAACGCTTTGATGCAGTCAATCTCCTGTGTGAGCGACTGGAGATCATGGTCGTCGACCGGCTGGACAATCAGCGCTCGCGGGTCTTCGTCGGCAAGAACCGTACACTCCATATTATTTATATGTGTCTTCGTCTGCTTCATAGGCCAATTTTGCCGCAAAGTCATCGCTTTCGATGAGATGATGCGGCCGTCGTAAAGAAGAACGTTCTCTTTACCGGCGACAGTGTCGTCGCTTCACTTATGGTATCTCAATCAGTTGACCGGTTGCAGAGTCGATTATAAAACCGCGCACAACGACATCCTTGGGCATAAGCGGGTGGCCTTTCACCGTCTCGACAGTGCCCTTTACCGAGGCCTCGGTATCGTGGAATCCCTCGAGCCAGTGGTTGAGGTCGATGCCGCAACGGCTTATGGTGTCGAGAGTCTGTTGGCTGATGCCGCGATTGAGCATCTCGTTGCGGAAGTGGGAGAAACTCATATGGCATGCGCCGCAACCCGAGTGCGCCACCACCATGATCTGGTTCACTCCGAGTTCGTAGACCGCCACGAGCAGTGAGCGCATCGCCGAGTCGAACGGCGAGATAACGAGTCCTCCGGCATTCTTGATGATTTTGGCATCACCGTTTTTCAGCCCGAGAGCCGCCGGCAGCAGTTCGGTCAAACGTGTGTCCATACACGAGAGTACGGCCAGCTTCTTGTCGGGATACTTTGACGTGGTGTATTTCTCGTATTCTCGGTTCTCAACGAACTTACGGTTGAAATCAAGTATTTGGTCAATCATAACTTAATGTACGTCAATGCCGTCGAAATATAGTTCACTAATCACGGTGTCGTCATGTACGGCGCCGGGATATACCTCAAGAATCTCGAAACGCAGAGTCCAGTTAGGAGCATCGGGGTTGTGCGGTCCGAGGGTGCCCACTTCGAATAGTTGCAGGTCGCGCGTGTCGTTGAGCAGCAGGTCGGCTACCGGTTGATTGTTGTAATACATCCTGAGTTTCTTCACTCGTGAGTTGTTTTTCCACACCTTGGCGTTCTTTGCATAGCCGTTGAGAATCTTCACCGTGGTGATTCGCGGACAGCCCCCGGCAAACTCATATTCCAGATATTCGCCAATGCCTTGGCCATCTACACCTTCGGCCCATGCTGTTTCGTGGTCGAAGTCGTGGGCGTTGCCCGGGTTGTAGGTGAAACCCTTGATGTTGTGGAGCTTGCTGGATGCGTCGATGTTGAGCACCTCGCCGCCGCAATACCAGCTGCATTTGCCGCTGTAGAGGTCGTCGAAGATGGCGCACTGGTCATACATCGCTTCTTCAGCTTTGGTGAGTTTGCCCATATCGGCTTTAGTCTCAAGTAGTTGGTATTGCTCGAAGCTTACCGACGGCCATTTCCAAGTACTGGCAGGCTTGAGCGTTTTCACTTGTGCTGTGGCGGCCACAGCCGTAATCATAGCGAGAGTAAGAATAAACTGTTTCATAGTGGTTATGGCTTTAATCGGTTGTGAGTTTGCGGTATTTGATGCGCTTTGGCTCCTCTTTGCCGAGTCGCTTGCGCTTGTTTTCCTCATATTCAGAGTAAGACCCTTCGAAGAAGAAGACGTTGGAGTCACCCTCGAATGCCAGGATGTGGGTGCAGATACGGTCGAGGAACCATCGGTCGTGGCTGATGACCACGGCGCAGCCTGCGAAGTCCTCAAGACCTTCCTCGAGAGCGCGGAGTGTATTGACGTCGATGTCGTTGGTAGGCTCGTCGAGCAGAAGCACGTTGCCTTCCTCTTTGAGTGCGAGCGCCAGTTGCAGGCGGTTTCTCTCACCACCCGAGAGCACTCCGCATTTCTTCTGCTGGTCTACTCCCGAGAAGTTGAAACGCGAAAGATATGCCCGAGCGTTCACGTCGCGCCCGCCCATGCGCAGCAGTTCCACGCCGCCTGAAATCACGTCGTAGACGCTCTTCTCGGGGTCGATGCTGGTGTGCTGCTGGTCCACATAAACCGCTTTCACGGTCTCGCCAACCTCGAAAGTTCCGCTGTCGGGTTGCTCAAGGCCCATAATCAGTCGGAAAAGCGTGGTCTTACCGGCACCGTTTGGGCCAATCACTCCCACGATGCCGTTGGGAGGCAGCATGAAGTTCAGGTCGTCGAACAGGAGTTTGTCGCCGAAAGCCTTCGCTACGTTTCTGGCCTCAATCACCTTGTTGCCCAATCGCGGTCCGTTGGGGATGAATATTTCGAGTTTCTCCTCTTTCTCTTTCACCGTTTCGTTGAGGAGTCGGTCGTAGCTGTTAAGACGGGCCTTGCCTTTTGCCTGACGAGCCTTCGGAGCCATTCTCACCCATTCGAGCTCGCGTTGCAGAGTCTTGCGGCGTTTGCTTTCGGTCTTCTCCTCTTGCGCCAGTCGCTGGGTCTTCTGTTCGAGCCAGCTGGTGTAGTTGCCTCGCCAGGGGATGCCTTCGCCTCGGTCGAGCTCGAGAATCCATCCGGCCACATGGTCGAGGAAATATCGGTCGTGGGTCACGGCGATTACCGTACCCGGGTATTGCTGGAGATGTTGCTCAAGCCAGTCGATCGACTCGGCGTCGAGGTGGTTGGTGGGCTCGTCGAGCAGCAATACGTCGGGCTGTTGCAACAACAAGCGGCACAGAGCCACCCGTCGGCGCTCGCCACCGCTCAGGTGACGTGTCGACTCGTCGGGCGGCGGACATCGCAACGCATCCATGGCGCGCTCGAGTTTAGAGTCGAGATTCCATGCGTCGGTGGCGTCGATGATGTCCTGCAATTCGGTCTGGCGGGCGAAGAGCTCGTTCATTTTGTCCTCGCTCTCGTAGTATTCCGGCAGCCCGAATTTCAAGTTGATTTCTTCGTATTCCTTGAGAGTGTCGACTACATTCTGCACGCCTTCCTGCACCACCTCCTTGACTGTTTTCTCGGGGTCGAGCTGCGGGTCCTGCGGCAGGTAACCCACAGAGTATCCCGGAGCGAAGACCACCTGTCCCTGGTATTTGGTCTCGATTCCGGCGATGATTTTCATCAGCGTCGATTTACCCGAGCCGTTGAGACCGATGATGCCTATTTTCGCTCCGTAAAAGAATGACAGATATATGTTTTTGAGAACCTGTTTCTGGTTCTGCTCAATGGTTTTGCTTACGCCCACCATCGAGAAGATGATTTTTTTATCGTCAACTGTTGCCATAGTGTTTAGGTTTACGTTGCCGCAAAGATACGAAAAAAAATTAAAAATTAAAAATTATGAATTAAAAATTGGGGCGGGACAGTGGTTTTTTAGCGGTTATTAGGCTCGGAGAACTCGGAGAACTCGGAGGACTCAGAGTTCTCGGGTGGGTGGTTGTGACTATGTTTGTGGCTATGTGGGACAGTGGTTTTAGTCTGGGCGTTCGGCGGCCTGGGTTATCAAGGCAATCATAGTGCGCGACACGCCTGCTTCGGCCAGCATCGATGAGTCGTTGTTCATCATGTCGCGGAAGCGTCGGTTGTCGCCGCCGAGTGCCTCAAGCGACAGGCGGTACTGCTCGACGGCTTCTTTGAGTCGGCCGGTAATCAAGAGCAGGTGGCCATAGTTCATGCGGTCGGCTGCCGAGGGCTGGTCGTGTTCGATGATTTTGCGGTAGTAGTTCTCGCTCTGCTCATAGTTGGCTGTTACGAGCGAGCACCAAGCGATGGGCCGCCAAGCGCGGTGTCGTTTGTCGTCGATGAAATCGATTTTGAAGTATAGCTTGAGCGCCTGCGCCGGGTCTCCGTTGTCGAGTGTGGTTTTCGCCAGATTGAGCATCAGCGGCACACTGTCGGGCTTGAGTTCTAACGCTTTGCGGTAGTAGTCGATGGCGAGATCGAGCTGGCCCTGCGCGCGGTAGCAAGCTGCGATGTGCCGCAGGTTCCAGGGGTCGCGCTCGTTAACCAGTTCGTATTTCTTATATGCTTTGAGCGCTTCGGTGTAATCGCCCAAGCACTGTTGTGCAAAACCTATCTTCTGATAATATCGTGAGTCGGCGTCGCGGTCGTGAGCGAGCAGATGCTCGTAGATGTCGATGGCGTCGTTGTAGAACTCGTTTTTGAAATAGAACTCTGCGATGGTGGCCAAAGTCGGGGTGTCGTTGATGACGTCCTTGATGTGCGGCGTGGAAATCACGCTGAAATCGGAGTTGAACACCTGGTAGAACTCGTTCTTGCGCGAAAAGAGTTTGAAGAAACGGTAGAGGTCCTTGATGTACATGTTGACGGCGTAGTCCCGTTGCTTCATTGCCGGCAGAGCCTCGGTGGTGTCCATCTCGCTGAGAGCGTCGGCCTGTTGCTGGAACAGCGCCGCCAGCATTGACTGCTGCTGTTGCGGCATCATCGCCACCGAGAAGAATATGGAGTACTTGTCGCTGTTGCACATGATGGGCATCTGTTGCAGGAGCCTCGCCATCGCCAAGTGGTGTTTCTCGGCGTATTTGGTGACAGCGCTATGGCTGTCGTGGAACGGCATGAACCAGTTGGCCAGCGTGTTGAAGAACGGGTAGGACTTGAGGTGTGCGAAAGTAGAGATGTACACGTCGTCGCCTTCGAGCTGCATGTCGTTGAGTTCCTGCATCTTCTCTTGTATTCCCGTCTCCTCGAGCCAGTCTTTCCAGTCGGGGTTTTCCTCGAGTTCGAAGAAAGTGTCGGCAGGGTCTTTTCCCTGTTTCAGGTTCTTCAGCATATCAGGGCTCAGCCGCTTTATGTCGGGGATGATTTCCTGATTCATCCGTCGTGTGATGTTGTCGGTGTTACGTGATCGGGTGAGGCGCATGCATGCCAGACGCAAATCGTTCTGCCAATGTGTCAGTTGAGCCATAGCCTCAAGGCGGAGTCTCACGTCGTCGTTCCACCTCAGCCGGTTGCGATAGATAAAGAGAGTAAGGGCGATTGCCACCACAGCTCGCGCGGCGAGGTCGGTATCGCTGTCGGCCCACATCTCATATGCGTCGCAGAACAGCATGATTTTACGCTGGTCGAAATACTTGGTGATGCCGAGCAGCAGCGCCGAGAGGATGAGACAGCGTGTGGGGTGGGGAAGGTTGTCGTCGGCGATGGCGTCGCGCAGCAGCGTCTCGTCATCGGCAGTGAGCGGGAAAGCTGTCCACACGGCGTTGAAGATGGCGATCTCGAGATTTTCGAGTTGTAGCTTTAGCTTATCTACCACCTCGTCGTTGCCGTCGGCGGCCTTCAGCATGTCTATTTTATTAAGGTCTTGACGGAAACCGGTGAGCAGTTCCGAAAGCGACGCTGAATTGATGCTGCGACGGGTGTAGAACAGGTCGTAGGACATCGTGGCAAAGAGCCGCGCAGTGCAGCGGTCGGTGATGTCGTAGAGCGTTGTGATGGCGTGGGACAGTACTTTTTCGCGTCCGGGGTCATTGGCACCGTCGGCCAGGAAGCGCAGCATGAAGCGGTATTCGGTGGCGACGCGGTCGAGTTCCTGTCGCAGCTGGTAGTCGCCGGCATTGTCGACAAGTGCGTCGACCAAGGTGATGGCCTCGAGGACGTTAGTCTCGCCGAGGGCCGTCCGTATCTTATTTTGCTCGATTTTGAGTTCGTTTACTGTCATAATAATGTGTAAATAGCAAAAATCGTGCAAAGACATTTGCATGTAAGATGTAAGATGTAAGATGGGGCATATGGGACACTCGGAGTTCTCGGAGTTCTCGGAGTTCTCGGAGAGGGCGGAGGGGTGCTGTAAAAAATGGGGACGCGCAACCATTAGCGCGTCCCCGTTTGTAGACGATTCTTAATCGTTTTGCTTTAAGCCTTGCCGTCGCTGCCAAGCACTTCGATGATTTTGTGCTTGTAGAGTTTCTCCATCTCGTCGCGTGCGGGTCCGCAGTACTTGCGCGGGTCGAACTCGCCGGGTTTCTCGACGAAGACTTTGCGCACAGCTGCTGTGAATGCCAGACGCGAGTCGCTGTCGATGTTGATTTTGCACACGGCGCTCTTTGCGGCCTTGCGGAGCTGCTCCTCGGGGATACCTACTGCGTTAGGCATCTTACCGCCGTGGGTGTTGATGATGTCGACATACTCCTGAGGCACGCTCGAGCTGCCGTGGAGCACGATGGGGAAGCCTGGCAGTTTCTCCATGATGGCGTCGAGGATGTCGAAAGCCAGGGGAGGAGGCACGAGTCGTCCGGTCTCGGGGTCGACAGTGCACTGCTCGGGTGTGAACTTGTAAGCACCGTGGCTGGTGCCGATGGAGATGGCGAGCGAGTCGCATCCGCTGCGTGTTGCGAAGTCGATTACTTCTTCGGGCTTGGTGTAGTGCGATTCCTCGGCCTGGACCTCGTCCTCAACACCTGCGAGCACTCCGAGCTCAGCCTCGACGGTTACGTCGTACTTGTGGGCATACTCCACGACTTTCTTCGTGAGCTCGATGTTCTCCTCATAGGGGAGAGCCGAGCCGTCGATCATCACGCTCGAGAAGCCAAAGTCGACACACGACTTGCACAGTTCGAAGCTGTTACCGTGGTCGAGGTGAAGGGCAATCTGAGGATTCTCCCATCCGAGTTCCTTAGCGTACTCCACAGCACCCTGTGCCATGTAGCGAAGGAGGGTCTGGTTGGCATACTTGCGTGCGCCGCTCGACACCTGAAGAATTACTGGCGACTTGGTTTCGGCTGCAGCCTTGATAATAGCCTGCAGTTGCTCCATGTTGTTGAAGTTGAAGGCGGGGATAGCGTAGCCACCGTCGATTGCTTTTGCAAACATCTCGCGAGTGTTCACGAGGCCTAAATCTTTATAACTTACCATTTTACAATTATATATTAGATAATAACTAATTATTACGCCCGCAAAGTTAGTAAAAAGATTTCTAATAATGGTTGTCACGTGGGATATTTTTTGTAATTTTGCAGTCGGAAAATTGAAATTTTTAATAAAAAACGAAGAAACAAATGAAATTATTAGAAGGAAAAGTCGCTCTTATTACCGGAGCGGCACGTGGAATTGGTAAAGCTTTAGCACTGAAATACGCATCCGAAGGCGCTGACATTGCATTCACCGACCTCGTTATTGACGAGAACGGAAAAGCGACCGAGGAGGAGATTGCTGCTTTGGGCGTGAAGGCGAAGGGTTACGCGAGCAATGCGGCCGACTTTGCCGAGACCGAGGCTGTTGTGAAGCAGGTTGTGGAGGAGTTCGGACGAATCGACATCCTCGTTAACAACGCCGGCATCACCAAAGACGCCATCATGCTTCGCATGACCGAGGCTCAGTGGGATGCCGTAATCGCCGTGAACCTCAAGAGCGCGTTTAACTTCATCCATGCCATAGTGCCTGTGATGAGCCGTCAGCGTGGCGGATCGATTATCAACATGGCCAGCGTGGTGGGAGTTCACGGCAACGCCGGACAGGCGAACTATGCCGCCTCGAAAGCCGGCCTTATTGCCCTGGCAAAGAGCATCGCCCAGGAGATGGGCCGTCGTGGCATCCGCGCCAATGCCATCGCCCCGGGCTTCATCGACACCGCAATGACGCAGGCACTTCCCGAGGAGGTTCGCAAGGAGTGGACCGAGCGCATTCCCCTTCGCCGCGGCGGAACAGTGGATGACATCGCCAATGTGGCTACCTTCCTGGCGAGCGACATGTCGAGCTACGTCACGGGCCAGGTGATTCAAGTGGACGGCGGCATGAACATGTAAGCGATTAAAAAATGTAAGATGTAAGATGTAAAATGTAAGATGTGGGCGCGGTCTTTTTCGGCCGCGCCTTTGTTTTTGCTCCGACATGGAGAGCGCTGACTCGCAACGAAGAACTGAAATATTGATCACCGCTGGCGCGGTGGAAATTTCTCAAAAATTAGTGTCAAAAATCTCTCGAAAATTTATAAATTATTGATTTTTAAATAATTATTTTGTGATAAGTTTTTGAATTGAATTTTCTAAAAATTTCCACGCGAAGCGTGATCCCCACTTATTTGTGGGTGTTTTATTGTGGATGATCATGTTTTGTTGTTAAAGAGTCGGCGAATGCTTATGTCAAAATTTATGTTTTTTGGCGGAAAAGTTGTGATTATTCAGAAAAATGATTAACTTTGCAACGTTGAAACCATGTTGAATGAGATATGGAACGGGATGACAATATCGCCGCTGCATTGCACGATGGACTGCAACGGATTTGCAATTCGTTGAAGGTTAGCGCATTGTCTCCTCCGATTTGTGCTTTGGACTGTTCAGAGTCAACTTATCACGGCACATTCCGTCTACGGTCGGAGTGTGCTGCTCTGTTGTTTGATTATATTAAAAACAAACTAAAAATAATGGGCTTATGAAAAAAATATTACTATCACTGATGATGTTGCTCGTGGCAGCCTCTGCCTACGCCGAGTTCCCGTATGCGACAGCTTCCTTGGATACATCGGGCGCCGTTCAATGGTACTATCTGAAATTCGAATGCGATGTCCCCGGGTATCTTTACTCGACAACCGAAGACACATTTGAGGTAGGAGTGAATACGGGTTATTATAACACCAATGATCGCTATAAATGGTGTTTTATGCGGCTATCAAATGGCAGAATTGCACTGTTGAACAAGGCAAAAATGAAACTCCTGTACGACGGTTTTAAATTCACCTTAGAAGCAGGCGTCCGCAATCTCAACTATATCGAGCAAGAAGACGACAGCGACAGTTTCTACATTTACTATAAGGATCAGGAGAATACAATACTTTATCTCGACTGGATAAACAATTATGGACTATATGCAACTGATTCGAAATTACACACCCTATGCGCAATTGCGGCCGAGAGCCAAAACTACAGCCCCGCATCGGGGGGGATTGTTTTTTCAGGCCTCGACACTCAAGAGCAGTACTGTTCTTTCACCTGCGCTTATAACGGCAATGAATCACACACGTTAAACCTTTACCTCAATGGTGAACGTGTGGAGTATTTTTCACCATACACAATTTTGCGCACCAATGAGGCACAGGAGGTAAAAGTGGAGACCGAAGTGTTCTTTACTGATCAAATATTTCCTTTATGGTCCTACAACATTTATGAGATTCCCGCTCTGGACAACCCCGCACCAACCAGTATCGTTTTCTCGGACCTAGAAGTGGAAGACGACCACTGCACATTCAGCGCTTCTTATACGGGTAATGAAGGTCATCAGCTCACACTCAAAGTCAACGGGGAAACGGTGGAGAATCCCTGTACGATAGCACGAACCGATGTGGCGCAGCAAGTGACCGCTGTGGCTGAGGTACAGTTCACCAACGGCATGTCTCCACTGACCGCCACCAGAGTATATGAGATTCCCGCTATCGATGAATCGTCGCGCATTGTGCCCACACCGAGCCCGACCACCCTTCCCATTCACTGGTATCAGCTCAAAGTCAACGACAGGTATGTATATTATGACCCGGACGGTGGGGATTATGACCAAGTCAAATTAACTTCGACAGCATCAACCGAAAACAATTTCCTATGGTGCTTTGTGGAGGCCTCGTCCGACAAAATATTGCTTTACAACCGGGCAGCCCGTCAATATTTAGATGAGGGTCAATTTTTTAATTCTGACATAAACGATTCATATTTGGCTTATATTGTGGAGGGAAGCAATAAACAGTTATACTTAAAATATTATCACAGTGGAGACAATCGCACTTATAGCCTTTATGCGGATGATGATTGTTTAGCTTCAACAACAGGGCGTGGAAGCCTCTTCAGCGCCATTGAAATTGAAGTGGAAGATGTCACCGAGCCAACGGGAGAAATCGTCTTCTCGGACCTCGAAGTGGCAGACGACCACTGCACCATCAGCGCTTCTTACACGGGTAATGAAGATCATCAGCTCACGCTCAAAGTCAACGGTGAAACGGTGGAGAATCCGTACACGATAGCACGAACCGAGGAGTCGCAGCAGCTGACGCTTTTGGTCGAGGTGCACTTCACCGACCCCGCCATATCTTCTCTCACCGCCACCATAGGAGTTGATATTCCCGCAAAAAAAGGTTTGCCGCCTATTGTGACGACACCGAGCCCGGCCAAACTTCCCATTCACTGGTATCATCTGAAATTGAACGACAAGTATGTATATTATGACCCGAACTCGACGAACTTGATAAAAGTCAAAATAACTGAAACGGCATCAACCGAAAACAATTTCCTTTGGTGCTTTGTACAAACCGAGTCGGGCAGAATTATGGTTTACAATAAAGCCGCTAATAAATACCTTAGTCAAGGGACCAGACTTACAGATGACATAAACAATTCATATATTAGCGTCATTGAAATGCAGAGCGACAACAAGTTCTATATAAAATATTTTGATGAAGGCAATCATATGTATTTTTTCCTGTATGAAGAAAGCTATTATTTAGGGTCGGGATCTTTTAATTATGCCAATAAATTCAATGCCGTCGAGGTTTTAGTCGAGGAAGATCTTGGCCCTGTCACAGAAATGACGCTAACCCCCATCGTAGCCTACACGCCCAACAACGTTCAGACCGACACTGCCGAAGACTATTATAAGCTGTTTGACAAAGACCGCAGCACCAAGTGGTGCGTTGACAATAGCACGGGCTCGTGGGAGACCATCTGGGTTGACTTCAAGAGCGATGTGGCATTCATTCCACTTAGTTACACCATGACAACTGCAGCCGACACCTACAGTTGGAAAGGCCGCAACCCGAAGAAGTGGAAAATCTACGCGAAAGCCAAGGAGAGCGATTCGTGGACGACCATTGTCGAGGTGAACGACGGTGACGTTGCCGGGCTGGGTACCGAAAACACCACCGACTACAGTTTCGACATCACCGGCGTGAAATCGGAATATCAATATTTCCGCTTCGAGGTGAGCGAAGTGCGCGCCCGTGGCGGCTGGCAAAGCAATCATTATGTGTTCCAGCTTGCCGAGCTGGGGTTAAGTGGAAAATCTTCGAATGTCACCATTATTGGAGACCTGAACGGCGACGGCAATGTGAACACCGGCGACGTGAGCGCGCTCTACAGTGCCCTGCTTAACGGCGTGACCGACACGAAATATGACCTCAACGGCGACGGCAATGTGAACACCGGCGACGTCTCTGCGCTCTACAAGATTATTCTCGGAAACTAACATGTCAGTTAATAGTTAATAGAGATTAGTTGATGGTTGTTGGGCGGTAACAGATTGATAATCAGAGGGTACTATAACAGATGATAAAAGTATAAACAATTAAAAACATAACAGATTATGAAAAAATTTTTACTTATGATGCTACTGCTGCTCGTGTGCGGCAGCGCAAATGCTTACGACTTTATGACGAACGGAATAGCGTACACCTACCTCGGTGGGTATGTGGGTGATTACAATGCCGCCAATGTGGAGGTATCATATATTAAGTACTTTGATAATACCAATTACAGCGGAGTCACCAACGTCACCATTCCCAGCACCGTAAAGAATAATGATAACGGCAAAACTTACACGGTGGTATCTATCGGTAATTGGGCCTTCGCCCAATGCCAAACATTGAAAACGGTGAGCCTTCCCAACACTATAACCAACATCACCAAAGGCGCATTCTTTCAATGTCCTGCTTTGACCACGGTAAACATTCCCAATTCGGTGACCAGTATCGGCGACTATGCATTTGATAATTGCGAAAAGCTTACCTCAGCTGTCATCCCCAATTCGGTGACAAGCCTTGGCAGCAGCGCATTCTTCAACTGCAGCAGCCTGGCGACGGTTACTATCGGCAACAAGGTTCCAAGTCTCGGCGGAAGCACCTTTTACGGCTGCAAAAACCTGACTACGGTCACTATCCCCAACTCGGTCAAGACGATAGACGGTTCGGCGTTTTATGGTTGTACTGGCTTGAAGTCAATCACCTTACCCAACGCTCTCACATCGATTGGCAGTTACGCATTCGGTGAATGCGAATCACTGACCTCGATGGTGCTCCCGAACACAGTCACCACCATAGGAAAAGCCGCATTCTATTATTGCATATCAATGAAATCCATCAACATTCCCGACGCAGTGACGAGTCTGCCGGATGAGTTTTTATATGATTGTCACTCGCTAACCTCTGTCACTATTCCAAGTACGGTCACAGCTATTGGCACAAGAGCATTTTATAACTGCATGAATCTCACAGCCCTCAACAGCAAAATCGTGAATGTAGGCGATGTCACAATGGGAATTAATGTCTTTGCCAGAGTTAACCTTAATAATTGCACACTGACGGTTCCCGTAGGTACTGTCAACGCTTACAAGAGAGCGGAACAGTGGAAAGAGTTCGTTAAAATCATTGACGAGGAAGGCAACACTGGAACTGTTGTGCCGGGCGACCTGAACGACGACGGCAATGTGAACAGCGGCGATGTGAGCTCGCTTTACCTGGCTCTTATTGCCGGTTCTACCGCCCCTGAGTTCGACCTGAACGGCGATGGCAATGTAAACACCGGTGACGTCTCGACCCTCTATAGTATTATACTCGGAAACTAATTTAATAAAATAATAATGATATGAAAAAGATTACATTACTTTTGTTTTTGTTGGGTTTGGCGGTCTCGGCAAGCGCCTTTCCGTTCCAGACCACCAGCGACCCGTCGTCGTCATCGACCCATTGGTATCAACTGAAGGCTGACGGAAAATATGTTACCGCCATCAGTGGCTTTGCCGATATTTCCGTCTCGTCGACCGCGTCGACCGCCGACACTTATCTATGGTGCTTTGTTACTTTGTCGTCGAACAAAGTGGCGGTGTATAGCCGTTCGCGCAAGGCTTATTTGAGCAGCATTGGTTATTTCACCACATCGACCACAGATTCAGAATTGATATATGCCGAGGACAGTAATGGCGGCGTGTTCTATCTCTATTTCATGACCCGTGGCCAAAAAATGTACCTCAACTACGATGAGGAGACCGATTTTATTGGCCAAGCGTGGACAGACACCCGCTATAGCGTTACCGAGGTGGATGTGCCCAAAGTTACCGCCAAGCCGGTTATCAAATACGATTTTACCGATGACGCGTGTATAATCGAAGCCATTGGCGACGGCACAGTAACCCTCTATGTGGACGACCAGTTGGTGGAGAACCCGTACTCCATAGCTCTGACCGGTGAGGACCAGTCGGTTTTAGCCGATGCTTTTGCTCAAGAAGAGGGCAAGGAGCGGAGCTGGACCTCGGTAGTTATCAACATTCCTGCCAAAAGCGCGGAGCGCCCGGGCGAGGACCTCGGTGTTGTTCAGCTGTGGACATATGGTCGCGGCCCAATCAACAACGACTTGGAAATCTATGGCGACGAAGGAATACAAATGGTTGTTGACGGCGACCGCACCACTCGCTGGCGCATTGTCAACAGCACAGGCTCGTGGCAGAGCGTGATGATTGTTGTCAGGAGCGATCAGCCGTTCTTCCCGACAAGCTATATCATGACCACGGCCAGCGACACCCATGACTATCCCAACCGTAATCCCAAGTCATGGGTAATCAGCGGCCGGACTGTAGACAGCGGGCCGTGGATTCGTCTGTCGGAAATCACCGACGGCGCCGCTGCCGGCCTTGGCACTGCCAACACCACCGATTACGAGTTCCCCATAACGGGCAATTCGAAGCCGTATAAGTACTTCCGCATCGATATTAACGAAATATGCGGCACTGAGGGTAACAAACGAGTCTTCCAGCTGGCCGAGTTCCAGATTAAGGGCAAGGCTGTTGTTGCTGCCCCTAGCGGCGACCTCAACAGCGACGGCAATGTGAACACCGGCGACGTGAGCGAACTGTACAAGGCTGTGCTCAATGGTGCTACCGATTCAAAATACGACCTCAACGGCGACGGCAATGTAAACACCGGTGATGTGTCGTTCCTCTACAGTATTATTTTGGGCAACTAAAAGGTTGTAGAAGAGTTAAGAAATTGGCGCAGCCTCGCAAAAGGCTGCGCCATTATTTTCATCTCAACTAAGAAGGCTACTTGTACAGGAATCGCTTGATGCTCATCTTCGGGGTTTTCTCGAAAGGAGCGTTGACGAGTTCCACTTTCGTGATTTTGCTGTAGGCCGGAAGCGACTTGTTTGCCTCGGTGCGAATCAGCACCGGAATGTCGGCTTTTGTCTGTTCGTCGGCTTCGCAGGCCTCTTCGGAGTAGACGAGAGCCACGATTTTTCCATCACGGTCCACGACCACGCTCTCGGTCACATGTTCGCAGTTTGCCAGCACGGCCTCAATTTCCTCGGGGTAGATGTTCTGTCCTGATGAGTTCAGAATCATCGATTTGATTCGGCCTCGGATGAAGATATTGCCTTCTTCGTCCATGACGCCCAGGTCGCCTGTTCGGAACCATCCGTCGGCGGTGAACGAGTCTTCCGTGGCTTCGGGATTTTTGTAATAACCTATGGTGAGGTTGCGCCCACGTGCCTGGATTTCGCCGGCGGTGTGCTCCGGGTCGTCGGAGTCGATACGCACCTCGTGTACCGCTTTGCCGCAGGAACCCGGTTCGAATCGAGTCCACCACTCGTAGGCGATAAGCGGACAAGCCTCTGTCATGCCGTATCCCACGGTGAACGGCAGTTTCACCTTTTTGAAGCATTTCTCGGCCTCGGGGTTGAGAGCCGCCCCGCCCATGATGAAGCATCGCACTTGTCCACCGAAGACTTCAATGATGGTTTTTCGCACCGCTTTGTAAATCAGTTTCCTCATGCCAGGCACGGCCAGCAGGAACCTCCTTTTCTTGAGCGCGGGTTTGATGGAATTGGCATAGATTTTCTCCATCACCAGCGGCACGGTGACCACCATGTATGGCCTCACTTCCTGCATCGCCTTTTTAAGAGTTGACGGTGATGGCGTTTTACCGAGGAAGTAGACCGTGACACCGTCGACATTGGGGTGGATAAACTCAATGGCCAGCCCGTACATATGTGCCATGGGCAGCATCGAGACGATGGTTTCGCCAGGCCGGTTCGGGAAATGTGAATTGGCAAAGTCGTCGGTGTCGGCCATAGCGCCGTAATCGAGCATAACGCCTTTTGGGTTTCCGGTGGTGCCGGAGGTATAGTTGATGATTGCGAGGTCTTCGAAATTGTTGCCGGGGTAGGACACATTCTCCGGTTTCATTCCGTCGGGGTAGCATTTAGCGAAAGCGTTGTCGCGGTTGTCCCATGCTTTGGCGATTTTCTCGTCCTGGTGCCAGAGCAGTTTGCCGTTCTTGATGTTGACAGCGGCCTTAAGCATCGGCATCTTCGTGGTGTCGAGTTTGACCCAGATGTCTTCATCGGTGAACAGCATCACGCTGTCGGAGTGGTTGGTGAGGTCGGAGATGTTGTTCGGGTGGAAGTCGGCCAGCAGTGGCACAACCACACATTCGTTGATATTGATATCCCAGAAAGCCATGGCCCAACGAGCGGAGTTTCGGGCACAGATGGCGATTTTTTCACCTTTGCTTATACCGGCCTCGGCAAGGAAGAGTTTAAATTTCTCAACTTCAATTGCGAGGTCGCCATAGGTGAAAGAGTCGCCTCCGTAGTCGCAAAGCGCTTTGAGTTCCCAGTGATTTCGGATTGTGTTCTCTAATTTCTTCAGATAGTGCATCATAACAGTCTCTTGTTTTCGTGATGTAACAAAAATTTGCGCAAAGATACAAAAAATCGCCGAATCTTGCTTAAAAATGCCGCGTTTTTTAACAATTTATTACTTTTCTGGTGTTTCTGGTGTTGTGGAGCTTATGTCCTTAGGTCAAAAATGGTTGTGTGTCTTAGTTGTTGAGAGTGAAGGCGGCGGGTGTGGCGATGTGGCGGGCCATGGCGGCGGCCACCATGCCCATTGTGGCGCGGAGGTTGATTTCGACGCAGGGGTCGATGGCGATGGTGTCGGCGATGGTGTCGGCGTTGGTGTCGCGGTAGAGCAGCATGTCTACGCCAACGAGGCCCTGGTATTCTGCCGGCAGAAGGATTTCGCCGAGCGCCTGTGTGAGGGCGGTTTCCACGCGGTCGAGGGTGGGGTAGAGGTCGGAGATACGACGGCGCAGGTTCTCTTTTGTATCGATGACGGCATCGACGAACTGGTTGTGGCTGTCGGTGCGGAAAACGCTGTAGGCAAAGGAGTTGACGCTGCCGTCGTCAACCTTAAATTCGATGGCACAGTCGAGCACCTTGTCGAGCCCCACTTCGGCAAGCACCGAGCCTTGGCGGCGTATAATGCCTCTGGCCCATTGCTCGAAGTCGCGGCCGGGAGCGTCGTTTACTTGCCACACACCGCTTCCGCTTCCGCTCCACGGCGCTTTGACAAAGCCACCGGGATGCGACTGTGCCCATGCGAGCAGTTCATCGATGCTGGAAAACTCTTCAGGCACGGGCGACAGTTCCTTGCCGAGCAGTTCGCCGAGACGGCGGTGGACAGTGATAGTAGTGCGGCGGTGGGCCAACGAGCGCCAGCGTTCAATCTGCTCAGCCGTAGGTAGAAGAGAGGTGTCGATGCCCCATTTCACGAGCCGCCGGCGCAGGTCGAGGCTCCATCCCCAAGGCATCACGCGGCACGGTCCGAGCGCTTTCAGTCCTTCTGGCCGAACTATCTCGCAGTCAATACCGTATTGTTCGAGTTTACGGCGGATGTCATGTTCCGGCTGGCCGTCGATGACGAGCAGAAAATTTTCGTCGTCCTCGTTCATCAGCAAGGCCGGCAACGCAGCCAACTCGCGCCGTATGGCGACGGCGTGAGGCGGCGGCACGTAGTTGTTGCCTCCGTGCGCCAGCGCCAGGTCGTTCTCGGGGTTGAAGTGATATACGGTTCTCAACTTATCAGCGTTCCGGGTGCCTCGGAGTTGAAAGTGTTCTTAATCCACAGCGGGATGTTTTTACTTGCGACTGGTTGTATTGTGGGCGGGTAGATCACTTTCGCGCCGTCGTCGGCAATCTGCTGCGCTTGGGCGTAAGTCAGCTGCGGGATTACGGTGGCTGTAGGGTCGACCCGGGGATCGGCCGTCATCACACCGTCGACATCGGTCCAGATTTCGAGCGACTCGGCATCGAGCGCCGCCGCGATGAGCGCCGCTGTGAAGTCGCTACCGCCGCGCCCCAGAGTTGTCTCGAAGTCGGCACGGCTGTCGCTTGAGATGAACCCCTGTGTCACCGTCACCGGCGCCTGGGGAGAGCTCAGGTGCTCTTTAATCAGTCGTTCCGTGACTTCGGCGTCGAGATGGTCGCCGTCGCTGTCGCGGCGCGTCTTGATAAACTCCGGCGCGAAGGCTATGGATGCGTTGTCGAGCAAGAGCCGCAGCAGGCCCGACGACGCCATCTCTCCGGTGGCGACGATGTGCGCCTCCATTCGCCCGGTCATCAGGGGCGTGACGTCAGGGCTGCCTATTATCCATCGGCACGCATTGCTCAGATTCTCGCTGATGAGATATTTCATGCTTTCGGTGAAGCTTTGTGCCAGCGCGGGTTCGAGCAGTTGCTCGGCGGTGGTTACATGCCGCTGGAAGAGAGCGGCGATTACGGGCTCGATGTCGTCGGCCTTCTTCTCTTTTGCCAGCCTTGTGAGCTCGAGCAGTTGGCTTGTTACGCCGCTCATGGCGCTGACCACTACGATTACCGGCTTGTCGCATCGGCTTATAATCTCTTTTACCTCTCTCAGGGACTCGACGCTTCCCATCGAAGTGCCTCCGAATTTGAGTACTTTCATTCTATATGGTCTTTAGTGTGTGATTCAAAAAAGTATTGCAGCAGCATGGCGTCGCGGTATTCTCGCCCAGTTCTCACCCATTTCTTAAACGTTGCGGTATGCTCGAAACCGTGACGCACAAAGAGTTGCGCAACGTGCTGGAATCCGTCGGCTACGATGATGTATAACTGGTTTATTCCCAGCCAGTCGGTGCCATAAAGTTTGAGTAGTTCTATAGCCTCGTCGGCAAACCCTCGGCCACGATGCTCCGGCGCAATCAACAGTCCGATTTCGGCGCGGTTGTTCACGGGATCGAAATCGGTGATGTCGGCACATCCCACGGGCTCTCCGGTGTCGACGCGGGTGATGATGAGCCGCAACTGGCGAGAGGCGTATATGTCGCCGTCGTACGATTCCAGGTATTGCCAGATTCGCTGTCGCGAGTAGGGTGCGAGAGTGTTGCTCACGGCCCACACCTCGGTGTCGTTCTCCCATCGCATGATGATGTCGAGGTCGGTAGGCTCGAGCGCCCTCAGCGCCACATGTTTCGCTTTCAGAATGGGTTTTTGGCTCATTGCTGCTTCATTTTTGGTGATATGATGATGTTGTTTTGGTGCGAGAAGATGTGGAATTCGACCCCGCGCCGCGAGTGGCCGGCGATAAGCTCCACGATTTCCTGATAGGAGTAGGAGGCGTTGTCGAGCAGCACGTTGGCGCGGCCTTTTTGCGGCAGCTGGGTCACATATTCGTTGATGCCCGCTTTTTTTGCCACCTCGGCGGCGTTCTTGCTTTTCACGACCCAGGGCGCGTTGGAGAAACCGCTGTCGGTTTTCTTGCGCTTGAACAGCCTCCTGACGATGGCCATTGCCCGCCTCACGCCCACACCGAGTTTTATAAACGGATAGAGCAGAGCCCGTGAACGCGGGAAATGCTTGCGATAGAAGATGAGCATGGCATCGTAGAACACTTTCACATATCTTATAGAGTCTTTCTTGGTGCTCTCGCCCTTATAGTGGATGATGTGCACGGGCAGGAACCAGTTGTCAAACCCAGCCTGGCAGATGCGGTAACTGAGGTCGATATCCTCGCCGTACATGAAAAAGTCCTCGTCGAAACCGCCAATCTGCTGCAGCAGAGACGTGCGACAGAACATGAATGCGCCCGATAGGATGTCGACCTTATGGCTCTCGCGATCGCTTAGGAAACGCATGTGATAACGTGCGAACACCCTCGAGCGAGGAAAGAGTTTAGATAGACCGAAGATTTTGCAGAACGACACCCAGGGGGTGGGGAAGGCGCGTTTCGATTCAGGCAGGAACACGCCGTTGCCGTCGACCATGCGAACGCCTATAGCTCCGCATTCGCTGTGGCTGTGCATCCATTCGATGCACTGTGCCAAAGCCTTGTGGGTGATAATGGTGTCGGGGTTGAGGATGAGAGTGTAGTCGCTCTCGGCGGCCATGATGGCCTGGTTGTTGGCCCTCGAGAACCCTACGTTCTCGGTGTTCTCGACAAAGGCGACGCCCTGGAAACGCTGCCGGCAGTGGGTTATCGAGTCGTCGCCCGAGTTGTTGTCGACCACAACCACCGAAGCATCGATACCGCGTGTAGCCTCGTGGACGCTAGCGAGCGTCTGCTCGAGAAAAAACTTCACCCTGTAGTTTACTATGACGACTGTTAGTTCCATTTTCACCCGCAAAGTTACATTATTCCGCCCGAATGACAAAGAAAATCAATTTTTTTCAAGAAAAATTTGGCTATTTCGTTTATAGTGTGTACCTTTGCAGTCGCGAATTTCCGAAAGGCTTATCTAAGCGCTTCGATGCCGCAGGTGTTAATGGCTGACACAGAGCGACATAGTCGGGGCCGCCGTACGGGTTAACTATTAAAAAATTACAACTTAAATGTACGCAATTGTAGAGATTCAGGGACAACAGTTCAAAGCCGAAGCCGGCAAGAAATTGTTTGTTCATTACCTCGGCGAGGACAAGAACGCAGGCGACTCTGTAGAGTTTGACAAGGTTCTCCTTATAGATGCCGACGGCGCTGTTACAGTAGGCGCACCTGCCGTAGAAGGTGCAAAAGTAGTTGCAGAGGTGTTGAAGCCTCTGGTGAAGGGTGAGCATGTGATCGTTTTCAAGAAGAAACGTCGCAAAGGCTATCGCCGCAAAAACGGTCATCGTCAGAGCTTCACCCAGGTTGAGATTAAGAACGTGATTGCTTAAACCATTAAAATTTACAGTTCATTATGGCACATAAAAAAGGTGTTGGTAGTTCGAAGAACGGCCGCGAGTCGCACAGCAAACGACTCGGAGTGAAACTTTTTGGTGGGCAATTTGCTAAGGCCGGTAACATCATCCGCCGTCAGCGCGGTACTGTTCACCGTCCGGGCATCAACGTGGGTATGGGCAAAGACCACACCCTCTATGCCCTTGTCGATGGTAAGGTTGAGTTCCAGA
Organism: Sodaliphilus sp.; assembly: GCA_045112115.1. GTDB lineage: Bacteria > Bacteroidota > Bacteroidia > Bacteroidales > Muribaculaceae > Sodaliphilus. The sequence continues at coordinate 4,996 of JBGUHM010000154.1, read as the reverse complement.
AACGTGCTGGACACACCTATATCAACGTGGTGGTGACCGAGTAACAGTCACACCGCATAATCTCATCACAGGCGCGGCCTCACAGAGGGCTCGCGCCTGTTTCGTTTCTGGATGATTTCTAATGTTCGACTCGGGATAAAAAACAATCCGTCCCGTGATGGGGCGGACTGTCTTGTTTCAGTATGTTGTTGCAAGTAGCGTTACTCGGTCTCGTCAGCGGCTTGTTCGATCGCGTCGGTAGCAGTGTTGACGGCTTCTGTGAATTCAGCGAGCTTGCTCTCGATAGTTTCTTTGTATTTCTCACCAGCAGCTTCCCATTCAGCAGTCTGGCCTTTCTCCTTATAATACTTATCGAAGGCGTCACCTAATTGTTGTATCTCTTGCTCAATTTTTTCGCCTGCACCCTGATCGGTCGGGTCAACATTGTCGATAAGCGAGACAATGTAGTCGCAGCAAGCCTTGGCGTCCTTGTCTAAGTCGCCGGTGGGTTGGGGAGCTTCGCCAGTCTCGGCAGTCTGCTCGGTTTGTGAAACGGCTGCGTCGCTTGCAACGCTGCTTTCATTGTTGGCCTTGTCGCCGCAGCTGAATAACGAAAGTGAACCCAGTGCAACAAGCATCAAAAAGTACTTCTTCATAGTTGTAAAGTTTTTTTAAAAATAATAATTGTTAGCTATCAGCGTGCAAAATTATACAATTATTCTGAACTGACAAATTAATTCGGCATTTTCTTGGTGTGCAAGTCCAAGATGATAAGTGCGAAAGGGCTTTAAATGAAAAAAGGGCACCGAAGTGCCCCACTTTTTCAATAACCTGATTACAGGTTCGGGTTGATTTTGTTCCACTCGCTGATGGGCGGTACGATGTTGAGAGTCACGAGTTCGTCGCGCATTTTGCACAGGTGTGCATAAGATGCGTCGAGTTTGGCGTTCTCCTCGGGCGTACCCTGCGGCACCTTGTAGCTTGCACCGTTTTGGTCGAGCGTGGTGTCCATAGCCATCATGATGTGGTTGTATTTCTCGTTGTTGACGTATGTTCCAACGGGGAAGCGGAATTTCTCGCCACCCATAGCCGAGCGAATCATCTCCACTGAGAGGTAACTCGGGCTCTGGAAGGAACTGCGTCCGCGGAGTTTGATGATGGTAGCGCCGCCTTGTGTGACAGCTTTCTTCATCTGCTCCCATTCCTCTTCAGGGAACTCATCGGTGCCGATGATGTCGGTGAGCTTGCGTCCCGCGATTTCGACATGCGAACCGAAGACTGCCATCTGCTCGCCGTGTCCGCCGTAGGTTGCACATCCGGTGATTTCATTCTGCATTACGCCGAACTTCTTGGCCAGGGCGCTTTGCAGACGCGTGGTGTCGAGACCAGCGAGAGTGGTGACCTGTGAGGGCTTCAGTCCGCTGTAGAGCAGCGTGACGAGACCAGTGAGGTCGGCGGGGTTGAAGATAATCACAACGTGCTTGACGTCCGGGCAGTATTTCTTGATGTCTTTTCCGAGACCTTCGGCGATTTCGCAGTTGCCCTTGAGCAGGTCTTCGCGAGTCATGCCTTCCTTTCGTGGTGCCCCACCGCTCGAGATGATGTATTTGGCATCCTTGAACGCCTCGGCGGCATCGGTGGTGGAAGTAATCTTCACGTTGTCGAATCCGCTTTGGAGCATTTCCTCAGCCACGCCCGTGGGCGGGAACACGTCGTAGAGACAGATATTGTCGGTCAAGCCCATCATGAGGGCTGTCTGTACCATGTTAGATCCAATCATGCCGGCTGCGCCGACAATCACCAATTTGTCGTTAGTTAAAAAAGCCATGTTCAAATAATAATAATGTTTTAATCAATTAATTGTTTATTTTGACCGCAAAGTTAGTGATTATTTGTATCTTCTCCAAAAAGAAATGAGTTTTTAACCCAAATTAAACATTGAGATGCACTTTTATGCGTTGGCATTTGTGAAATTTTCAGTAATTTTGCGGTCGATAAAACAAGACAACTACAATTATAAAGAAGGCTGAGATATGAGACAAACAATGAGATTGGCGCTGCTGCTGTTGTTGGCGGTGGTGTCGTTAACCCCAATTAAAGCGCAGAATATGGAAAAAGTAGACGTAAAAGAGATTTATAACGAGCTGAAAGAGTGCGGAGTGTTTTATCTTGCGACAGTCGACGGCGACCAGCCTCGCGTCAGGCCGTTCGGAGCCCTGGCGGTGTATGAGGGCCGCCTCTATCTTCAGACCGGAAAGGTGAAGAACGTGTACCGTCAGCTGGCTGCCAACGGCAAGTTTGAGCTGTGCGGCATGAAATCGATGACCGAATGGGTGCGAGTAAGCGGCCGGTTGGTGCTTGACGACCGTCTGGAGGCCAAACAGTGGATGCTCGACCAGAATCCGGGTCTGAAGCGTATGTACAGTGCCGACGACGACAACACCGCCGTCCTGTATATCGAGGACGGCGTTGCCACGTTCAGCTCGTTTGTGAGCGAGCCTCGCACTGTAAGTTTTTGATTTCCAGAGCTAAATGCGTTGATAAATTACATGTAGAGTCGGTCGTTCTCGAAGTCCACTTCGCGGTCAAGTTGTGATACGAAGTCGTCGAGAACGTCTTTCTCTACGTCGCCGAGGCTGAATTCCTTTTCGGCATCCTTGCGTATGAGCGACACCCATTCCCGGCGTGCAGTCACATAATCGTTGTGGATTTTCTGCACTGCTTCGTCGTTGAGTCCTTCGATGCCGTAGTAGTCGAGAATCATTCGGTGGCTCCATGTCCATCGGTACTCGTTGTAGTTGCGGTCGATCACGTTGAACCGCTCGAGCACCTTTGCTATGGTATCGAGTTTGCCGCTGACGATGTCGTCGACGAGTCGAGTCTCCTCGCTTTGTGGCATTAGCAGACCTGCGAGGTCGATCCATTCGCCTTCTCCGACCTTCGATGAAGGCGCTTCGGGTTTGTGTCGCTTGAGCACAGCACCCATGTAAATTCTCAGAGCGAGGTCGTAGTAGCGTATTCCCTTTCGCAGCAACGGAGCCTTGATTACGTATTCGTGGTAGTTGTAGGTGCTCACGTTGTCGCCGCTTGCTGCCCGTAGGTTCTCCAGGATGGCTTTGCCGCGCAGCACTTCGCTTATTGAGAACGGGCTGAGCCAGTCGAAGTTGACGATGCTCTTTCGGTCGGTGCGGTGCCGTTTGTCGCGTTTTGGCCACTTGCGAATGTCGCGGTACAAGCCTACTGTGGCGAAGTTCCGGCCAGGCACGAGGTACATCGTGTCGCTATAGGCGATGAGGTAGGAGAAGGGCAGGTCACGCGTGTCGGGATGATACATCAGTTTGCCGAAGAGCACGCTGAACGAACCGATGTTGGCCGGCATGAGCAGATAAGCTCCGCTGGCGGTTTTGCTGCCTCGCTCGAGAATGCCGTAGTGCATGGGCCCCATCTTGTAAGCGTGGTTGCTGAAGTTTGTTGCCGAACCGGCGTTGTAGAACGAGAACATACCTCCAATGAGTAGCGAGCTCTTGTGGTGGCTCACGGTGAACGGTCCGCAGAACGCTGCGCAAGCCTCACCGTTTGACATATAGCTGTTGGCGAAGAACACGCTTGAAGCGGCCGTGAAACCGTTGCTCAGTTCGCACGATTCGCCCACCATGCAGTCGACGATTTTGACGCTGTTGATGATTTTCGAGCCTCCGCTGATGATGGAATTCTCGCAAATCACTCCGGTACCTATTGTAATAGGATTCTGTATGGAACTCGAGATGGTGCAGTCGCTCAGTCGCGCAGTGCCGCTGATTTGGCTACCCGCCCCTATGACCACGTTGTACATCTCGCTGGTGTTGACGATTCTCACCTTGTCTCCTATGGTGCTTTGCTTGGGATTGCTGTTTTCGACCGACTTGCGTATAAGCCTCTCGAGGGCCTCGCGCAGAGCATTGTTGGAGAAATGCTTAACCATGAGTGCCGCCAGTTGGCTGTTGAGGCCGTCGAAGATGATGAGATTGCCGTTCCCAACCTCGTTGAGTACCGATATCAGGTTGCCCTGTCCGTAGTTGGCGTTTGGTCTCGTTTCGATTGTGCACACATTAGATATATAGCACTCGTCGCCCACAACCACATTGTTCATGAAGTTGCCAATATTTTCAATCAGGCAGTTGTCGCCTATGGTGACGTTGCGCAGCGTGGCGTTGTTGATACCGCATCGCTTTACGAAACCGTCGCTCACTTCGATGTTTCCGTCGCATCGACCGAGTTGTGCGCTTCCGTAGAACATCACGCGGTGAAGGCATTGGGGGTTGAACCCTTCGTCGACGGTCACTTTCGACCAATCCTCGGCTTGGCAGCCGTTTATCACAAGCGCCTCAATCTCCTGAGGCGTGAGGTTACGATAGTTTTTCATCTGTATTGAATGCAATATAGTAGTTTTTCACGCGGCAAAATTACACACTATCGGCGAAACCCGTATCTCGAAACCCGTATTTAACTTTTTTTACACTTCTTAACCAAATTTTCAGAAACGGGGAGGGGGAAGCTCGCTCTGCTCGCTGACAAATAGCGCTTCGCGCTGACAAACGCTCGCTCTGCTCGCTGGGACAGTGGATGCAGTCGTGGGACACTTGTTGTGCGCTGCGCGCATGTAATATGTAATATGTAGGATGTAGGATGTCAACGTTTGGGAATGGTGCCAGGACTGGCACGGCGGCTACCCGAGTGGCAGCGTGACTAACCCTAAGGGACCTTCTTCGGCCTCCGGCTGCGTGATTCGTGGCGGTAGCTGGGGCGACCGTGGCACGGATTGTCGCATTGACAATCGCTACGATATTTCCCCCGGCGGCAGTGACGTCATTATTGGCTTCCGCCTTGCTCGTTAGTTGCCCCCCTCTCTTGAAAGAAGAAATATATTCTATGGATTGATGTAGAAGCAAGTCGGAGACTTGCCGAATGGGAGAAACCCCACGTACGGACGCAAAGCGGACGCACGTGGGGTTAGGCGGCATACGCATGACCCGTACCT
>JBGUHM010000153.1:0-3878 GCA_045112115.1 Sodaliphilus sp. | reverse complement strand
GCTCGACCGAGTTCCTGTACAAACAGGAGTACGGTATCCTCGACGGTATTGGCGTTATCTGCCACGAATTCAGCCACGTGTTGGGTCTGCCCGACCTCTACGACGCCAACTACGCCACCGGCGGGCAAAGCCACGACCCCGGCGAGTGGGATATAATGGCCGGCGGCAGCTATGGCGATAACTCTCGCACGCCCGTTGCCTACAGCCTCTACGACCGCTACGCACTTGGCTTCGCCAACCCGCAGGTGATTACCGAGACCGGCACATACTCACTGCAACCGGTATCGACAACCGGCGATGGCTACATACTGCTTACTCCCAACGCAAAGGAGAAATTCCTGCTTGACAACCGCCAGACATCTCTGAAGTGGGACAGTTCATGCCCTGGCCACGGAATGATTATCGCCCGTATGGACTCGACCAACAGCAATGTATGGAGAAACAATACGATCAACAACAGCTCGTCGCACAACTACTACGAGCTGCTTCGCGCCGGCAACAGCAAAAGCGGCGATCAGCCCAGCGACCCGTTCCCCGGCACGAAGAACAACACGTTTGTGAGCAACACCACGACCCCCAACTTGAAGACGTATAACAAGAAGAACAACGCCTTCGCCATCAAGAATATCAAAGAGTCGAACGGCGTGATTACCTTCGACATTATCGACGGATCGGCTATTCTGAGCGACACCGAGGACTTTGAGCCCATGCCGATATCGGATAACATGACTGAAAGCGGGGTGATGGGCTCGCTCACCGACTGGGACTTCAACCAATGTCATGTTGTCGCTGTTTCAGGATCTAACACCGGCAACGGCACTCGTTCGGTGGCAATGCTTTATCCAAGTGCCTTGACCACCCACACGCCGCTCTACTATGATGCCTATTTGCTTGAGTTTGATGTCTACAATCCCAGCGGCGCTTCAGCAAAATTCACCTGCAAGGCTTCGGCCGACGGCTCAAAGTGGACCACCCTCAAATTGCAGGGAGAGGCCACCAATACAGTGAGCCCTGGCGCGAAAGCCACCCTTTCCTACACGTTGAGCTACAACACACCGATGTATTACCGAATCAATCAGACTGGTGGTGACAAGGTCAACCCGTGCTACATCGACGACTTCCGCATCTATTACAACGAGATTGAATTGCTGCTTGGCGATGTGAACGGTGACGGCGAGGTGAATACCGGTGATGTCAGCGAGCTTTACACTGTTATTCTCGGTATCCGTACAACCAACGCATTCCGTGCCGACATCAACGGAGACAACCGCATCAATACCGGCGACATCTCGGAACTCTACGGAATCATTTTAGGCACCGGCGCCGCCGCGCCTCGACTGTTCTGATAATGGCGCAGTTTCACTGTGAATTGCCGGTACAGTTGCGCTTCAGCGACATCGACACCGTGGGTCACGTCAACAACTCGGTGTACTTCTCGTTGTTCGATGTGGCCAAGAGCGACTATTTCAACAAGGTGCGCGGCGAACAACTCGACTGGCGGAACGTGACGATAGTTATCGCCAACGTCAACTGCGACTTCCTGTCGCAGACACTCTACGAGGAGCCCATCGTGGTGAAAACGCGCACGGCAAAAATAGGCAACAAAAGCCTTGTTCTCGAGCAATTGCTCGAGAACAAGGCCACCGGCGAGGTGAAATGCCGTTGTCACACGACAATGGTGTACATTGAGCCGAAAACGCTAACGCCCGAGCCTCTGCCCGACTATTGGCGTGAAGCTCTGACGCGATTTGAACAACAATAACTTACGATGAGCGGCAGTTCCCGAATCCGGTTTACCGTGGTAATCGCAGTGCTGACAGTGGCACTGCTGGCATTGGCGGCGTGTTGCCTGCTGTGGGGCAGCGTTGATATTGACGCCTCGGCCATCGCCACGATACTCACCGGCGGCAAGAGCGGCAATCCGGCGTGGGACACTATTATCCTGAAGACTCGGTTGCCAATGATTGCCACGGCCGCGCTCGCCGGCGCGGCACTCGCTGTTGCCGGACTGTTGCTACAGACTACATTCAACAACCCATTGGCCGGGCCGTCGATACTGGGTGTGTCGACCGGTGCCGGCCTCGGTGTTGCTGTGGTGATGCTCGCTTTGGGCGGCACTCTGGCCGAAGGCCTTGGCGGGTATATGGCTACGCTGCTGGGCGCCGTGCTCGGAGCCGGCGCTGTGCTTGCTGTGCTGATGCTGTTCTCTACCATCGTCCGCTCGAGCACATTGCTGCTGATTATCGGTATTCTGGTGAGTTATCTGGCATCGAGTGTGATTTCGCTGCTCAACTCGGTTGCGACCGAGGAGGGTCTGCATAGCTATGTTGCCTGGGGATTCGGCTCGTTTGAAGGAGTGTCGGTGGACCAGTTGCCGCTATTCGCCGCTGTGATTGTGGCGTCGCTGGTGGCATCGCTGTTTATGGTGAAGCCTCTCAACGCGTTGCTGCTTGGCACGCGATACGCCCGCAATCTGGGCGTGGACACCTTTCGCACGCGAAACATCCTGTTGCTCATTACCGGAGTGCTCACAGCCGTGGTAACCGCATTCTGCGGTCCTATCGGATTTCTTGGACTGGTGGTGCCGCATGTGGCGCGCATGGCGCTCGGAACGAGCAACCACAACCGCCTGCTGCCCGCCACGATGCTTGCTGGAGCCGTTGTGGCGTTGCTATGCTCGCTGCTGAGCGTTGTCTCGCCCTACGGTTTCATTCCCATCAATGCCATCACACCCATCATAGGTGTGCCAATCATTATTTACGTAATACTCAACCGCAATGCACGACTCTGACGCCATATTATCGGCCCGGTCGCTCACCGTGGGGTTCCGCGAAGGAAAACGCTGGGTACCGGTGCTTGCCGACCTCGACCTGGAGCTGCACGCCGGACGCATGACAGCGCTGCTGGGGCGTAACGGCGCCGGAAAATCGACGTTGCTGCGTGCGCTCACGCTCTCCACCCGGCCTATAGCCGGAGAAATCACCATCAACGGCCGCCCGGCGTCCGACATAGGCCGTCGTGAGCTGTCGCGCCTTATCGCACTGGTGGCTACTACGCGCCAGGTGATGGGGCAACTCACAGTGTCCGAACTCGTGGCGCTGGGCCGTCAGCCCCACACCGGTCTGCTCGGTCGGCTCAGTGCCGACGACAAGCGCGTGGTGGCGGAAGCGATGGATGCCACAGGCATCAGCCATAAGGCCAACACCGACGCGATGCTGCTGAGCGACGGCGAGCGCCAGAAAGTGATGATTGCGCGTGCGTTGGCTCAGCAGACGCCCATCATCATCCTCGACGAGCCCACGGCGTTTCTCGACGTGGCGAGCCGCATCGAGACGATGCGCCTGCTCCACTCGCTGGCACGAGACCACAACAAGGCCGTGCTGCTCTCGAGCCACGACATATCGCAGTCGCTGCTTCTGGCCGACGACCTGTGGCTCATCACCGCCGACGGTGAAATGGTTACCGGGACAACAGAACACCTGCAGGCCGGAGGACAGATGGAGCGGTTGTTCCAAAACACGAGCCTCTGTTTCAATAACGACATCTGCGACTATGAGGCTGTGCTGCCCGCCACCGCGCAAGTGAGACTTGACTGTCCTCCCGAGTTAACGCATATTGTGGCCAATGCGTTGCTTCGCAATGGCGTGGCTGTGAGTGCGACCGCAAAACACACTGTCGCTTGCAGTGCCATCGACCGTTACCGCCTCGATGACGCTTCGGCCGAATATTCCCTCTCCGACGTCATTAAACGCATAGAAACCGGGGTTTAACCCGATTCGGGTTGAAACTGTTGAGGGTGTGTCATAATTCAAAAGCGGGAACAAATAGCACCGCTGGCGCGGTGGAAATTTATCAAAATTTGATTCTAAAATTTCTCA
>JBGUHM010000152.1:0-13674 GCA_045112115.1 Sodaliphilus sp. | reverse complement strand
AGCCTCCGCTTGGGAAAGTAGAGGCTTTGTTATATGTTTTACAACATGTTACAACAAAAGGGTGCGCCAGAATTATGACACACCCTCTTCATTGTGCCTCATACAACATCGTCGCCGAAGGCGACCACCTCAATCTTTTAGAAAATATTTATCATCAATCTCACCTCCGTTGTCAAGGATATATTTCTTGTACTCGTCGGCAAATGAAACACCCTTATGATGTTCTTTTTGATTGATGATATAATTCTTCACCATAGAAATCTGGTCAAATGAATAGGTAAATGCCGCATATCCCTCACCCCATCCGCTGAAAAGCGGAAATTTCTTATTCTCACTCAACCACCGGCTTGTGGAATATTTAACTTTCCTCACAAACTCAGCGACAGCCATTTCAGGTGGTATTGCCACCAGCATATGGATATGATCAGGCATACCCCCTATGCGATACAGTTTAGCCTTATGATTTGATACAAAACCGTTGATATAGGCATACAAATCACGCTCATGCTCTTCAACGATGCACGGCAATCTTCGATATGTGCTGAACACAATATGATAAACAAGCTTGGTATAACTCATTGGGGGGAAAAGGTGGCAGCCTACGGCTGCAAATTTGATGCCTCTTTTGGACCCCCAGTTTCGGCTACGCCTATACTGGGGGCTATTTAATGTGGCAGCCTCCGGCTGCGCTGTCAAATGCCACCGGTAATAGGGCCGCTTATTTACGGGCAGCCTTCCGGCCGCGACACTGGTTTTACCCTACAACTCGAGGTCGATATTGAAGAGCTCGTGCCAAGGGAGACCCTGGGCGTTGAGAACATCGAGGAACGGATCGGGGTCGAACTCCTCGACATTGTGCACACCGGGCTTGCGCCACAGCCCCTTGAGGAACATCATCGCGCCCGTCATGGCTGGCACGCCGGTGGTGTAGCTCACGGCCTGCATGCCGGTCTCTTCGAATGCCGCATGGTGGTCGCAGTTGTTGTAGATATAATAGGTCAGCGGCTGCCCGTCCTTGCCTATACCGCTTATGCGGCAACCAATCGATGTCTGGCCCGTGTAGTTCTCACCCAGTTCCTTGGGATTGGGCAACACGGCTTTAAGGAACTGCAACGGCACGATTTCCATGCCCTGATAGTTGATGGGGTCGATGCTGGCCATGCCAATGTCCTGAATCACCCGCAGATGGGTGAGGTATTCCTGGCCGAATGTCATCCAGAACCGTGCCCGCTTGATGGTGGGATAGTTCTGCACGAGCGACTCGAGTTCCTCATGATACATCAGGTAGCTCTCGCGGGGCCCGATTTCAGGATAATTCAGCTCTTTATGCACCTCGAGCGCGCCGGTCTGCACCCACTGCCCGTCCTGCCAATACCGTCCGTTCTGAGTGATTTCGCGGATATTGATTTCGGGGTTGAAGTTGGTGGCGAACGCCTTGCCGTGGTTGCCGGCGTTGCAGTCCACGATATCGAGGTAATGAATCTCCTTGAAGTGATGCTTGGCGGCACGGGCCGTGTACACGCCGGTCACACCCGGATCAAAGCCGCAGCCGAGGATGGCGGTCAGACCTGCCTTCTCGAAGCGCTCGCGGTAGGCCCACTGCCAGCTGTACTCGAAATGGGCCTCGTCGCGCGGCTCGTAGTTGGCCGTGTCGAGGTAATGCACGCCGCACACCAGACAGGCGTCCATGATGGTGAGGTCCTGGTAAGGCAGCGCCACATTTATCACCAGGTCGGGGTTATGACGATGGAACAGCGCCACCAGTTGGTTCACGTCGTCGGCATCCACCTGGTCGGTGGTGATGTTCTTCGCTCCGATGGCCTTCGCCACGGCATCGCATTTCTCGCGGTGGCGCGAGGCAATCACTATCTCATGAAACACGTCGGGGTTCTGCGCACACTTGTGCGCCACCACGGTACCTACACCGCCACAGCCGATTATAATCACTTTGTTGGTCTTTTCCATCGTCAAGAGGGTATTTAGAGTTAATAACTTACAGTTTTACTTGGCGCGGCGTCGAGCCGGGCGCGACTTCTTCGACGCATTGGCTTCGTCGGCGATAATCTCACGGCACTGCTCAAGTGTGAGGTTCACGGCGTTCATCTTCTTGGGAATCTTGTAGTTCACCTTGTTGTAGGAGATGTATGCGCCGTAACGGCCGTTGAGCACGCGCATCTCGGGATCCTCATCAAAGGTTTTCAGCACCTTCTGCGCCTCGCTTTTCTTCTTCTCCTCGATAAGCTCGGCGGCTTTGTCGATGGTGATCTCGTAGGGCGAGATATCGGCGGGAATCGAGACGAACTTGTTGTCGAAGCGCACATACGGGCCGAAGCGGCCTATGGCCACGGTCACCGGCTTGCCTTCGAGGTCGCCCAACTCGCGGGGCATATCGAACAGTTTCATGGCTTCGTCCAGAGTGATGGACGACATACTCTGCGACTTGGTGAGCGATGCGAAACGCGGTTTCTCCTCGTCGTCGCTGCTGCCCAGCTGCACCACCGGTCCGAAGCGGCCAATTTTCACCGACACGGGCTTGCCACTCTTGGGGTCGAAACCAAGCACGCGCTCTCCCACCTTGTGTTCGAGTCGGAGCTGCGACACCTCTGTCACGTTGGGGTGGAACGTGCGGTAGAACGAGGCTATTTCCTTGTTCCACTTCACTTTGCCCTCGGCGATGTCGTCAAACTCGTTCTCCACCTTTGCGGTGAAGTTGTAGTCCATGATTTGCGGGAAATACTCCATCAGGAAGTCGTTGACAATCATTCCGGTGTCGGTGGGAAGGAGTTTGCCCTTGTCGCCGCCCACAATCTCGCTGCGGGTCTTGTGAACGATGCGTCCACGCTTGAGCAGCACTACTTCAAACTCGCGTTTCTCGCCCTTGTTGTCACCCTTGACCACATACTCACGGGCCTGTATGGTGGAGATGGTGGGAGCATAGGTCGACGGACGGCCAATGCCCAGTTCCTCGAGACGGCGCACCAGCGAGGCCTCGGTGTAACGTAACGGCTGCTGGGTGAAACGCTGGGTTGCCTGGATTTCCTCGGCCACGAGCATGTCGCCCACGGCGAGCGGCGGCAGCATTTCCATGTTATCGTTGCCGGCCTTCGAGTCCTCTTCCTTATCGGTGCTCTCGAGGTACACCTTGAGGAAACCGTCGAACTTGACAACCTCACCTTGAGCCACGAAACGCTCGTCACGCCCGCTGATCGAGATGTCGACCGTGGTTTTCTCGACTTGCGCCTCGGCCATCTGGCTGGCGATGGTACGCTTCCATATCAGGTTATAAAGGCGGCGCTCCTGCATGGTGCCATCGATAGTCGACTTTGCCGCCACGGTGGGACGGATAGCCTCGTGAGCCTCCTGGGCGCCCTTGGTCGAAGTATGGTAGTTTCTCACCTTGAGATACTCCTCTCCCATCGAGCCTTTAATCTCGTTGGCCAGCGCAGCCAGCGCAAGTTTCGAGAGATTCACCGAGTCGGTACGCATATAGGTGATATGTCCGCTCTCGTAGAGCGACTGCGCCACGCGCATGGTCTGCGATACGGTGAACCCGAGCTTGCGTGCCGCCTCCTGCTGGAGGGTGGAAGTGGTGAACGGCGGTGCCGGGTTTTTCTTCATCGGCTTGACGTTCACGTCCTCCACGCGGTAGGTGGCGTTCTTGCAGTGCTCGAGCAGCGCCACTGCGCTGTCGCGGTCGTCGAGACGAGTGTTGAGTTCGGCGGCAAATGAGTTGGCGTTGTCGTCGCCCATGGTGGCGCTCACGCGATAGTACTGCTCGCTCTTGAACGATGCGATTTCTTTCTCGCGCTCGGCAATCAGGCGCACGGCCACACTCTGCACGCGTCCGGCCGAGAGGGCAGGCTTGATTTTCTTCCACAGCACCGGCGAGAGCTCAAATCCCACCAGACGGTCGAGCACGCGGCGTGCCTGCTGGGCGTCCACCAGGTTGATGTCGATGTCGCGCGGATGCTCGATGGCCTCGAGAATCGCGGGCTTGGTGATTTCGTGGAACACGATGCGGCGAGTGCGCGCCGGATCGAGTGCGAGCACCTCGCGCAGGTGCCAGGCGATAGCCTCTCCCTCGCGGTCCTCATCACTTGCGAGCCACACGGTGTCGGCCTGCCGTGCCGATTTCGACAGTTTCTCTACTATCTCCTGCTTGTCGGCTGGTATTTCGTAAATCGGCTCAAAGCCGTTATCCACATCGATTGAGAAATCCTTCTTCTTCAGGTCACGGATATGCCCGTAACTCGACATCACTTTGTAGTCGTCGCCCAAAAAGCGCTGAATGGTCTTGGCCTTGGCGGGAGACTCGACTATCACTAAATTCTTTGCCATCTGTTTATTCTTTCTTACTATATAAATGTATCGCGCGCGTGCGCGTTCTTTTCTTAAACGGCTGCAAAGTTAGTAATAAATCGCGAAACAACGCACCTGTTCGCCAAAAAAACAGCATTTAGGCCTGAAAGGGCAATTCCTTTGCGTCAGCGCAGGAGTATGTCGTAGAGGGCGCTCACATCGGCGGTGTTGACCACGCCGTCGGCGTTGAGGTCGTACTGCACCGAGTAAGGCATACCGAGTATGGCGGCATATAGAGCGCTCACGTCGCCGGTGTTGGCAACCGTGTCACCGTTGAGGTCAGCGGGGTTGAACACATCAATGACGGTGAAGTCGCTCCAGGGCGAAGTGGCGGCGTACAATTCCTCGGTGCCGACAGGCACAATCAGACGGCACGTGGGCGGCTGCTGCCGGTCGGTGAGCCCCGTGAAGGCGTTCACATTGCAGGATATTGCCGTGGGGTCGGCGTTGTAGCAGCGTATGGTCTCGATTTTCGGCGTTGCGTATTTCCACATGCTGAACGCGCCGTTGCCGATGGTAGTGACCGACGCGGGGATAGCAAGAGTTTTCAATGTCGTGATTGAGAACGCGTAACTGCGGAGTGTTGTTACCGATGCGGGAATCTCCAAGTTTTCGCAGGAGAGCCGGTCGTAGGCGTATTCGCCGATAATCGGGGTACTGTTGGGGATGTGGCCTGCGACATTGCCTTTGAGTATCGTTGAGGTGGCGGTCTCGACGAGGACGTTGGCACCCTCGCGGGAGTCATATACAGAGTTGGCCGCCGCCACAGTGATGGTCTCGAGGGGGACGTTACGGAACGCCTGCGTCCCGATGGAAGTCACGCTCGCGGGAATATTCAGCGTTGTGAAGCTGTTACCGGCGAAGGCATTGCGGCCGATGGTGGTCAATGCGGCAGGCAAGGTGAGCGAGGTGATTCCGCAACTGCTGAACGCATAGTCGTCGACGGTGGTCACTCCTGCGGGCAGAGAGATTGTTTTGAAGCTGCAGCCGTTGAACGCATAGCGGCCTATCTTCTTCAGCGTGCTCGGCATGGTCAGCGAAGTGATGCCGCTCATACTGTAGCACAGGTATGACGGAATCTCCTCGACCCCTTCGCCGAAGGTGAATGTGGTTATCGTTTTGCTGTTGTTGACGAGATAGGCGTTGAAACAGAATGGGCCGCCGGAATCTTCATCGTAGGGACCGGCACACGCCTTGGCGTTCCACACCACCTTAGTGAGGCTGTCGCACTCGGCAAAGGCGGCTGCGCCCACCGTCGTCACCTTTGCCGGTACGGTGATGCTCTTGATGCGTTTACAACGTTGCAGTAGCGTTCCGGGAATCAGCTCGACATTGCTGCCGAAGGTCACCGTCGTGAGGTTGCCACATTCATAGAACGTGAGGTTGTAGTAGGTGCTACCCATACGGTAGTAGGCGTTGACGGCGTTGTAGGTGACTTTCTTCAGGTTGCTGCAGCAGGCGAAAATGCCGTAACCGAGACTGGTGACCGATGCGGGAATGGTCACCTCGGTGAGTCCGGTAAGGCTGTGGCACAGGTAGCTCGGGATATGCTCGACCTTGCTTCCGAAGGTGAACGTCTTGAGCACCGGGCAGTTCTGGAAGGGTGAGAAGGTGTTGTTGAATGTAGACGTGTTGCCGTTCTGGTCGGCGCTGTTGATGGCGTTCCATGTTACCTTTGCGAGCGAAGTGCAGTTGATGAATGCCCCCGGTTTAACCGCGGTCACGTTCTCGGGGATGGTGATGGCGGTGAGGCCGCACCCGCCGAAGGCAGTGCTGCCTATGGTCTGGAGCGTCGACGGAAGAGTCGCCGTTTTCAGGGCGGTGCAACCATAGAACGCATTGTCGGGTATGGCCGTGATTGTCGAGGGGATGGTGATGGCGGTCAACGCCGTGCACCCGCGGAAGGCTTCGGTGCCGAGTTCGGTCGGGCCTGAAGCCAATGTGACGGTTGTCAGCGCCGTGCAGCCGTAGAACGCCTGCTTGCCGATTTTTGTGACGGTCGAAGGCACCGAAACCGTTTTCAGCTTCGTGGCGTTCTTGAAGGCCTCGTTGGCTACAATGGTGACGGTGTAGGTCACATTGTTATAAGAGACCGTCTTGGGGATGGTGGCGCTGGTGAGTGTGGAGTAACTGCTGTGATTCCATACGGTCGCGTTCTTATCGTCGAAACCGTGATAGAATATGCCGTTCACAGTGAATTCCACCGTGGCCGCCTGAAGCGTGGCCACGACACAGTAAAGCAGAAGTGTCGCCAAAATGCGAGGGGAAAGCATTGTCTTCATAATCGTATATCGTTTTGTTGATTGTGCAAAGTTAAGACTTTATTTCCAAATACACAACAGTTTAAGCAAAAAAACCTGCAGGCTGTGAAGCCCGCAGGTTTTTTATATTACGGAATTTAGCCGTCTTATTAGTTGAACGGATCCCAGTGTACGTTCCAAATTGCTACACGGTCCTTGTTGGATGCGGAGTTGGTGAACGACTGGGCGTGAATCTCGATGGTGAGGTCTCCACCCGTTTCAACCGCTAGATTAGCCTCATAAGCAGTCTTTGCGGTGGTATTGTCCTCGGCGAAGGTAAAGGTCTTAACCACAACACCTTGGTGCTTGATGTAGACCACAAAGTGCAGGCCCTTCTCGGTGAGAGCGTGACCATAGTTGAACGAGAGGGTTCCGATACCGCCAGAGATTACAGGCGAAACGAGAACACCCGTCGAGCCGACCTTACCGTTGAGGTTGACAGCATAGACATCGGAGCTGCCGATGAACTTGAAGATGGGGTTGGCATCGTTCTCACCACCGCGCAGCAGAGCGGCGTTGGTAGCGGTCCATCCCTTCTTCGAGCTCAAAGTTCCGAAGTTGGAGGTCTCCTTACCGTCGTTCATGGTCTCGAAGTCGGCCTCGGTGTTCGACACCACCTTACCCTTACCGAACTTCACGTCGTCGACAGTCCATGTACCGTAGTTGGCATCCTGAGTAGCCTCATAGAGGAAGCCGATGTAGTAGGTGCCCTCATACTGGCTGAGGTCGATGTCGCCACTGGGCTCGAAGCCGCTATAACCGCTTGCGGGAGCCTTCGGGAGGTGGCACAGGTCGGTGAGTTCAATCTTCTCGGCGCTTGTGGGATCGGCGTTGCTGAGCAGGAAGATACGGAACTTGGTGGTAGTGCTTCCGTAACCGTTCACCTGACTCTGGAACGAGAACGTCTTGTTAGGAGCCTTCTTGATGTCGACAGCCGGGCTGATAAGCCAGCTCTCGAACGGCGCGGTACCCTTGTAACCTGTCATTGCAGCGTATCCGTTGTTGTCGAAGGTGGTCTGATACCAAGCCTTGTCGCCCTTCACCTGGATATTGAGCCAGTCGCTGGGGATACCGCTCTCGAATGTCTCTTCGAGCTCGGTGACACCGCCGGTGGCGATTGAGAGTTTGAACTCTTCACGCGAACCGCTGTTGCCGGTGATACCTGCCATGCCCATGAACTTGGCGAGTTTACCCTTGACCAAGATCTTCGTTCCGAGCAATTCAGGATACTGCTTCAGGCTGGCGTCGTTGCGGAATGCGCTGTTGGGCGGCAGAGCCACTACGATGAGCTCCGAGAGGCTGTTGCTTCGCGGAGTCTCGCCGATGACGAGAGTGTTGTCAAGGGTAGTGGGAGCTTTGAACTCGATATCTTGCTCTGAGCTTACACTTGTCACCTCGGGAGCCACGGCACCTACGATGTAACCCTCGACCCATCCTTCGGCGTCGGTGTCTTGAGCCTCGATAGCCTCAAGCACGGTGTACGGGTCTTTCAGTGTTCCCTTGGTGTTGTCCTCGAAGCCGATGCAGTCGGTTGCGTCACGCAGATAGAGTTTCCAGGCGTTGTCGCCAGTAGCGTAGAGGATACCCTGGACATCGCCGGTGCCCAGCGGGAGAACTTTAGCGCGGAAGTTGGCATAGTTGCTGTTGGTCACGTCGAGAGTGGCACCGTTTTCGTCCACAATGTGACGAGTGGTAGTTGCCGAAGCCTCGCTGAAGGGAGCCTCACCGTCGGCCTCTTGCCATTTGACGTTCTTGAACTTGACGAAAGTACCGGAGTACTTGATGCAAGTGGCGTCGTCGCTCTTGCCCACGACATCGTTGATGCTGATTTCCATCGGCTGAATCTTCGAGAGGTCGGGCAGACCGTTGATTTCGGCGTGCTGCTGGAACATGTCGAGAGTCATACGTCCGGCTTCCCAAACGCTCTGTGCCGCATACCACTCAGGTTTACCGAGCAGATACTCACCGTTGTACTTACCGATGAAGAAGTCCTTCATGTTGATGACGATTTCCTGTCCCTCACGATAAGTGTTGTAAAGGCTGTTGGCGTCGATCGAGATACCCAGTCCGCAGGTCTCGTCCTGGATGTACATGTGCTTGTAGATGTTGCCAGCGGCATCGCCACCGGACACATATCCGTGGATTACGATGTCCTCCTTGCAGGTGTCGATGAAGTTGCGGCCGCTCTGGTAGAACTTGGTCTTGAACTCGAGCAAGGTCATGTTGGGGGTGTGAGTTGCGGTAGGCACCACCATGGGCGGGGTATCGTAGTCGTCGTTACAAGCTACAGCGACAACCATGAGCAACATCGCACCGAGTAATAATTTAATCTTTTTCATATCGTGTTGTTTTGATTTTTATTATTCGACTTGTTATGTGAAAATGCGTGTTTTAGTTAGAACCTGATACCCAGATTGAGGAAAATACGGATTCCCTGGCCATAGTAGTACTTGTTGGGGAACTTGGTAGTGGTATTGCTCAAGTCCTTGGTATCGAGACGTCCCTGCTGGTAACCGCCGGTCTGGATGTTGCGGTTGTCGAACAGGTTGTTGATATTCAGGTTGATGTTCATGTTGTACTTGCGTGCGATGCGCAGGAACTTACCGATGCTCAGGTTCACCACGAATGCCTCGTTGAGCTTGTCCTGGTGGGCCAGCGCCTCGATTTTGCTCTGGAGGTCGGCTGCGTCGTCGGCCACCTTATAGAGGTCGGGGAGCACTTCGTGACGCACCGGCGAGAGGTCGACATAAGCTCTGTTCATCCACACTGCTGTAGCCTCGAAGAACCAGCTCTTGGGTGCCTGCCACTTCACGCCGAAGCTGTAAGCCTCTTGCGGAGTGCCGCTCACGTAGTAGTTCTTCAGGTAGACGGTCTGCGTGACATCGGGCTGTGCGCCGTTCTCAAACGAACGGGTACCTGTCGGGCGATTCTTGTACTGGTAACGCGAGAACGTTGCCGAAGCATTGAGAGTAATCGACGGCGTGGCCTTGAACGAGGCGCCGAACTCGATACCCTTGTGCTCCTTCTGTACGCCGGTGAGAGCGTAGTTCATGAATGTGGAGTTCACGTCGTCGTAGAACGAAGTGCGCTCGGTCATATCCCAGAACTCGGTCCAGAAACCGGTAATCGATCCCATGAAACGGCGGTAATTGAAGATGTAACCGATGTCACCGCTGAGGATGCGCTCGCTCTTGAGGTCGGTGATTACGTCGTCCTTGATGCGAGGCGAGACATATGCGTTGTTGTATTGCGGTGCTTTGGTGCCGTAGTAGGCGTGTGCCACGATGTTGTTGCGTCCGTTGATTTTATAAGTGACGCCGGCCTTGAAGCCGTAGTTGACAAACGAGTGGCTCTTTCCCTTGCCGAGCGAGTTCTCGGGGGCACGTCCGTTACGCATGTTACCGTCGCGCTGGAAAGTGGTGTAGCTCACCTGTGCGGCATAGTTGATGTCCCACTGCGCCAGGTTCACCGTGTTCTGAATCCAAGCGCGTCCGGTGATGGAGTTGATATTGTAGTCGTAGCCGAAGCGGTCGCCGTCAAACACCTTGCGGTTGGGGTGCTCCATATCGTTGAGAAGCATCGTTCCGTCGCCGGGGAAGTCACGCTCGCTGAACTGGTCCTTATCGAGCCAGAAACGTCCACCAAGCAGGTCTTTCATCGTCTTGTAGTAGGACGAGCGGCTGTAGTTGGCGCTCAGACCGCCTTGAAGAGTGAGCGCACGGCTCAGACGCGTGTTCAGGAACGTGTTGAACGCCCAGTTGAACTGGTTGCTATGACGGTTCTCGAGGATATAGGTCGACGGGCGCTCTTCGCCGGTCTGATCGGCGAGGTAGTTGTTGATATAGTTCACCTGATAGAGGTCCTCCCAGTTGATTTGGCGTGTATCCTCATCGTGGGTCCAGAGATACTCGGTGCGGTCGAACACCTCCTGGTCGCTGGTGTGGTAACTGGGCAGATAACGGTAGTAGTCGGGGCGCGGGTCGGCCGCGTTGTACCAGTTCAGAGCCGAGCTGCTGTAGAACGACTTGTGGAAAGCGAGACCGGTGTTGAGTGTAGTGTTGATGTTCGGAGTCCAAATCCAGTTGAGGATGGCAGTGGGGTCGAACGACTGAACTATTCTCGAACTGCGCTTCTTGCCTTCCTGCCAGCCCCAGTTGCTGTTGTACAGGTGGCTGCCGGCGAGATTGTAAGCCTCCTCGAAAGTGGCGCTGTTGTTGGCGCGCTTGGTGGGAGCGCCGAACGTGGCCAGCGACAGGCTGTGCTGCTTGTTGAACACTTTCTGGAGTGCCAGGAAGTATCCCCAGCTGTTGTAGAACGAACCCGGCACCACGCCTTCGTTGGCGTAACGGCCGATGGCGCTCAGCGTCAGTGCCCATCCGCTCTGGCTCAAGCCGGTGCTGTAGGTGATCATACCGCGCCAGCGGTAGTTGCTGTTGGTATAGGCGATGCTACCGCGGAAACCCGGAGAGTAGTCCTTAGCCTGAACCATGATGTTGCTTGCACCACCCACGTCGCCGAATGCGAAGTTCACGGGTCCGAGACCGTAGTTGGTGGAACGCGAGCGGAACGCCTGGTTCATACCGCCAATCATACCGTAGGAGAAACGTCCACGAGCGGCATCGTTGAAATTGATACCGTTGATGTAGGTCTGCGAATACTCCTGGTTATAACCGCGTAGGCGGAAACGCATAGCCGAGAAATTGTATTGCGCGGCATTGTAGTAAGGGCTGTTGGTCGCGCTCTCCAATGAAGCCACACTTTGAGTGGTGCCCTCTTCGTCCTCGATGTCGCTCTCGCTGAACAGCGCCTCTGCGCGGTCCTCGTCGATTTCAGCCGAGGCCGATACTGTGGGATTGACACGTAACTCACCCACATCTTGCACGCCACCATCGAAGAGGGTGACGTCGTAAGCGAAGTCGCGGTAGCCGTAAGCGAAGACGAGCAGCTGGTCGTTGCCGCCATGAGCGCCCTCGAGCAGGAAGTCACCGTTAGGGCCAGCGATGGCCGAGACGCCTTGATCGGCGAGCAACACGGTGGCACCCGCAATCGGAGCACCCGTCTGCGAATCGATTACCACGCCTCTCACACCTGTGTTCTGCGCCACCATGGTGAGCGACAGAAACAGTGACAGAAGCAAAAACAGTTTTAGTCTCATAGATAATATTAGTTATTAATAATTTATTGTTTTCTACGATGTTAACGGAATCACCGCACAGCAATGTCTACCATAAATGGGCCTTTGCCGCACTATTAGTCGAATTTTAGTTTACAAAAATAGACATTTTTTTTCAAATAACAATAGAAAAATAAAAAAAACTTCATTTTTCGTGTTTTTTTGTATTTAGAGAGGGTGCGCTTCGTGCTGGGGGCGTATAGGGAGTATGTGGAGGAGTCAGAGGGCTCGGAGTTAGGAGCTGTTTGGGAGAATCGCGCTTCGTGCTGGGGAATCATCTACGGAGTTTGAGGAGGACTCGGAGGACTCGGAGGGGCGGCTTTGCCGCCTGGGACACTGGTTGTGACTATGTTGGTGACTATGTTGGTGACTATGCTGGGACACTAGGTGACTATGTTGGTGACTATGTTGGGCATTTTTGCGTTTATGTTTCATGTTGCAAAGATAGTGGGGTTGAGGTGGCGGGGGCTATATCAATATGATGGAGGGCGAGGAGGTCGCCTCCGGTGTGGGCAAAACAGCCAACGCCCCAGCCTCGATACCAAAGGACAAAAAAAGAGGAGAGTCGACCTGTCGCAGGGGGACTCTCCTCTTGGGGGCAGACTGTCCGTGTTGTGTCGGGCAGTCTTGGGTGTATGTCTTTACTTGCGCACCTTGATGGCTGAACCATCGGTGTAGCGAATGATGTAGACACCGGGTTCGGTGATGTCGTCGACGCGTTGTCCGCGGACATTGTAGATGCCGCTTACCTCGCGCACGACAGCCACGCCGTTCAGATTGTCGATGGCAGTCACCGTGGGTTCTACGCTCTGGCTCATTGCCAGGCCGAAGAGCTGGATTTTACCTATACCTTGGTACTGCTCGTCGTCGATGGCGTTGAGGTGAATGGAAGCGTTCTCGGGCAGCACGTAGTCGTGGCTGTATCGGTCGTAAAGCACGCCGGTGATGGCATAACGCTTTCCGTCCACGAGGTTGTGGTTGCCGAAGAGTTTGACGCCCATACCTTGCGGCCCGTTATTGGGGCTGAAAGCACGCAAAGCGCCGTCGTTGGCATTGTAGTAACCCATGAGCACGATTGTCTGGTTGAGTACTGGCACATCGTCGCTTGTCATCGAATACAGACGGTAGGTCTGCAGAGCCGACAGCGGCTCGCCAGTCTCGACCTCAATCAGTTGAACGTCGGCCTGGTCAAGCATGAGTACGAGGTTGACGTCTTGCTGAGTGCTCATGCCGTAGGTGAACACCGATGCACGGAACGAGCGGGCAAGATACTTCGTGCCTATTTCGGGCAGGTTATCGCCGTCGGTAGTGGTGACGTCGAGCCAGTTGCCTTCGCCGTCGAATGCGCTCATGTGCCACAGGGTAGCGCCGCCGAACACTTCGCTCCAGCGCTCATAGATGGTGATTTCGCTGTCGACCAAAGTCTCCTCAGGATTATCCACCGTGCCCTCGTTGGCTACGAGTTCGGCCACAGTCACGGTAGCGACTTCGGGAACTACGTCGATTCTCTCAACGCGCTCGCTCTGGTTGCCGCGACTCGGATAGTAGTAGAAGAATGCCTCCGGGGCAGTGCTCTCGAGGTTGTCGCTCTGGCAGTCGCCGTTGAGGCTGAAGATAAACTGAGCCTTTTCAACATCTATCAATGTGGTTTTGTACCAGCGGTGTGCGTCGGCGAGAATCTCGCTTTCGCTGAGCTGTGTACCCGACCACTCGCCAGCCATCTCAGTTCCCACTTGATTCCAAGCGTAGAAGGTGGGGGCGACCATTTCGTTGTCCATGTTGCGCACCCAGATGGTGAACTCATTGCCAGCGAAGGGATTGTAGCCTTCGTCGACCATGCCG
>JBGUHM010000151.1:0-39290 GCA_045112115.1 Sodaliphilus sp. | reverse complement strand
TCGTCCCATTCACACGAGGTAACCTTCCAGGGATAGTTGATTCGTGTCAATCGGTCGCTGGCCTCGAGGTCGATAACCAGTTTGGCGTTGTGGTGCATCTGCAGGAACGAGGCCGGAGTGAGTTCACTGATATTTCCCTCGATGGTTGAGAACACGGCCTGCGAACTGCCGTCGCCCCAGGCGGCTGCGATTACATTGCGCGCGCTCAGGAAATTGCTCACGCCGAGCGTCACGGCGGTGGCGGTAACCGTATCGGTCTGGTAACTCTCGGCGATGCGGCGTCGCGTGTCGTCGCTGAGCGCGACCAACCGGCACGACGACATACTCGTCGAGCCGCTCTCGTTGAACGCCAGTCCGCCGTTTTTCGTCAGCTCGCAGACTATAAGGTCGAGCCCTCCGCATTCGTCGATAAGCGTTTCGTACTGCTTGCACAGCCGGTGCACATTGTCCTTCGTAGCCGAGCTGTCGAATGTGTGGATGTTCTGCGGCTCTATGTCTACCTTGCTGAACAATCGGTCCTGCAGGCGTCGGAACGTGCTGTGCGCGTCGTCGGCCATCTCACCGAAGCCCAGTTCAGCGATGTTGAAAGCCACCACACCCGAGAAACTCACCTTGTCGGCGAAATAAAGCTTCACCAACGCGTCGTAGATGTCGAGCGCGCAGCCGCCGGCGCCGAATCCGATTACACATCGGCCTTTCTCTTTCACTGAGCGGGTGATGAGCTCGGCAATGTCGGCCGCCGCATCGGCGGCTCCATCCACGGGCGTTTCGACCACCTTGGTATACACCTTCTCGTAGCGGGTGAGAGAAATCAACTCCACCTCGCTCTCCGGGCGATAGTACCTCTTAGGCACCTGCTTCAGCATTATTTGTGAACTTAAATCAGTCCTCATTTCTTACCTTTCATTCTGATATATTCCAATCGGCAAAAGTAATATAATAATGTGAAACCGCAAAATAATTCATAATAATTCTTCAGTCCAATCAACGAAAAATAAAAAAAATGGCTGTGAATGCTTGGTGTATAAGAAAAAAACTGTAACTTTGCCGCGCTTTAAGCGTAAACCGACGTAAAAGGCCACGCGCCTGTGGCGAAATTGGTAGACGCGCCAGACTTAGGATCTGGTAACGCAAGTTGTGTAGGTTCGAGTCCTATCAGGCGCACCAAATAAAATGATATCCCGCTGAACGTCAGCGGGATATCATTTTATTTGGTGTTTTGTTTGCGATTCCTGTCGTCTGAATTATCGGTTGACGAGGATGTCGCGCAGCACAAAGGCATAAATGAGCTCGACGGCAAGCACAATGATATCAAGGACAAGCAACAGGCGTTCGCCAGTTTCGCCCAATAAGAGAACCCATGCGATGGGCAGCAGCGTAACTATTAAGATTCGCGCTATCATCCACATGCCCAATCTCCCTAATTTGCCGTCATACCACACAATGAGAAGCACACCCATTGGCAGATAGGCTATCAGTAGCAACGCCGCCACAATGAGGTCGATGACCACAAGAGATTCGTCGATGAGTTTCAGGAATGTTGTGGCAAAGCCGATCAGATTGAGCGCAATGAGTATTATCCACATCCACTTGAGAGGGTGATACAGTGGGCGCATGCCTCGCATCATGGCGTAGTAGAGGATTACCATGCCTACAGTGTTGATGAACGCAAGGCAAATGGTTCCAGCCAGACTTTCCCTCATCACATTGCCAACACTGCTTAAGGTGCAAATGGCCGATATCACCATGATGACAAAGCCAATCTCAATGGTCAGTCGCTTTAGACCGCTGTCTAAATAATTGACTACTCGATTCTGCTTTTTGACGTAATCAATGCTTGTGGATTCTTTGTCTTTATCAGTCATTTCAGTTCCTGTATTTTTTTGATTTTTGTTTTATGAATAACGTCCCTCGTCGGAACAATGAATAATTTGTCTGCAAAATTACAAAAAAATATTCATATATGCTATTACGCACTTCATTGAAATGTTGTAATAGTCGGAAAAAATTGCCGATTTGGTCGTTTTGCGGCCGATTTGGTCGGTATAAGAGCATTTTTTTTATTATTTGTGGCAGTATAATATTTACCTTTGCAGATTAATTAAGGTGAAAACCGCCATACCAAGTAAATATCTATGCCAATAGACAGTACAGTACTTCAAAACGTTACGATAGTGCTATTAATAATATTTGTAGCATTTATTGTCACATTGCTGTTGGCGTTCTTCGTGATACGCAGGCTCATCAAGCACAACACCCACCTGATGGAGGAAATGCATGATGAGAATCTGCATTACAAGAAAGAGCAGCAAAAGCGTGACGAGATTGAGCGCGAACTGAGCATTATTCAGAGTCAGCTCAAATCGGCACAATTGCGTATTGAAGGCGAAGCCCACGATGAGGTCGAAGACTCGGCACAGATGTTGAGAAAAGACATAACCCAGGTATCGCAGACCGAGCGTATGACCGACGAGCAACTCATGGCATGGATTGACCGCCGCATCGATGAGCTTGGACTGCACACCAACCCCGATATAAAGCTGAAGGACATTGCCTCGGCATTAGGACTTACCCAGCGCCGTATAATGAAAGCCCTCAAGACCCGCGCCGAAGACAATACTTTGGCCGAGTTTCTCACCACCAAGCGTCTGAATACCGCCTGTAACCTGCTCGTTGAGCAGCCCAACTGGAAGATTGAAGCAGTGGCCAGTGAAGCGGGTTTTGGCGCTGCGACTACATTCCGGACTATATTCCGAAAGCATTTTGGCATCACCCCAAGCCAGTATCGCGAAAAAAAGCGTCTGATTGAGGGTGCCCAAGTAGAAAATGAATAATATTAACTATTTATGATGATTGATATGAAAGCAAGATTTTACATTACATTGGTTGTGCTTTTAGCAACAGGATTTACAATGAAAGCGCAGTACACCGAAACCGACCGCATTGCCAATGGCGTGCTTAACGGTTTAAACTCAATTCTGAATTCGCAGGAACGTAAGCAGCAGGCTGAAATCCTGACTCGCGAGAGGGCCCAGTACCTGCCGACATTCAACGCCGTAATGGACGAGGCTCACGAACTGGAGGAAAAAGGTAATTATGCCGATGCACTTGCCAAGTATGAGGAAGCCGCTGTGCTGAACTGGCGATATGATTATACTGACCAGCACAACCTCACTCGCAAAATCAATAGCCTGTATGGCCCCGCCGGCCGCACAGCCGACGGTCCGAGCGTGCTCAACAACGACCAAGCGACCTTGAGCGACTACTCGGGTTACCGCTTCGTGAGAGAAGACCCGATTTATAAGGCCGACAAAGAAGCCGGTAATATTAAGATTTTGCGTGTATGCTGCTCCGACACCGAGACCCGCGTGGAGCTGGAGTATGAGAACGATGAAGCTAAGGCAATCTATGCCAGTGTACCCTCCGACACCCACATCAAGGGCAAGAAAAGCGGCAAGCTGACTATCGTGCAAGCTAAGAATATTAACGTCAAGCCCGCTCGCACGCTTATTGAGCAACCTTATCAAAAACTGCGTTTTGCCCTCATCTTCCCGGCCCTGTCGCTCCAGGACACCGAGTTTGAGCTCAAGATGCCCGGCAAATATTGGAATTTCAAGAAAATCCCATGCAGGTGATACCAAGCGGGATATAACAAAATAATTTAGTTGATCAATAATTATTTATAACATAACCTAATTATTTACAAAAGATGAGAACATTAAAATTAGCCATTATTCTGGTTATAGGAGCCTTAGCTCTTAATGTCACGTCGCAAGCCGCGCCCTTGACGCCGCAACAGGCCAAGGACAAGGCAATTGCGTTCATGACCCAGAAAAAAGGAAGTGCTGCCGTCCGCTCGATGGATCGCACTTCGTGGAGTCCAGTGTCCGAGCTGGTCAATGTCGGCAGCGACAAGGTCTATGCCTTCAACGCAAACGGAGGAGGATATGTGATTGTTGCCGGCGACGACCGCATCGACGATGTGCTCGCGTACTCACTCAAAGGCTCTATTGACGCCGCTACTATGCCTGCTGCCATGCAGACCATGCTCGAAAGCTATGCCGAGCAAATCGCCTACATGCAGGAGCACGGACTGAGTCCTCACAAAGCCCCGAGCCATCCGGCCGTGGAGCCTCTGATGAAAACCAAATGGGGTCAGGACTGGCCGTACAACCACTTAACGCCGAACAACTGCCCCTCTGGTTGCATCGCCACGTCGATGTCGCAGGTGATGTATTACCACAAGTGGCCGCAAGACAGCACGGCAAGATTCATCACGCCCAAGGAAAACAAGATTGTTCAGCCCACCATTTTCGATTGGGACAACATGCAGCTCACTTATAACAGCGACGGACAGTATCCCGAGTCGCAAGTAACGTCGGTGGCGCATCTCATGCAAGTCGCTGGCGCATCGGTTGACATGGTGTACAGTGCCAGTCAGTCGGGTACTTACAGCCGTCTCATCAGACCTGCACTTCTGGGCTGTTTCAAGTACGACAAGGGCATGCGTTATTTGTTGCGCGACGACTATACCATCGACCAGTGGGACGATAAGATGTATAACGAACTCTCCAACAACCGCCCCATTATCTTTAACGCCTCCACCTCTTGGGGCTCTGGCCACAGTTTTGTGTGTCACGGCTACGATGGCAATGGAAAGTATTATATCAACTGGGGCTGGGATGGTGATCACGATGGATATTTCGTCCTCTCGATTCTTGACTCGGGCGGCACTGGTATTGGCGGTGGCGGAGCAAACAATCGCTGGTCGATACATCAAGATGCCATAATTGGCATTCAGCCTCCCGTCGAGGGCTCTGTCGATCAAACCCCGGGCTATGTGCAGATTGCTCAACATCTGCTACTCAGTGAACGCAATCTCACTCGCGACGCCGATGGCAACTATCCACTCATCCATTTGCGCACCGTTTATTATAGTGTTTACGACGCCACCGGAATCTGGCCTGTGCTGATCAACTCACAAGGTGAGGTTGTATACCAACCGAATGCTAGTGACTATTCGATACTCAACACTATCTCAAACGACTATAGCTGCTGCAATTGTAAGGTTAACATACCCAAAAACCTCGCCAATGGCACCTACCGTTGGGTGAGTTACTATGCTCATGAAAGCCGTCCGGGCATGATCTACCCGTGCGATGGCAACGACAACTTCTACGTCCAGATGGAAGTGAACGATGGCAACATCACCCTGCAACCATTCCCGGTGAAGGACCTCGAGCTTACCAATGCTCAGACGACCCTCGATGATGGTAAGATTTCCCGCATCACATTTGATGTCAAGAATATTGGCGACGAATTTAACGGCAACTTGTTTGTAGTGGCCGACAACAGTATCAGGTGCGAAGAATGTGTGGCTATTCGTGCCGGCGAAACGCAACAAGTGGAATTCCGGCTGAAGAGCGATCAGATATTCGACCCCTCCATACCTTTCCGTGTCTATACCGATCCGATGCTGATGCACCGAGTGTATGGCGAAGGCGAGGAGGTCGATGCGCGCTTTGAAGACTACGACTTGTCACAGACCAATATCGATATGGAAAACAAGAAAGTGTCATCTCACATCATCACAGGCAAAATTTCATCGGTTAATGTTGGAACTGCGAAATTCAATGGTAACATGGGCTTAAAAGTGGTGAATCCCAACGATGAGGATGAGGTCTACTGCAGTTATGTCACACCTTCCCGTCAGTTGGCTCCCATCGGAGGCACAGCATCCATGAATGTGCTGGCTAAAATACCAGCCAACGTCAATCGCGTCCGCATCAAACTGGGATATAACGACCGCTTGACGAATACCGTATTCAGCACAATCGGTGACTTCGACGTTGTTGAAGGAGTTGTGGCCGTTTCAGCCAACGGCACTGCCATAGCTCTGCCTCTGAGCGACAAAATCACGATGCCCGAGGGCTATGACGCATTCTACGGCATTGGTACCAATATTCAAGAGGTGGTACCCAACAGTAACCCCAATGCCATTTACTATGTCGATGACCCAACCAAGGTCACAGGTCTGGACAACAATATTGTGTTGAACAAGGATGGTAGCAGTTTCAAGGATGTAAACATTTACGATGGTCACAACTTCTTACTTCTCGATAATATGATGATTTTGGAGGAGGGCAACCTGATTTATTACCGCACCTTCACCGAGGAAGAAGTTAACACATGGGGCACCTTGTGGATGGTGTATGACGATTTAGAGAGCATCACCGATGTCACCACTGGAGAAGACTGGACTTATCGTCTCTTCCCCTATTCAGTGGCTGGTGTGTTGGAACCCAATACAATCGTTCTGGCTAAAAATTTCATAGATCCTATGAATAGCCGCCGCCAATGGAATAATATATCAATATTCTATTTCATTTACCCGTCTATGGTTGGGCATACGTTCAAGTTCACACTCAATAAATCATGGACTGAACAATTCAGGTGGTCCGATACCCGCGTCAACGATTTAATCTCTCTGGCCGGCAAGTCCTGGTATCAGGAACTCGACAACGTGTATGGGCAGCAGGGCAACAAGTTTGTGCGCATGGAGCACGTTTCGGTACCACCCTTCCGCTCCTACTTGAAGCCAGTTTCGGCACTCTTGACGTCTTCGCCGGCATCTACCGTACGCCTCCTCGCGGAAATACCGTCGGAATACATTCTCACCATGCCCGAGGAGTCTGACCCGGGAGCCACCACAGCCATTGATGAAATTAGTGTCAATCCCGTCGATGCCGACCCCGCATGGTACACAATTGACGGCCGTCGACTTCCGACTGAGCCTGCAGCTCCCGGATTATACATCCACAATGGCAAAAAGGTAATTAAACGCTAAACAAACATATTTATTATAATAATAACAAACAACAAAAAACATGAAAAGTAAATTTTTTATTGCATTGTCAATGCTCGTGTGCATGAGCGCAATTTCTTTGGTATTCTCTTCTTGCGGTAAAGATGATGAACCCATCAAGGACACCACCATGACGCAGGAATATGTCGTGAAGGGCGAAATCACCAGCCAGGACGGCAACTACGCTAATGGCGAAGCCGGCCTTAACGACCCCAACACTGCAGGATTCAAGTTCTACAAGGGCATCTACGATGAGGTGAAAGAAATCATCAAGGCACAAGTGTGGGAGGTTTCCTTCAAGTCCAGTGAGAAGAGCCAAAAGATTAAAGAGCAGAATGCTGTTGCCGAGTCGCGTTACTCTGCTATGGTTAAAGCACTTGACGCTGTCCAGAAGAAGCTCGACGCAGCCGACAAGAACACTTATAAATGCAGCTTCAGCATGACCATCAAGTTGTCAGCTTCAGGTGAGAGTCAGATTGTCTCGGGACAGAAGACTCTGCGTTTCAATGGTAATGAGTAATAATAGTCAATAGCGACAATCATATACATACTATATGAAAAGGAATTATTTTATTGCATTATCTGTGCTCGTGTGCATGAGTGCACTGTTAGCGTTAACATCTTGTGGCAAGGATGATGAACCCGGCACCATGAAGCAGGTATACACTGTATCGGGTTCCTACACCTATCAAGATGGAACTTTCGTGGGAGGCTATTCGGGCGGTAACGATGATACCCGTGAATTCAAGTTCTACGAGAGCATCTATAAAGAGGTGAATGAAATCATCAAGACGCAGGTGTGGGACGTCTCCTTCAAGGCCGACGAGAAGGACCAAAAGCTTAAAGAGCAGAACGCTCTCGCCGAGCAACGCTACTCGGCTATGGTAAAAGCGCTTAACGCTGTTCAGAAGAAGCTCGATGCAGCCGACAAGAACACCTATAAATGCCATTTCAGCATGGTCATCTCAGTGAAGGCTGTAGGTGAGAAAGAGATTTGTTCGGGGCAGATAACATTGAAATATGTAGGCAACGAATGATAATGCACTTGTAACCCCTCATTAATAAAGCCGGCCCCATCAACGGAGCCGGCTTTATTATCTGGTGAAGTCAGGCGGATATTGTTTATTCGCGGGAGTCATCGGCGTCTTCAATCTGCTCGAGGATGTCGCGGTAGTGCCGCTGGGTTTTGAAGTGTACACCAAGGCCAAGTAGAATTCCAGCCACGATGAAGATGATGAAGAACGGCATGAAGTATTTAAAATGTTCCGGTCCCATTTTCTGACCCATTTCCCATCCGACCCATATGGCCCATGCTGCTGCCATGGGAATGCCGAACCACTGCCAGTTGTTGTCGCGTCGCTTGGCGGCTGCCACTCGGTGCATGGTGTCGTTCAGGTTGCCGTCGGCTAGTTGCGGGTCACGCAAAGCGCGTCCGTTGAAGAAGCAGAAAGCGACTACGGTGAGCATCAACACGCACGATGCAATCCACAGAGGTATCGAGAGCCCGTTGAGCACCACGAACGCCCAGTATCCGTAGGGAATCATCGCCAGCGCTATGATGGAAATCACAAGATACCGCTTGTTGATGTTGCTCGCGCTGTGCTTGATAGCGCGTCGAATTATTCGGTCGTCGACAATAGTCTGTTTCTCGAGTTTATCTTTGAGTATCGCCATTTGCTGGCGCATTTCGTCAAGTTCGTATTCCATAATTTTGAGAGTTTTAGTGGTTAGTCGTTCATTTTTTTGAGTTGTTCTTTGATTCGGTAGAGGCGTGTGCTCACGGCGGTGGTTGAGATTCCGGTCACCTGCCCTATCTCCTCGTAGGGCATGTTTTCGAGCCAGAGTAGCACTATTGCGCGGTCGAACGGTTGCAGCCGGCTTATGCGTTTGTGCAGCAAGTCGATTTGTCGTGTCGCCTCGTCGCTGTCCTCAAAGAGGTTGATGTTCATTGGCAACTTCTCGGTGGCGTTGCGTCGCTTTTTCCGGTCGAGTGAGATGCAGGTGTTGAGTGTCACGCGGTAAATCCAAGTTTTCACGTCGCTGCGGTTCTCAAAGCCCTCAAAACCTCGCCAGAGGTTGATGACCGCCTCCTGGAAGAGGTCGCTCACCTCGTCGGCATCTTTTGAGAACATG
Source organism: Sodaliphilus sp. (assembly GCA_045112115.1). Taxonomy (GTDB): domain Bacteria; phylum Bacteroidota; class Bacteroidia; order Bacteroidales; family Muribaculaceae; genus Sodaliphilus. The sequence continues at coordinate 30,292 of JBGUHM010000151.1, read as the reverse complement.
TAGCACACGGTGTAGATGGTGCTTTTGTTCTGCTTGATGGTTTGAGCAAATTTGCTTTCAAGTTCGTTCATCTTTTTGTTATTTTTAAAGCCAAAATCACTGAATTTGGAATAATGGATGTTCTGTGAAATCTTGCTGTGTGGTCTTTGGGCTCTTGTTGGCGCCAGCAAGAAAACCAAATCTGACACAAGCAATTATCAGAACCATCAATTAGTTTTTTTGTCCGTTAGACGCACAACTCTCAAAAAAGTCACGCAAAATTACAAAAAAAATGTGGAATGGCTCATAAATTTCATGGCGCTGCTTTTTCTTAGCATATTGATGCAGTTTGAAGGAAATTCACTACCTTTGCGGTCCGTAAACCGACAAACATGAAAAAGATTTATTAAAAAATCAAGGAACTTATATGACACTCAGTGGAAACAAATGGTCTAAGATGATTAAATTCTGCGTGCGATTGGTGCAGCGCTGGTTGCCGGAACCGTTTATATTCGCCATAATACTCACCTTCTTGGCCGCGTTGGTGGCGATGCCATTGTGCCGCCAGACCCCATTCGAGGTCGTGGAGCACTGGGGCGACGGCGTGTGGAATCTGCTGGAGTTCGCCATGCAGATGTCTTTGGTCCTTGTGTGTGGTTCGACCTTGGCTGCCGCACCTGTTATCAAACGCGGCATCAATGCGATGGCGCGCTTGCCGCAAAGCGCCCCGTCGGCGATAGCTCTTGTGACTATTGTGTCGGCCTTGTCGTGCTGGCTCAACTGGGGCTTTGGCCTTATCATTGGCGTGGTGTTTGCCAAGGCGATAGCGCGTCAGCGGACCGACGTCGACTATCGTCTTCTTATCGCGTCGGCCTACAGCGGCTTCGTGGTGTGGCATGCCGGCATGTCTGGTTCCATTCCCCTCACCATGGCTACCCCCGGCGAGTCGCTCTCAATGGCAACCAATGGCGCTCTTACCGCGCCTGTGTCATTGGGTCAGACCATCTTGGAGTGGCACAATCTTGTGACTGTGCTGCTGGTGATAATGGGCATCACCATAGCCAACACGTTGATGCATCCCAAGCAAGGTGTCCTGACCGTCGACCCCGCTCTTCTGAAAGAAGATGATATCGAGCCCGCTGTTCCCACCACGTCGAAGACTCCTGCCCAGCGTCTCGAGCACAGCAAGTTGCTCTCGTGGCTTGTGGCACTGATGCTTGTGGCCTATCTCGTGATTAATCTTTTTGTGAAGGGCGCCGGTTTAGACCTTGGCGGTGTGATCATGATATTCCTGGCGTTGGGCCTTGTGCTGCATTCCACGCCTGTGGCCTACGTGCGGGCTTTCGGCAAAGCTACCACCGGAGCCGCCGGCATCATTTTGCAGTTCCCCTTCTACGCGGGCATCATGGGCATCTTTACGGGTGTCGGCGCCAGCGGCATCAGTTTAGGCGGGGTCATGGCCGAGGCCTGCGTGCAAATCAGCAATCCCGTAACCTATCCGCTGCTCACCTTCCTTTGCGCCGCGGTACTCAACCTGTTTGTGCCAAGTGGCGGCGGCCATTGGGCTGTGCAGGCGCCAGTTATGTTCACGGCCGGCGCCAATCTGGCTGTAGACCCCGGCTTGACAGGCATGGCCATTTCGTGGGGCGACGCCTGGACCAATCTCATCCAGCCGTTCTGGGCTCTCCCGGCCTTGGCTATAGCGCGCCTTGACGCAAAGGATATCATGGGCTATTGCATTATCGACCTCCTCGTCACCGGAGTCATAATCTGCGGCGGCCTGTTGTTCTGGGCGATGTAGGAAATGACGCGTTAATGGACAATAAAAATAGCGGCGCCCGGGGGTGGGTGCCGCTATTGTTATTTGTTGGGAACGTGAGGGTTAGAATCGCACCTTGGCTGTTGAGCCGTCGGTGTAGCGGATAATGTAGATGCCCTTTTCTGGACGAGTGACCCGCTGACCGTTCACGTTGTAGATGCCTTGTATTTGCTTGCTGCCGGTTGCGGTCACATTGTCGATGCCTGTGGGTATTGACACCTCGGTGATGAAGAAAGAGATGTTCTCTAAGGCGTCGTCGCTGTCGATGGGCACGCGTGATGGGGCTCCGTTTGGTCTTGCGGGAGCATCCCAAGCCTCGACGAGTTGTATCAAGCCTGTGAACTTCTGTATCTTACCCTCGACAGCCGAGCCGCTCATGTATTGTGTGCTGGCGTTCAGGTGTATACCTACGGGCTCGTCATCGGGCCGGTAGGCGCAAATCTCATTAGATGTTGCGTTGTAGTATCCTATGAAGGAGACGATTTGTGCCGATTTGAGAGCTGTGATGTCGCTGGCCTGAACCGTGCGCAGATCGAACGATGTTTCAGCCACGTCGACGATGGCATCGCTCACGTCGAAATTCTCAACATCCAAATATGGGTTCTTGTCGAGACCACCGATCAGTCCCTTCAGGTTGGCAATGACAATACCCTTATCAAGCGGTTCTTCGGTGTAGAGCAGAATCCAGTTACTTTCTCCGTCGCTGGCGGATGCGAAAGTTTCGTTAGCCTCTACGACCTTCAGGTTGCTTGAGATTGTCACTTCACCCTCTGGTCCCTCAAGAGCTTTGGCCAGAATGACGGGTCCAACTTTTGTTTCGAACCACTTGGTCGGAGTCCATTCGGTGACGTTTTCGTCATCGATAACACCTTGAATTTCCATGTCATACCTCGTGTCGGGGTCAAGGCCTTCGATTACGTAGGGCGAATTCACGTTCTCCACTGTAATCCATTCACCGGCGGGAATGTCCTGCCCATGCTTGACATGGAAGTTGTCGACATTGAGCCGGAACTGGTCGTGAGTGTTGAAGTGTCGTATTGCGATGTATCCCTTTGCCCCGTTATACTGGCTCAAGTCGGCGGTATACTCGGTATAGGACTGCTGTGCTTGGGTCTCCTCCACCAGTACCGTGGTGAAGTCTTCGACGTTATTGCCTGTTGTCGAAAGATAGATGGCGAAAGTCTCGGGATAGCGTATATCTTGGTTGCGCAGCCACACCGAAAACTCGCCCTTGAGTTCGACTTGCGGCGAAATCAGCCAGTTGTCGGGATTGAGAGCAGATCCATTGTAACTTGCCGAAGTGGCACAGCGGAAGTCGAGAGTATATGGGTTGCCATTGGAATCCGTTGTGTTCGTTCCAGAGTCAAAAGGTGAGAATATGTACCACTTGTTGTTGTCGCCATCGGCGTCGAGGTTGGTCCACCCATCGAGAGAACCGCTTTCGAAGTCCTCAAAGAAACCTACCTTCTTTACGCTGGTGCGGTATCGCAGGTTGTAAGAGTCTTGCGCTCCGGTCCAAGAGACGGTTGCGTTGTTGGATGTGGTTTCGACGTTGACGATTTCGGGCACAGTCGTGATTTCGGGAGTTGTGAAGAGCGTGCTTTCGGTCCATTTGGATTCACCGTCGCTGTAGACACTTTGCACTTGAATCTCATATATATTGCCGGGGTTAAGTCCAGTGATGGTAGCGGGGTTTGATGCGTTCTCCACCACAGTCCATTCCTGCTCATTTGCACCCATGACTTTGACTGCATCGATAAGAATAAGGTCCATATTGTAACAGTCGTAGTTCCGGAAAGCGATATAACCCTCCTGTCCGGCAAAGTCGCTCAGGCTGAACGATTTGAAGAACCACTCCTGTTCGTTGGGTGTTTGTAAATTATCGGTCAGAGGAACAAAGCTGGAGATGTCGGTGTCGGTAGTCGATACATAGATTCGGTAAGTTTCAGGATAAACTGCATCGCCAAATACCCAGTAACTGAGTTCCCCACCGAGTTCCACCTTTGGGGTTATGATCCAGTTGTCGGGAGTGAAAGCGCTACCGTCGTAGCTTCTTGACAAAATTGCGTAGTTGCCATCGTAAGCGCTGAGTCCGGATTCCTGAGAGAAATAGGTCGCCGGGTTAATCACCGTCCATTTCTTGCCGTCATCGTCGCTATCGACGATATTCCATCCATCGGGTATCACGCCACCCTCAAAGCTCTCGTATATACCGTTGAACACACGGTATCGCACATTGTAACTTTGTGCGTCGCCGGTCCAATGTGCCGTGACGCTTGTCGCCTTAATGTCGTCGACAGTGAGGTCGGTGGGCTTGTTGAACTGCTCTAACGTTGTGAACGAGCACACATCGCTCCACGAACTCACGTTGCCCTCGCCATAGTTGCCACGCACATAGACGTAGTAGGTGGCATCTTCTTGAAGTCCAGTAAGCGTTGTGCTTGGTGTTCCTGTCACATCGACTGGGATCATATCTATTCCGTTGGGGTCAAAGTCTGCGCCTTCGGCATACACTATTTGCCAGGCGGACTCGTCGCGTCCCGGAGTCCAACTTAGGTCGGCCGTGGAATAAGCGACGTTGCTTGCAGTCACCTCCGCTGGCCGGGGATACAAATTTACAGTTGGTTTATAAGAGAAGATTGTAGCGCCATTATTATAGCTGGTGGCAGAGCCTGTCGTGCAGTTGAAGATTTCACCTTCTCCGTCAAAGAAAACGAAAGATACCTCTTCGGAGTATGACCCCTTTACCCAAACAAAGTTGTAATTTACTTCCGCACATAGCATCAGCGTACCTTCTTCGTTGCTCCCTGCGCAAGTGAGAGTGTATTCTACGAGTCCAGACTCCTCGTTTACAACCTGAATTTTGCTGCCGTTCCATCCATCGCCGTAAGAGTCGTTGAGCGTGTAGTTGACAGCAACCTTATCGATGTCATCGCAGTAGGGAGTGGAAAACTGTGTGGAGACCCATTCGCTGTTACCGTCGCTTGTTACAGCCTGCACCCTCACATCATAAAGGGTCCCGTTGGAGAGTGCGTCGAGTTGGTAGGAGTTGTTGTTCACCAGCTCTTCGTCCCATTGCTCGTCGGCCGCTTCCTTGTAGGCAAAGTTCCATGAGGTCTCGTTGCTGCCAGCAGTCCATGACACAGTAGCGCTGTTGGCCTGTATGTCACTCACCGTCAAGTTCTTTGGGTTGCTGACGAAAATTTCTCCGGCAGGTGTGTAGTAAAGAGTGGTCTTAGGCCTGAACTTCAATAAATTTGCGCTGACCACGTCTAAAGAACTTTGATTATACCCATAAGCACTCACGTTGTCTTGGGCCTGTGTTCCATAGAACGAAACACTGGTATAATTGCCGGGTGTTATACCACGCACCCCAACAAGCAAGTTCCCGCCATGATACTGGTATGGGCTGTCAAACTCGATTCGCATACTGCTTTGGGTTACATCAATTAGCCCTTCGTAAACAACAGTCCCCGCATCGGCCTCGCTGAAATTGGTGATTGTTGTGTCAGCCACTTCCTTGAGAACAATTTGGAACGTTCCATTAAGAGATGATGAACCAGGCGACTGCGTGTACCAAGCCAACGAAGAGATTAAACCGTCGTCAATCGCCGTCAGGTAGTGGGCGGGAATGATGTAGGCGGTCTTCTGGTAGTTGTCAGCGTAAAAGCCATAGAAGGGAACAGTGGTTTGTGTGTCTGTCCCATCGTCTACTGTCAGTGACTCGACGGCGCGTGCCGGCCCAATGGCGGCGAGCACCGCAAGCAGAAATAGAAGTAAAGACTTTTTCATCATGAACACTGAAATTAAATTAATAAATATGGTGAATAACTCAATAAATCAAATTCAATGCGCAAAGTTAATAATAATATTTCATAAACAGGTGCCGTTTTCGGGTAAAATTTCATAATTTTTTCTGTTGGGGCTACTGTTTGTAAGTATTAGTTCACTTTTTTACTTTGATTGGCTTATATATCGCAAATTTTACCTAAATTTGCAACGTTGTTAGAGAAATGTCGTCAATCGCATGCGTGTGTTGTGTGATTGCGACTGAACCGCTGAACTATAACTATAACCAAATAAACCATTCAACAATGTTTAAAATTAAGACTCATCCTATCATTGACCTTCCAAAAGAAGAATACGTGGAATTCGAGTTTGAAGGGAGAAAAGTATGCGGCCAGAAAGGCAAAACCATCGCGGCCGCCCTTCATCAGGCCGGACTGATTGTCCACAGCCACAGTACAACGGGCCGCAACCGCAGTCTGGAGTGCGGTATCGGCAAGTGCGGAGCATGCGAGATGCTTGTCGACGGCCAAGTGCGTCGCATCTGTATCACCAATGTCGACGGAGTGAAAAAAGTGTGCGAGATTCCCAAGGACTATATGCCCGAGGTCAAGCCGCGCACAGCAGGCGAGACCAAGATTTACAAGACGACGGTCGCCATCATAGGTGGCGGTCCTGCCGGTTTGGCTTGCCGCGAGCAACTCACGGCTTTAGGCATCCCCAACATCGTGGTCGACAACAACGCCACCGAGGGCGGCCAGTTCAATATGCAGACCCACCAGTTCTTCTTCTTCGAGAAGGAGCAGAAGTTCGGCGGCATGCGCGGTTTCGACATCGCCAAGACCCTTGCCGGCGACAGCCATGACGGCATTCTGCTGAACAACACCGTGTGGGACCTTCTCGAAGGCCGCCGTATTGCCCTGAAGAACATCGTGACGCAGGAGGTGAGCTACATCGACGCCGACCATCTGGTGGTTGCCACCGGTGCGGTGCCGTTCATGCCGGTGTTTGAGAACGACGATGTTCCGGGAGTCTACACTGCTGCCGTATTCCAGAAGATGATGAACCAGGAACACACCCTGCTGGGCAAACGCGTGCTCACAGTGGGCGCCGGCAACATCGGCTACCTGACAAGCTACCAGGCAATGCAGGCCGGAGCGACCATCAAGGCCATCATCGAGGGCATGGACCACGAGGGCGGCTTCCCGGTGCAGGCCAACCGCGTACGGCGTCTGGGCATCCCCATCATGACCTCTCACGTGCTTATCCGCGCCATACCCAACGACGACTATACCGGAGTCACTGGCGCCGTGATAGCCGAGTGCCGCAATTTCCAACCGATACCCGGCACCGAGCGTGTAATCGACGATATTGATATTATTAATATTTGTACGGGACTTATTCCCGACAACCAACTGTTTGTCAAGGGACGCTCGGTGTTCGGCCGCAATGTCTACGGTGCCGGCGACGCCGTGCGCATCGGAGAGGGAACAAGTGCCGTGCTTCGCGGCAAGCAGGTGGCTTACGAAGTGGCGCAGGAAATGGGCCTCCGTTTCCCGTATGAGGACTATCTGGAGGTCTCACGCCAGTATATCGACTCGCAGCAGCGCCCGGTGCGTCTGCTCGACAAGCCCCGCATTCCGAGCGAGGAACGCATGGCTCAAAAACCCTATGTACAGACCAACTGCCTTTATGGCTTTGCCTGCAACCCGTGTACTTTTGCCTGTCCGCAGGGCGCCATCACCAAACCGACCACATCGTCGGTTCCGACAGTCGATTACGACAAGTGTATAGGCTGCATGCAGTGTGTGAACCACTGTCCCGGCCTGGCCATCTTCGGCTACGACAAACGCAAGAACGTGGTGTTCCTGCCACTGGAATACGAGGTTGAAGAAGGCAAGGAAGTGTTCCTGGTCGATGACAATGGCGCGAAAGTGGGAGAAGGTGTTATCGAGAAAGTTCTCAAGAAGGACAACAAGACCAATGTGGCCCGCGTGAAAGCAACCGAGGTCAAAGAACTGAACGACGTACACGGATTCATCCTCAAGGACCGCTATCCCGAACCGTTGGAACTTCGTCCTCTCACCGACCCCGAGGAAGGCAAGTCGTTTGTGTGCCACTGCGAGGATGTTGACGTACAGACACTGCTTGCCGTGGTGGGCGACCGCAAGTACATCTCGGTCGACGAGTTGAAGCACACCACTCGCATGGGCATGGGCCCGTGCCGCGGCAAGCGTTGCGTGTCGCGCGCCAAGCAGATACTGCGTGCCCACGGCATCGAAGTGACCGGCGATAGCACCCCGCGCGCCCCGCTGGCCAACCAGGTGACCCTGGGCGATGTGTACAACGGAGAGGCCAAGGAGACCTTCGTGTTCGAGCACGGCTCGGTGATTGAGAAAGCCGAGACCGAGATTCTTGTCGCTGGAGGCGGAATGGCCGGCAGCGCAGCGTTCCGCTACTTTGCCGAAGCCGGCAAGCGCGTTGTTCTGGTCAACTACGACCGCGGCTCGACATGGCGCTGCATCGGCGGCGGCCGTCCGGCGTTCTCTAATCCTGACATCAGCGATATCGCCATGCACAACCTGGAGATTTTCCGCGACGACCAGCAGCACTGCAACATCGACCTGAAGATGACGCGCTACGTCAACCTTGTGCACGACGACGCCACCTACCGCTCGCTCGACGCCTCACGCGCCTGGAGCGAGGCGTATATGATCGACCGCAAGGACTTCACCAAAGAAATCTCGCCCTACTGGAATCCCGATGACAACATCTACAGCCACGCGCTTATCAGCAAGAACTGCTGGCAGGCCACACCCGGCCGCACCATCGAATATGTGCGCACCGTGGGCAAGCAGCATGGCGGAGAAGTGCTCGAGGACTGCGAGGTGCTGCATGTGGAGCGCGCTGGCGACAAATACCGTGTACTTGTTCGCCGTCACGACAAGCACTATGTGGAGTATACTTGCGACCACTTCGTCAACGCCATGGGATGGGGTTCGGAGAAATTTACCGACATGCTCGGCATCGACACCCAACTCTATCCTGTCAAGCACCAGGCGTTCATCACCCGCCGTCTGCCCAACATGGGTGTGAACGGCGACTCGCTCGACATGATTATCGACCGTCGTCACTACAAGGGGTTCAACGCAGTCTACGGCCAGCAGTTCCTGCATACCGGACAAATCATAGGTTGCGCATCGCCCGACTGCGACGCATATGAGGCCCGCCAGAACCTGAAGTACAACAGCCGGGCCTTCCTCAAGATTGTGAGCGAGATGTTCGCCCAATGGATACCCAACTTGGCGTCAGTCGGTTTCCATGCCGTGTGGGCCGGCTACTACATCGAGCCGAGATACATCATCGACCCGGACGCCGGACTGCTCACCGGTCTTCGCGGCCACGGCTTCATGCTCGGCCAGTACCTCGCCAAACTGTATGTCGACAAGTACCTTGGCAAGCCGGTTCCCGCATATATGAAAGACCTTGCCATCGGCGGCAAGGGCTTGAGCGAGAACGCTTTCCAATAAGTTGATACTGTTACAGCTCCCGTGACAAATCGCTCCCGACAGCTTGACAAAAGCTTTCGGGAGCGAATAGGGAGGAGCGGAAGTGAGAATTTGAGATGTCAAGGCCAATTGCGTCTCAACGAAAACATGGAATTATGGTTAAAAAAACGCTTATCGTAATAGCGCTTGCCGCAAGTGCCCTGAGTGCATGGGCTTGGAAACCCACATTCATCGGGCATCGTGGCAGCTTCACGGGAGTGATGAACACCGTGGAGTCGTTCGCCAACGGTGTGGACAAATATGGCTTTGAGGGGCTGGAGTGCGACGTGAGAGTGACCAGCGACGGCTATTATGTTATCAGCCACGATGAGACGACCAACGCCGTAGGCGGCAATCTAACTGTCGCCACCTCCACATTGGCTGAGTTGCAGTCCGAGACCTATACCCAGACTCGTGGTGACATCACGTACACAGGCAAGATTTGCACCGTAGCCGAGTATCTTGACATCTGCAAGGAGAAAGACGTCATACCCGTCATCGAACTAAAATGGGCCACCGGCATCAACAACAACGACATGAGCAATTTCCCGGGTCTCGCGGCGTTAGTCGCTGAAAAGGGCCTGACGGAGAAAGCCATCATCCTCACGTCGATGCGCAATTCGCTGGAATATGTCCGCACCAACTATCCGTCGCTCAAGTGCCAGTTCCTGTGCAACAGCAACTGGGAGAAGCATTTCGACTGGATTGTGCAATGGGGCTTGATGCCGAGCATCCAGGCAGGCTGTTTCGACAAAGAAACAGTAAGGCGATTCCATGATAAAGGTTTGGACGTTGCTGTTTGGACAGTGAACAAGCCCGAGAACTATTCGCTTTATGGCGAAATGGGCGTGTCGATGATTACCTGTGACTACCTCATGCCCTCGGAAATGCCAGACCTCGAAGATATCGATTGGGACAGTAAATGAGAGAGTTGGTTGACATATTGCGCGACGAGCATCGACTTGACAGTGACGGGTATAAGTCGTTGCTGAGCAGCGAGGACAGCGCCGTCACTGACTATCTTCGCACCGAAGCCCGGCGAGTTGCCGACGCGGTTTTCGGCCGCGGAGTCTACCTGAGAGGCCTCGTCGAGTTGACCAACGTGTGCCGCAACGACTGCCTGTACTGCGGTATTCGCCGCAGTAACCGCAATGTGTCGCGCTACACACTTACCGCCGAACAGGTGATGGATAGCTGCAGGGAAGGGTATCGACTGGGTTTCCGCACCTTTGTGCTGCAAGGCGGTGAACTGCCGTCGGAACGTTGGCCGTGGGTTGCCGAACTCGTGCAAAAGATTAAATCGACGTGGCCCGACTGCGCGTTGACCCTCTCTCTTGGCGAGTGGCCAAAAGAGGCATATGCCGCTTTCCGAGCCGCTGGTGCCGACCGCTACCTGCTGCGTCATGAGACCCATAACGCGATTCACTATGCCAAACTGCATCCGTCGGAGATGTCGCTTGCCCACCGCCTGCAATGCCTGTCGTGGCTCAAGGAACTGGGTTTCCAGGTGGGCACCGGCATTATGGTTGGCAGTCCGTGGCAGACGCTCGACCACTTGGTTGAAGACATCGAGTATATCGAACGCCTTCAGCCCGAGATGATAGGCATAGGCCCCTTTATCCCGCACCACGACACCCCGCTGAAAGAGCATCGTGCCGGCAGTGCCGAACTCACATGCCGCATTTATTCGATATTGCGTCTGATGTTCCCGCAAGCGTTGATACCGTCGACCACGGCATTGAACAGTATTACCCCCAACGGGCGCATAATGGGCCTTCAGGCCGGAGCCAATGTGCTGATGCCCAATCTCTCGCCGTCGGCAGTGCGAAACCAGTACTCGCTCTACGACGGCAAGAAGAGCACCGCAGCCGAGAGTGCCGAGGGTTTGGCCCTGCTCGACCGCGAATTGGCCGCTGCTGACTTTTATATTGATTGGAGCCGTGGCGACTACAAACAAAGAGACAATAAATACACAAAACATAAAACAACTAACCTTTAACAACAATGTACAACCCTAAATCAGCTCACGCCGAGGAATTTATCGACCACAGCGAAATATTGGAGACGCTCGACTACGCCAGCCGCAACCGTAGCAACCGCCCCCTGATAGAGGAGATTATCAATAAAGCGGCAACATGCAAAGGTCTGACCCACCGCGAGGCGGCCGTGCTACTTGAGTGCGACCAACCCGACCTGGTGGAACGCTTCGAGAGTCTGGCGCGCGAGGTGAAGCAGCGTCTTTACGGCAACCGTATCGTGCTGTTCGCCCCACTGTACCTGTCGAACTACTGCGTGAACGGCTGTGTCTACTGCCCGTATCACGGCAAGAACCACACCATTCCCCGCAAGAAACTCACGCAGGACGAGATTCGCCAAGAGGTGATCGCACTCGAGAAGATGGGACACAAACGTCTGGCTCTGGAAGCCGGCGAACATCCCGTGATGAACCCCATCGAGTATATCCTCGAGTCGATCAAAACCATCTACGACACTCACGAGGGCAACGGCGCAATACGCCGTGTGAATGTGAACATCGCCGCCACCACCGTTGAGAACTACCGTAAACTCAAAGAGGCAGGCATAGGCACATATATCCTCTTCCAGGAGACATATAACAAAGAGAACTATGAGCGACTGCATCCCACCGGCCCGAAGAGCAACTATGCTTACCATACCGAGGCCATGGACCGCGCCATGGAAGGCGGTTGCGACGATGTGGGCATAGGTGTGCTCTATGGACTGACGACCTACCGTTACGACCTCGTAGGTTTGCTCATGCACGCCGAGCACCTGGAGGCCCGCATGGGGGTGGGCCCGCACACCATCAGCGTGCCTCGCATCTGTCCTGCCGACGACATCTCGCTCGATGACTATCCCGATGTGCTTCCCGACGAGATTTTCTGCAAGATTGTTGCCATCATCCGTCTGGCTGCTCCCTACACAGGCATGATTATCTCAACCCGCGAGTCGCAGAAAGTGCGCGAGCGTGTGCTTGACCTGGGCATCTCACAAATCAGCGGCGGTTCGCGCACCAGTGTGGGCGGTTACACCACCGAGGAGCGTCACGACGACACGGCGCAGTTCGACGTCAGCGACCAGCGTACCCTCGACGAGGTGATTGGGTGGCTGCTCGACATCAACTACCTGCCCAGTTTCTGCACGGCCTGCTACCGCGAGGGTCGCACCGGCGACCGCTTCATGACATTGGTCAAGCGCGGCAAAATAAGCCACTGCTGCACCCCCAACGCAATGATTACCCTCAAGGAATACCTCGAGGACTATGCGAGTCCCTCGACCCGCGAGAAGGGCGAGGCGCTTATACGCCGCGAGTTGGAGCGTCTGCCCGATGAACGCATCCGCCGTCTTGCCGGTCAGCGACTGGCCGACATCGCCGCTGGTGCCCGCGACTTCAGGTTCTGATTAAATCAGCTTTTAGATATGAACACCGCACCGCAGTCATTACGACGACATATCGCCATCTTCGGACGGCGTAACGTGGGCAAGTCATCGCTGCTGAATGCCATCACGGGTCAGCAGGCTGCCATCGTTTCGCCCGAGGCAGGTACGACCACCGACCCCGTGAACCGCGCCATGGAGATAAACCCACTCGGCCCGTGCCTGCTCATCGACACCGCCGGCTACGACGACGAAGGCAACGTGGGGCAGCTGCGCAATCAGCGCACACACCGCGTCGTTGACCAGGCCGACATGGCTCTGCTGGTGATGGACCAGGCGAGCGACCTCGGACTCGAGAAAGAATGGCTCGACGAACTGCACAGGCTCGAGATACCCACGGTGGTGGTGCTCAACAAGAGCGACAAGGTGGGCGATGACGCTGTCGCCGCTGTAGAAGCGGCGCTCGGAGTGGCTCCAGTGGCCGTGAGCGCACTTACCGGCGACGGCATCGAACGCTTGCGCGAGGCACTGGTGAAAGCCGGTGGCGACGACGAGGAGACAAGCCTCACGGCTGGCCTCGTGAAGCCGGGGGACATTGTGTTGCTGGTAATGCCGCAAGACCCCCAGGCACCAAAAGGGCGACTGATTTTGCCGCAGGTGCAAACCATCCGCGATCTGCTCGACAAGCATTGCACGGTGGTGGGTTGCGGAGTGGACACGTTGCAGCGAAGCCTTGACGCATTGCGCAAGCCACCGGCGCTGATTATCACCGACTCGCAAGTGTTCGCCCAGGTAGAGGCGCAGAAACCTGCATCGAGCCGTCTGACCTCGTTTTCGGTGCTCATGGCAGGGTTGAAGGGCAATCTCGACGTACTTGTCGAGGGCGCGCAGGCTATCGACCGCCTCACTCCACAGTCGCGCGTACTTATAGCCGAGGCATGCACCCACGCCCCGATGAGCGAGGACATAGGCCGCGAGAAAATCCCGCGTATGTTGCGTCGCAGATACGGCGAAAGCATCGCTGTCGACATTCACGCCGGGAAGGACTATCCCGCCGACTTGAGCCAATACGACCTCATCATCCACTGCGGCGCTTGCATGTTCAACCGCAGGCTGATGCTTGCGCGCATCCGTCGCGCCCAGGCCCAGCATGTACCCATCACCAACTACGGCCTTGCCATTGCCCACCTCCAGCATATTCTCGACAAAGTGGCGCTGCCATAGTGGGGAAGCATTTTATTTAGGTAAAGCATAATATACTATAACATATAAATATAATGTGATGAAAGCAATAAGACTTACACTGGCGGTGCTGCTGACAGTTTCTGTCGTGCAAAGCGCGTTGGCTGCAACGGCGGTACCGGAGATTACAAGCCGAGACACCACTATCATGGTGAACGGGACAGAATGGACCCATACCATCACCGACGGAATGCCGTTTTTCAAAGTGAATTATGATGACGAGTCGATATATCTTGACCGCTCCTTCACACTGTGCTGGCCTACGAAACTGGGGAAATACAGCCTTGACGGCTTGCAATCGGTGCTGATTGACAAACTGTCGAATATCAGATTGCCCTATCAGGAAGAACGTGAACCGCTGAAGACTTATGATGAAGCTATTGAATCATATTCTTCTACAGGAGATAACAGCCTTACCAATGTGGAGCGCGTGGTTTCTATTCCAAACGACCCGGAATCGGAGGAGATGTACTTTTTCAATCGTACAAATATGTCGTTGGAAATCACTGCTCCGCGGTTTGTGGCTTACAGTTTCGTTCAAGATGCCTTTTTCGGCGGCGTGGCCAATCACATCGTGAAATTCGTGAACTACGACCTCAAGTCGGACTGTGTGCTGACCATCGACGATGTCATCAAACCCGGCGCGGAGGCAGTAGTGGTCGATAAGCTTAAAGAGATGGAGATATGGGAGGAACTATGGGATGAGTTCCGTGAAAAACCATACGTGTGTCACAATTTTCTGCTCTGCGACGATAAACTCGTGCTGATTTACAATCGCTATGAGATTACTTACGGATCGATGGGAAACGTGACGCTCGTTTTTCCCTATGAGCAGATAAAACCATATCTCAAACGAATAGTAAAGGAACTTTTCAAATGACGATGACGACAGCCCAAGCGAGGCGCTCGGTGGTGAGCCGACTCGCCGCGGTTCACGGTGAGCGTGAGGCGCGAGCCATGTGCGAGATGATTTTCGAGACTGTGCTGGGCTGGCGCCCGGTGGATATCCTTATGCGTGACGACAGCGAACTGCCGGCGTTCGCTCCGGGACGGTTTGAGGAAATCGTGACGCGTGTGGAACACGGCGAGCCGTTGCAGTATGTGCTGGGCGTGGCGCGTTTCCACGGCCATGAGTTCAAGGTGACGCCCGCCACGTTGATCCCGCGGCCCGAGACCGAGCAGCTTGTGGATATGGTGGTTGACGCCTGCGGCGACCGAGACGACCTTCGCGTGCTCGATATAGGCACGGGCACCGGATGCATCGCATTGTCGCTTGCTCGGGCTTTGCGTTTTCCGCGTGTGACCGCGCTTGACGTGAGCCGCGCGGCCTTGGCGGTTGCATCGGAGAATGCGTCGAGGTTGCGTGTGAAGGTGGATTTCGTGCAATGTGACATCTTGCGTGAAACGCCACGTGGCGAGTGGGACGTGATTGTTAGCAATCCGCCTTATGTTCGTGAAAGCGAGCGCGCCACGATGGAACGCCATGTGACCGATTATGAGCCTGCCGGAGCGTTGTTCGTTCCCGATGCCGACCCGCTGCTCTTCTATCGCGCCATAGCCGGTTATGCCGCGCGCTCACTGAGCCCCGGCGGCCGTCTGTTCCTTGAAATCAACAGCGCCTTGTCAAAAGAAACAACCGCCGCAGTGGCTGCGGCGGGTATTTCTCGCGTGGAAACGGTCCGTGATTTCAACGGCCTTCCACGGTTTGTGGCTGGTAGCCGGTGACCACCGGCGTGCTTAGTCAAACACGCCCTGCATCACTTCGGCATGGTGGCCGCCACCGCCGCCGTCACCGCCACCGCCGCGGCCATGTCCTCCGCCTCCGCCGGAGTAAGAACCTTCTCGCCAGCTGGCTTCAATGCCGTCAGGCCAATCAAACTTGGTGTCCTGCTTATACGGTATGGCGGGATCGTCGTATAGTTTTTTCATGTAGATAGCGAAGATAGGCAGAGCCTGTTCGGCACCCTGTCCAATAGCACCCGACGTGAAGTGGATGTAACGCTCCTCGCCACCAACCCAAACACCGGTGACCAACTCTGGCGTGAATCCCATGAACCAACCGTCGCTGTTGTCGTTGGTGGTACCAGTCTTTCCACCCATCTCGGCGGTGATGCCGTATCCGCGGATGCGGCGACCTGTACCGGCATTGACCACACTCTCGAGCATTGATAGCATCTTGTAGTAAGCGTCCTCGCTGATGACCTCGGTCTGCCGTGGACCGAATTCAGCCAGCACGTTGCCGTGGTTGTCGCAAATGCGCGTCACGAAGATGGGGTCGCTTCGCATACCCTTGTTGGCAAAAGCACTGTAAGCTCCCACCATTTCCCTTACGCTCACCTCGCTGATACCAAGACAGAGTGCTGCCACGGTGTCGAGTTTGTTGCTGATGCCGAAGTTGTGCATTTCGTTTACGAGGTTTGCGGGTTTGAACATGTCGACGAGTCGCGCGCTGACGGTGTTGTTACTCATAGTCAATGCGCTCTTCATGGTGAGCATACCTCCACCGCCGCCACCACGCGGAGTCCATCCGTTGATGGTGATACGCGCGTTGGAAATCTGGTCGTTAGGCGTCATGCCGTTCTCCATGGCCAAGGTGTAGAGGAACGGCTTTACGGTAGAACCGATTTGCCGTCGACCAGTCGACACCATGTCGTATTTGAAGTGCTTGTAGTCGGGGCCTCCCACGTAGGCTTTGACATAGCCGGTCTGCGGGTCCATTGACATCATGCCGCAGCGCAGGAACGTCTTGGTGTAGAGTACCGAGTCGTAGGGCGTGATGGTCTTATCTACGTCGCCGTTGTAGGAGAAGAGATGCATGTCGGTCTTGGTCTTGAAGTTGCTCATGATCTCGTTGTCGTTCAAGCCGCGTGCTTTAAGTTCGCGCCAACGGTCGCTCTGTCGAATGGCGTTGTTGATGAGTCGTTTCTTCATCGCCGACGAGAGTTCCGCCGTGTTGTTGGTATATGGATTGTTGTATCCACCGCGTTCACGGACGAAAGCCGGCTGTAGCGTCTGGCTGAGGTGCTGCCGTACAGCCTCCTCGGCGTATTCCTGCATCTTTGAGTCGATAGTGGTGTAGATGCGCAAGCCATCGGTGTAGATGTCATAGTTGCTGCCGTCGCTCTTGCGGTTTTTGTTGCACCATCCGTATAGCGGATTGTTGACCCATTGCGTGGAGTCGTCGTAGAAGGCACCTTTGTTCCACTGCGGGTAGTCCTTCATCTGAGGCTTTTGCGCCATCATCATGCGGCGAATCTCCTCGCGCAGGTAAGGAGCCACACCCTCGTTACGGTTCACCTTGTGGTAGGCGAGTTTGATGGGTATGGGTTTGAGTTTTGCGGCGTCGGCCTCCGACAGATATCCCATTTTCACCATCTGGTCGAGCACGATGTTGCGACGTTCTTTCGCCCTTTCAGGGTAACGCATAGGGTTGTAGTAGGACGGGTTCTTGCACATACCTACAAGCAATGCGCTCTCGAGAAGGTCGAGGTCGTTAGGGTTCGACTTGCCGAAGTAGACATAGCTTGCGGTCTTGATACCTACGGCGTTGTTGAGGAAGTCGAACTGGTTGAAATACATCTTCATGATCTCGTCCTTTGTGTAGTATCGTTCGAGCTTGATGGCGATGACCCATTCGATGGGCTTTTTCATCGCACGTTCGAAGATGTTGTTACTGCTGGGCGAGTAGAGCTGCTTGGCCAACTGCTGGGTGATGGTACTGCCACCGCCGGCACTTGTCTGTCCCAAAACTATACGCTTGATGATCGAACGTCCGATAGCACGAGCGTCAACACCAGAGTGCTCGTCGAAGCGGGAATCCTCGGTAGCGATAAGAGCTTTCTTTAGATGGTCGGACATCTGGTCGAACTCCACATACACGCGGTTGCCCTTGCTCTTGTAGACACGTCCCATCTCTTTGCCGTCGCTGGTGTAGATAGTGGATGCAAAGTTGTCGGTGGGGTTCTTGAGCTGGGCCACGGGCGGCATGTAACCGATGATGCCGTGATAAATGAGCACGAACAACAGGATGATGAACAGCCAGAAGCCGGCGAAAATACGCCAGAGCCATTTAATGATTTTATTGTTGCGCAATTGGCGCTTCGTTTTTTTCTCTTTTGCCTTTGCCATAACGTTAACGGTTAGGTGACTGTACCCACTGCCGGGGCAGATATAGTATAAGCTGAATGCGGCCGTTCGGGTCGCTATCAACCGACAAAGGTAGGCATAATAATTTAATAATTCTAATAAAAAGGTGAAAAACTGCTGTTTGCAGGGCCTTTTGCGCGCTGTAGAGAGAGATTTGGTCGAAAAAAGCGGTTAAAGCAAAGCGAGTGAGCGAACTTTTTTGTACTTTTGCCGCCGAATATGTCAGTAATCGAGATAACGGATTTCAATGTCGACGGGCTGGAGGTGTACAGCCGTCTTACCGAGGCGCAGCTCCGCAGCCGCCTCGACCCGTCGCGTGCGCTGTTCATCGCCGAGAGCCCGAAGGTGATTGGAGTGGCGCTTGATGCCGGACTGGAGCCGGTGTCGCTGTTGCTCGAACGCCGTCATATCACCGGCGACGCTGCCGGCATCATCGCCCGTTGCGGCGATATTCCGGTGTATACCGGAGAGCGCGAGTTGCTGTCACGACTCACGGGCTATACTCTGACTCGAGGCGTTCTCTGCGCGATGCGCCGTCCTGTCGAGCGTTCGGTGGGGGAGGTGTGCCGCGATGCACGGCGAGTGGTGGTCATCAACAGCGTGTGCGACACAACAAACATCGGTGCTATTTTCCGCTCGGCCGCGGCTTTGGGCATCGATGCCGTGCTGCTCACACGGGACAGTTGCGACCCGCTGAACCGCCGCGCGGTGAGAGTGTCGATGGGTTCGGTGTTTCTCGTGCCCTGGACCTGGGTCGACAATCCCCAACAGGAGCTTAACGCCCTGGGCTTCAAGACTGCGGCGATGGCGCTTACCGACCGCTCCGTGCCGCTTGACGATGCGTCGCTTGCCCGCGAGGAGCGTCTGGCGCTTATTATGGGCACCGAAGGCGACGGTCTGCCGCAGAAAGCCATATCGGCGGCCGACTATGTGGTGCGCATCCCTATGTCGCACAATGTCGACTCGCTGAACGTTGCCGCGGCAGCCGCGGTGGCGTTCTGGGAACTGAGGGTGCGGCGGTAATTTACCAATATTAAAAACAATTGTTTATGAAATTCTATAAGACACTTATACGCTGGATACGCTTCGCGCTGATATTCTTCTTTACCACGAGCATACTCTCGGTGGTGATTTTGAAGTGGATGCCGGTGTATTTCACACCGCTTATGGGCATACGCGCATTTCAGCAGTGGCAAGAAGGGCGTGAGGTGAAATGCGAGCATGAGTGGACACCGCTGAGCAGCATTTCGAAGTCGATGCCCAAAGCCGTGATTGCGAGTGAAGACGCCCATTTCCTGTCGCACAACGGTTTTGAGACCGAGCAAATCAAGCAGGAAATCATAAAGGCGCAAAAGCGCGCCGAGCAGAACGACGGCGAATTTAAGTTCAGCCGCGGCTACAGTACAATCTCCCAGCAGACGGCCAAGAATGTGTTTCTCTGGCAAGGCGAGGGATGGACTAAGTGGCTGCGCAAGGGTTTCGAGGTGTATTTCACCTTCCTGATTGAGCATATCTGGGGCAAGGAACGCATTATGGAGGTGTATCTCAACAGCATAGAGATGGGTGACGGTATCTATGGCGCTCAAGCCGTTGCGAAGCACAATTTCCACAAACGGGCTTCGTTGCTCAGCGACGGTGATGCGGCGATGATTGCCGGCACATTGCCCAACCCGCTCAAGCGCGACAGCGCCCATCCTACAGCAAGGATGATAAAGCGTCAGCATCGCATTTTGCGCGAGATGCGTGCCGTGCCTCGTCTGGACTGGGATGCTTATCAGTGAGTGTGTTGGATTTGTCGTGTGCAATAATCGGGGCCGGGTGTCGTTATAAAGTTGTATGGCATGGAATATGACATTGCTGATTGCAGGCGCAGTGCTGATGGTTCTTGCCGCGGTACTCGTGCTTAGGGTGTGGCGCGTCCCCGCTGCAGTACCTGCGTATTTGGGTCTTGTGTCCTTGCACGCGAGCACCTACACGACATTTCCCACGTGGGTGTTCTGGTTCTACGCAGTGGCAACGCTGATAGTGATGACAATCACCATCTTCACACCGATGAAGGAGCCCGACGGCCGTCAGACCGGAAACCTCTATGTGGGACTTGGCGCAATGGCTGGTTGTCTGTTGGGAATCATGATTGGAGCCCGATGGATGATGCTTGGCGTGGTAATTGGAGCAGTTGCAGGTGAGTTTGCCTACTCACTGACACCTGCGGGCCGTTGGCTGAAATTTTCATTATCCAATTTTTTTGCTTACTTTTGTGCCCGAGTTTTACAGACAATCGTGGCTGTAGCTATGATTGGCGTAGCCGTTGAAGGCTTCGTTTTTGACATTTAACTATTTAAAATTCAACAAGATGAAGACGATAAAGACATATCGCACGATACTTGCTTCAGTAATCGCCGTGGCGGCGGTGTCGATGACGCTGAATATGCATGCCCAGAACAAATTTGAGGTGCGCCCGGTGGATTTTAATAAAATTAAACAAATCACACTCGACCCGAAGGCTCGCTTCTATTATCCGAACTTGATGCAGGAGTTTCAGAGCAACGACACTACGATGAACTTCGAAGCGTACCGCGACCTGTATTATGGTTACTTGTTCCAGGAAGACTATGACCCGTTCCGCAAGAGTGAGTTCAGCACCCGCGTCGAATCGCTGTACTACAAGAGCAGTCTGACGCGCGCCGAGTGTGACAGTATCGAGAAATATGCCGAGCTCTCGCTCGATGACAACATCTTCGACTTCGACCAGATGAAATACCACATCTATGCGCTTAAGCAGAAGAAGAAATACGCTCGCGCCGACGTTCGCCAGTTCCGCCTCGACCGCCTTATCGCCGCTATTATGTCGAGCGGCAAGGGCACGAAGGAAGAGCCCTGGGTGGTGATTTTCCCCGACCACGAATACAACATTGTGAATTATCTGGGCTACGAGGCCATCGACCACAAGGATTTGCCCAACGGTCTTGAATGTGTGACCGCCAAGAAGGACAACAACGGTGTCGAGACCACAAAGGACTTCTATTTCGACGTGTCGTGGATGTTGAACGAAATTGAGCGCAAGTTCCCTGAATAAGACATACGAGACTGTTCTCGTATTCCCCGACATGTTGCTAACGGTCGACGTGTCGGGGTCTTTTTTATGCTTCGGGTTGATCGCTCTCGCTGGGGGGAGTCATAAGCGGCTGTATGGCTTCAGGGTAGGAGACCCGCGTGTGGTAGATTGTTTTCAGCCGCTTTATCAAGCAATTTTTCACCTTGTTGATATTGCTGAAGCTGATGGGAGCCTCGTTGAAAAGTCCATCGGCCACTTGTCCGTCGATGATTTTGTTTACCAGCGCTCGAATCTTAGCTTCGTCAGGTTCGACGAGACTCTTGGCAGCTGCTTCGCAAGCGTCGGCCATCATCACTATTGCGGCCTCTTTTGACTGCGGGTTCGGCCCGGGATAGGTGAAGCGTTCGGGGTCGACCTCGGTGCCCTCGGGAGCCGCTTTCACAGCTTTTGTATAGAAGTACTTGGCTTTGCTGGTGCCGTGGTGCTGAGTGATGAAGTCGCGTATCACTTGCGGCAACCTGTCGCGTTCGGCGAGTTTCAGACCGTCGGCCACATGGTTGATGATAATCTGTGCGCTCTGCTCGGGCAGCAGTGCGTCGTGCGGGTTGATGCCCGTCTGGTTCTCGGTGAAGAATGCTGGATTCTCGATTTTGCCTATGTCATGATAGAGAGCGCCGGCACGAGCGAGCTGGATGTTGGCTCCGATTTCATGAGCGGCCTCACCCGCGAGGTTTGCCACTTGCAGCGAGTGCTGGAACGTGCCTGGACAGTGCTGCGAAAGCTCTCTAAGCAGCGGATTGTTGATGTCGCTGAGCTCGACGAGAGTCACGATAGAAGTGAAACCGAACAGTTTCTCGATGATGAAGATGCCGAAATAGGCAAACGACAAGACGATGCAGTTGATGGCGAAATAGGTGAACATTCGCCACTCGATGTGTTGCAGATTGCCGTGGTCGATGAGGTGATATGCCATGTAGGATGCGCTGTAAATCAAGAAGATGAATACGGCGCACTTTACCAGTTGCGATCGTCTCATGAGCGCCTGTACGCTGGCTGCCGCCACAAGTCCCGCCATAAACTGCGTGACGATAAAATCGGGCGACTGCTGAGCTATCATCGAGCAAACGATAACGACAATCATGTGTGTGAAGAAGCCAGTCCGGCTATCGGTAAACGTAGTGATAATAATCGGCACGAGAGCGAACGGAATCACGTATACGGCCGATGGACGAATGCGGTTGACGACATAAACGATTGCCGCGAATGCCAGAATACACAACACAAGGAGGATGACCTTCTTGATGCTTGAGAACGTCCTGGGTCTGAAAGAACGAAGGAAGATATAAAGCACGGCCATGAGCAGGGCGAGTATCGCGATGCGTCCCAAAGTTGTGTAGTTCTCGCCTACGGCACTTAAATGCCGTTCATTCATCATCTGCTCATAGGTCTGGATAAGGACGAATTTCTTTGGCGTAACGATGTCGCCCCGGTCGATAATCTCCTGTCCTGTGACTACGATACCATGAGGCGCCAATGCTACCTTGTAGTTCTCGTCGCGCAACTGATTGGTGCGTGCCGAATCGAGTTCATAGTTAGGCGTGAGGTATTTAGCAATCTGGACTTTGTCAATCGCCGCCTGCTGCTCAGGCGCTGACAGTATGGTGTCGATCATCGAGTAGCACTCCCTCGTCGACCTAAGGTCGTCGGTAGAGATTTTTTTCATCTCAGTGCCGCTAAGCACATTGATTTGCGGCAGTTTCCCTTTTGAAATGCGTTCGCGTGTTTCGTTGTCGACGATACCGGTCTCGTAGCACTCGCGCGTCAGGTTGACGATAGCCGTGGCTATTGCCGGGTTGATGTCGTCGATTTCCTGAAGCGCTTTGGATAGCCGTGCCACTTGGCTGTCGTCGGCTTCGTTAACGGTGAAGATGGGCACGAATGCCTGGTCGATGCTGTCGGTTATTCTCGCAGCCGAAATAGAGTCGTAGTACTCAGGTATGTCGAAAGGCGCAGTCAGCTTGGGATAGTTCCAAGGCCTTCCCTGCTGATATGAGAGAGTGTTGGCGCTGGGCCCTATAAACATAAGGGTGGTTATTGCCACGGTTGCGGCAAAAAGAAGCACTACAGTGAGTTTATGACGCATCGGTTTATTCATCTTCCAGTGTTTTTCTTTGATGAAATATGGTTTTTTTGAAAAGTCTCGCCCCGCGTGTGGGGCGAGACTTAGTTCAATAATCCATCCTATTTTGAATAGGTAAGTACTTACTTATCAGTTGCCAAGGATGATAGCGTAGAGAGTGCTGACGTCGCCGGTGTTGACATTGCCATCATCGTTGAGGTCAAACTTGGCATCGGTGTTACCTGCGAGCAGAGCGGTATAGAGAGCGCTGACGTCGCCGGTGTTGACATTTCCGTCACCGTTGAGGTCACCCAGGATGGGTTGAGGACCACCACCTTCGATAACCTTCACGAGCTTACCGCCTTTGTGCTTGGTGATGCAGTAGTAGCCACCGTTGACAAACTCGAGGTCTGCGGTCTGCGGGTTACCAGCGTTGCTGAAGATGATCATAGTGGGATCTGCCAGGCTGGCGTCCTTCTTCCACAGATAGATGTCGTTGCCTTGGGTGTCCTGAGCCACGGGATCGCCGAGGTCGAGACCTGGCCAAGCAAGAGTGAAGAGGTTGCCCTCATCGTTCCAAGCCCAAACGCTCACGCTAGCGCCCTTGGTGTCGTTGACACAGTAAGCGAAAGTGCCGTCGTAAGCGGGGAGGTCGGCGGGAACCCACTCTTCCTGATACTCTGGAACCACAACCACGTCGGGACGATAGGGATAGTAGGTGCTGGTGAGGTCGACATAGCCGTTATCTTTGTCGGCCCAGTCAACCACCTCATACCAACCCTGACCGACCATGTTCACGTCGAAGTCATTGCTCTGGAGACCACCGCCGTCGTTGATCACGAGACCATCGATTTTACCTACGGTGTTACCCTGCTTGTCGACCTCGGTCTTGTCGGTCTCGATGTCGATGTGGTAGAACGTTTTACCGCCGCGGCGAACGAAATCGTCCTCATCCATGGGCTCACCGGGCCATTCCATGCCGTTGGTAGCACCCCAAACGAAGTAGAACGGTACGTCACTGTCCTCGGGAACTGCGATGTACAGTTTGAAGACTGCAGCGTTGGCCGAGATAGCGTAAGCTACAAAAGCCAAAGCGATTAAAGTAATTCTTTTAATCATACTGTAGTTCGATAAAAATTTTAATTAAACAATTAGTTATTTATATCGAGGAAAAGATTGTTCAAACAGTTGCTCGGTCGCAACAAAAAGACTAAAACCCAAAATTATTTCAACAAACAATTAATCTCCAAAGATGTAATAAAATAATAATCTCTAAAAATTGTGTTGATAAAAAACTTCTCGTTGTGGCTTTGCCACTGTTTTTGCAATCTTGTCTTCTTTCGTTTTTATATGTCAGTTGTTCAAAATAATGCTGTAAAGAGCACCCACGTCGCCCACGTTGACCGAGCCGTCGCCGTTTATGTCGAACTTGCTGTCGGTCGAGCCGCTGAGGATGGCTTGGTATAGGGTGCTGATGTCGCCTGTGTTCACATTTCCGTCACCGTTGAGGTCGCCTGTTACGGCGATTACATAGTCGGTGAGCCCGTTTTCGTTGTACACACCACCGTTGACAAACACCAAGTCGGACGTTTGCGGACTCTTGTTGTTGCTGAAGATGATGTGGGTGGGGATATCGTCGCCCACTTGGCCGCCGTCCCAGTGCCATATGGTGAGCCCGTTGTTGGTTGTGCCCCATACGGTGCAAGCCGCGCCAGGCCAAGTTCCGCCGGTGTAGTTCTTGTTCCCGAGGTCCTTGTTCCATGCCCAGCAGTAGATAGTGTTGGTCCAGCTTGTGGGCGCGATGAAATATGCGTGCAGCGGTTCGGCCACACTGGAGCGGATTTTATAAGTACGGGTAATAACGTTGGAGACCTGTCCGTTTTTGAGCACACCGGCCTTGAGGGTGGTGGTTGTGGTGAAAGTGAGCGTGAGCGATCCTGTTTTCTGGCTGCTTGATGCGGTGGGCGCTGTTCCGTCGGTGGTGTAGACGATTACGGCGTCGCTCTTGCTGGCTGTCACGGTAACGGTTACACGGTCGGTGTAGGTACCGGCCTCAGGAGTGGCAGTGAGTGTGACGGCGTCGGGGTCGGCGGGTGTTGTCTCGGTGATTGTGCGGTTATACACTCCGTTGACGTAGTATCCGTGGTTCACAAACGTGAGGTCGGCCGTCTGGTTGCTGCCGTGGTTGCTGAAAATCAGTCCAGTGGGCAGTGTGGCGGGGAATTCACCGTCGTAGGTCCACTTGTAGATTTTGCGTGTTCCGTCGGCGGTTTTACCCATCAGCTGAGCGTTGACCCCGGGCCAAGTGCCGCCGGTGAAGTTGGTAGAGCTGTTCCATACCCAGCAAGTGACATCGCCTGTTGAGCTGCTGCCTTCGTAGAACACCGAGAGCTCATTGTCGGCCACGGTGGGAGTGTATACGGGCAGTTCGTCGATGCCCGGGTTGTCGCCGCCGCCACCGCCACCAGTGATGTATTGCGTGTTGGGGTCTCCATCCTCCTCGTGACCGTCGTAGCTGAGCTGGTTGGGAGTGACCTTGGAGGTGTTGTACAGGAACGGTCCGTCGCTGCCAATCTTGCCAGGTCCGTTGAGGACATAGATGCGCATGTTGCCCTTGCCGCTGAACGACTCGGTGGTGAGCGTACCGTTGGTCACGGTGATGGTTTTGCCGGTGATGCAGTCGGTGTAAGTGCCGTTAAGCACGTTGGTGAATGTTGCGCCGGCGTTGAGGGCCACCAATGCGTAAGAGTCGATGTTGCCGCTGGTATAGCGACGCTTGAAAGCGTAACCGCCATTCGACGAGCAGTTGGACTTGGTGTACTGTCCTTTGCGCAGGGCTGGCACCGCGGCGCGAATTTTGTTGAGACGCTGCAGGTGTGCCACGAGCGGACGGCTCAGAGTCGCTGCGACGTTGCCGCTTGCGTTCTGCACCTCGCCGAAGTCGGCAGCTGTTACGTTGCCGGTGAGGTAGCCGCCATAGTATGCTCTACCGGTGTCGTAGAGGGCCTTGTTGGTTCCTTCGTCCATGATTTTACCTTTGCGGAACTCAATCTCTCCACCTTGCCAGAGGCATGGGATGCCGCGCATGGTGAACATGAGCGAAAGGTTCTCGGCCCATTGGTCGGTGCCCCCGTCGAAGCGGTTGAAACTGTCGGGTCCGTAGTCGTGGCTTTCGATGTACATCACGTTGTAGGTAGCGTCGTTGTACATTTCGTCGCTTTCGAGCACGCCCCACAGCCGTCCGGCATTCTGGAAGTTCCAGTGAGCGGTGAAGTCGATGACGCTCAGTCCGCTTGCTTTGCTGTAGTCAGGGGTGTGATAGGTGTTGCCGTTGAGCTTGGCGTTGTCGCTACGGGGCTGTGCGCTCTCGCTCAGGTTGTTGTTATGCTCGGTGAGACAGAGTTTCTGGTTGTCGAGCGTTGCAGGGTCGGTCGACTCGTAGACGCTCACCGTCTGCCAGTAGCTCGGGTCGCTGTTCCATTGGTTGAGCAGCGACTGGTCGCTCTGCCAGGTGTAGAAGTAGGGCGAGAGCGAAGGTTGTCCGCGGTAGGTGACGGTGCTGAAGCGCGCGCACACCTCGGCATACATGAAGAACGGGCACTGGTTCAGTCGCTTGCTCTTGTATTGCTCTCCCAGGGCTTTGAACGCCGGCACGAAAGCGGCGTTGAACGTCAAACGGGAGATGTGTCCACCGGTATCGATGCGGAATCCGTCGACACCCATCTTGATGAACTCGCCGTAACACTGGATGAGGTACTGGTAGGTCTCGGGATTCTCGGTGTTGAGGTCGACGCAGTCGCCTGCTATTTGTGCCCACCATCGGTTGGGTTCGTCCCAGTTGAAGTTGCCGTAGTGGTGCCACAGGTTGTGGGTGTCGTGGTTTACGCCGTCGGTGTTTTTCATCTTAGTGAGACGGTCGGAGTACTGCTCTCCGCTTGGCAGGTTCCTGTAGTTGTCCTTGAGTTTGCCGCCCTGCGAGATGGTGAAAGGCACCATGCACTGGTCGATGTCGCTCTGCGGCTTGGTATAGTCACGGGTGAAGAGTTTGCAGAGGTGCTCTTCACCGAAGTTGCCAGTGTGGTTTATCACGATGTCGAGGATGATTTTCATGCCTTTAGCGTGAGCGGCATCGATGAGGTCCTGGAATTTGACGTCGGAACTCTCAAATCGTTGGTCAACCTTGCTGAAATCGTTGGCATGGTAACCGTGATAGTCGAATCCCGAAGCGTTCTGCACGATGGGCGTAATCCAGATTGCGGTGAAACCCAGTGCCTTGATATAGTCAAGTCGCTCTATGATACCTTTGAAATCGCCTCTCCACTCGGGGTCTTGGTGGGCTACGTCCTTGCTGCCGTCCCAGCAGTAGGTGTTGTTGGATGGGTCACCGTCGTAGAATCGTGTGGGCATCAAGAAGTAGATTGTTTCGTCGCGGAAGTCGGTGCGTCCTCCATTCCAGACGGTGGATGCTGCCGCGCTGCTGGCAATTATTGCGATCAACAGGCTGATGATTAGCGATTTGATGGTATTCATAGTGTTGTTCGTTTAGTGGTTTGCGTTATTATATAATTATTTTAACATAGCAAAATTAATACATTTCGCTTGGTTGAGCGCGTGTAGACGCTCACACGCGCATATATTTTTTGTGCAAACGATTGCGATAGAGGGCGTTCGAGCATTGCGCGAGATGGCAATGCTTTATCGGATTAAAAATGATGAGGAAAACATAGTCACGTTGGTGGGACAGTGGTTTGGTGTTCTTTTTGGAAGCTGCCGGTGTTCTGTATGTCGCAAAAGTAGGGTAAGGTAGGGTGGAAAACTATAGCAATTCCGGCGGAATAATGAGTGGGAATTGGAAAGGAAATGTTAAAAACGAATACGTGGGGACGGTTCTGGCGTATTCGTTTTTGCTCTGAAAGCGGTTGCTGGTGGGGAAAGTGGTGGTGAAAAACGAATACGTGGGGACGGTTCTGGCGTATTCGTTTTGGTGTTTCGGCGGCGGTGTGTAGGGATATAAAAAAAACGATGGCGCGCGGTTTTGCCGCACGCCATCGCTATGGAAGAGGATTAGTTTCCTAAGATGATGCTGTAGAGAGTGCTCACGTCGCCGGTGTTGACATTTCCGTCGCCGTTGAGGTCGTACTTGGCATCGGTGGAGCCATTCAGCAGAGCCGTATAGAGAGCGCTGACATCGCCGGTGTTGACGTTTCCGTCACCGTTGAGGTCGCCAGTGGGCACGGGAGGTTCTGGCACGTCGGGCACATAAGTCGACAATGCCAAGCCATAAGCGGCGATACCCTCGACCTCGAAGGCGATTTCAGGAGCCACCGTCGGGTCTTCCACGACAGCATTGATGCGCTTGATACCAGTGTGGTGCAGCGGGTTGGATGCGTCGTAAGCCACCGAGTTGGGCACAGCCTTTGATGCGTCATCGCTTTCGGGCGAGACATAGGCCCAGTAGATATAGTTGCCGTCGCCTATAATCTGCGGCACACCGGTGATTTCATCGCCGGCACCCTCGAGTTTCACGGGCGAGTCGTCGATGAGCAGCGCGTCTTCGAGTTTAGCGCCATCCTGCTTCTGGTTGAGCGTTGCGAGTGGTATGCGGTACAGACCGGGAGTCACGGGCTCCATAGCGCCCTTGTCGGCCTGCAGCCAGAAGTACAGTTGCTCGTTCTTTTCGTCGACATAGAACGAAGTCATCTGTAGGTTGCCCATATATACCGGCAACATCTTGTCGGGATGTGTTTGTCCTGACTCATCGGTGTAAAGCATGTCTTTGGAGAATCGGAAGATACCGTAACCGTTGAATTTCTTCGACACCCAGTAGACGTTGTCGCGAGTAGTTCCGTCGGAGCTAATTACATCGGTGGCGCGCTTGTAGATTGTCGAGCTCAACGCACCGTAAGCAAAACCGTAACCGTTGTTGTAGTATGGCAGCCAGTTGTTCTTAGCGAAGAACGGTTGTGAGCCGTACAGGCCAACGGTGTCGGCGCTCATCTCGTGAATACCCACATTTCGGTCGGAGATGTAGATTTTGTTGGCCTCTTCCTCAATGAACATGCAGAAGGGGTCCTCGAATGCCTCGTAACCGACGTTGTTGAGCACGGTGACGCGGTAGAAGAGGTCGTTGGTCTTGTTGACATAGAACACCTCGCCGTCGCCCATTCCGGCAGTCGGGTTCTGATAGCGGAATTGCTTTCCTGCCGTTGCGACATAGATGCGGTTCTTGTAGCTCGAGAGGTTGAGTGCGTGGTCACCGGTCTTGAACTCAGTGTCGATAATCTGGCCTTCGGTGTCCTTGTACATCAGGCGTCCGTCGGTGGTGGCGAAATACAGACCACTTGGGCAACCGAGTGTAGAGCCTTCGCTGCTGATGCTCTCATCGGCGATGATGTTGAGGTAACGCCACTGGCTTGCGTCCTGGAACTTCTCGGCGCTGGTTGGTGCAACGTGGCACTCCACTTCGCTCTGCGATGCGTTGAACACATCGGCGCTGAGCACCGGCGGGTTGGCATTGTAAACGTAGAGTTTCTTGATGGTAGCGGGAATGCCGCCCTTCTCGATGTAGTTGATGTTAGTGGTGATGAACATCTCCTCAAGCGAGGTGCATCCCTCGAATGCGTTCTGCATCACGTTGGTGACGGTAGATGAGAAGTTGACGATTGCGAGTGATTCGCAGTTCATACAGAGGTTCTGCGGCACCTCACGCACGCCATTCTCGATGTTCATTACCTCCAGCGCACTCTCCTTGAACACGTTGGGACTGAGTTCCATCTCTTTCTTGTAGGTGAACTCGGCGAGTTTCGAGCGGTAGAACGCATATGGGTTGAGTGTGACCAGGGCCGGCATGTCGATGGCGGTGTAATGGGCGTATGACATGCCGTAGGTGTCGATGCTGGTGACGTTGGGCAGCGCCAGTGTCTGCGGCAGTCCCTCGGCCTCGTGTGCCGTAGCGAGGACGCGCGTCTCGGCTGCATTCACGAGAGCTCCGTCAACCATTTTGAACGCAGTGTTGCCTTCATCGACGTTGATGGCGCTGAGTAACATGATGGGCGCGAAAGCCGCGTCGCCGATAGAGTTGACGCTTGCCGGGATGTTGATGGCAGTGATGTTGTTATTGCCGGCGAATGCGTTGCTGCCAATAGAGCGCACATTGCCCGGAACGGTGATTTCGCCCTCGAGGCCGCCGTTGGCAAATGCAT
>JBGUHM010000150.1:0-3498 GCA_045112115.1 Sodaliphilus sp. | reverse complement strand
AAATAAGAACTTTCAGTTTCATTATTCCAAAAGGTAATAGTAGTTATACAATCAATCAAACAATAACCAACGAGATAATGGCGTTGTCCTGCCTTTGAAACAAGCAAAATAATTGGTCAGAGCTATCATACTTGTTTGCGGCTTTCACGTTGCAAAGATAATACATAATTTTCATATTGTCAAATTTTTAGCGTAAAATACTTCTATTTGGCGGAAAAACGTGTGTGTTTGTGGCGTTTTTAACTGTTCGGCGTTGTGTCGTGCATAATTACATTGTCCATTTCAAATCTTCTCTATCTTTACCATAAAAAATGAAAATGTCACCACTGTCCCATACTGAGTTCTCCGAGACCTCTGAGCGCCCCACCCACTGTCCCACCCCAAAAAATCATGAAAGATTTTGAGCCAGATTTTGAAAGATTACACCGCGCCAGCGGTGCTCGTAGTTCGTGTTAGTAATTCGTTGTCAAAAAACTTTTTTCTTGAAAAACATTTGTATTACACGAGAAATTATTACCTTTGCAACGTGAATGAGCGGCAGGCCTACGGAAGAACCGCCTTTTAGGGTAGCCGGGGGCCGCGCGATGTTTAACTAAAAGACACATATTTTGGACCCTGACCCGTTATCTCAAATTCTTCTATCGATATTAGGCGCACAGAGCGCCCTGATAATAAAACCCCTCACCATAGGTCCCGTCGTGGCCTTGGTGGTAGCTGCTATAGGACTGTGCTTCAGTGCGTTTAACTCTGGTGCTGAGATTGCGTTTTTCTCGCTTTCCCGCGACCAAATCAATTCCATAGCCGACCAGCGCAAACGCGAGCGCGTGGAACAGCTGCTCGCCGCTCCGGAACGGCTGTTGGCCACCATCCTCATAGGCAACAACCTGGTGAACATCATGGTGATCGTTGTGCTCAACTACGCCATGAATAGGATGTTCGATTTCTCCAGTCCCGTGGTCAGTTTCCTTGTGCAGACGGTAATCCTCACTTTCCTGATTCTGCTTTTCGGCGAGGTGATTCCCAAACTGTACGCCAACAACCATAACGTGCGGTTCGCCACGTTCACGGCTCCCGGCTTGCAGGCGATGTCGGCGCTTTTCAGCCCCATCTCGCGGCTGATGGTTCGCAGCACGAGTCTGGTGAACCGTTCGGTGAAGGAACGAGCCGACGACATCTCGACCGAGGATCTCTCGCGCGCCCTCGAGCGCAGCGAGGTCAACAGCGAGCAAGAGAAGGACATACTCGAAGGCATTCTGCACTTCGGCGACAAAACGGTGAGTGAAATCATGACGCCGCGCGTCGACGTTGTCGACCTTGACTCCGACCTCGACTTCGACGAGGTGGTGAAAATCGTCGTCACTCACGGCTATTCGCGCATGCCGGTGTACAAGGACAGTCCCGACGACGTGAAGGGTATCCTATATGCCAAAGACCTGTTGCCCTACATAGGCAAGGGTAGCCGCGAGTTCCGTTGGCAGGACTTGCTGCGCGACGTGTATTTCGTGCCCGAGAACCGTATGATTGACGACCTGCTTGAGGATTTCCGACATAAGAAAATCCATATGGCGGTGGTTGTCGACGAGTACGGTTGTACCCAGGGCATCGCCACCATGGAGGACATCCTCGAGGAGATTGTGGGCGATATCGACGACGAATACGACACCCAGGAGACCTATTGCACCCGCATTGACGACGACACTTTCATGTTCGACGGAAAGACGCCCGTCGACGACTTTTTCGAGCTCAGCGGCATCGACCGCGAACCTTTCG
This sequence comes from Sodaliphilus sp., assembly GCA_045112115.1. Classification (GTDB taxonomy): domain Bacteria; phylum Bacteroidota; class Bacteroidia; order Bacteroidales; family Muribaculaceae; genus Sodaliphilus. Next base: position 1,728 of record JBGUHM010000150.1, on the reverse strand, counting down.
CCGAGGTGGCCGAAGAGGCCGAGACCCTCGCCGGAATGGTGCTCGCCATCAAGGGCGAGTTCCTCGAGGAGAAAGAGACCATCACCCGCCACAACATCGACTTCACAGCCGCCAAACTCAAGAAATTCCGCATTGCCCGCGTGCGCGTCCACATCAACCGGTAAGTTACTTGAAATATGTTGCGCACGCATAGAGCGGAATGTTGCGCATCCACGTCTGGTCACGGAAATCGCTCATCGAGAACCGCAGACCGGTCAGCGTAGGGTTACTGTTGATGTAGGTGTGAAGGTTTGCGCTGTGGGCTGCTCTTCCATGCTAATAGCTGGCTCTCAACTTCTCTTCTCATAATATCACTGATGTTTAACGAATTCTGCTGCAAAATTACACTTTTCTTGGTGAAAAAGCAAGCATTTATGCCACTTTTCTAGGGGAAAATCTTCAAAATCGCTCCACTTTTCTTGACTTACTACCGTTTTTGATGGCATAGTGGGAGGGGGGGTGGGCTGTTAACGCGGAACCACGAATTACTCACAACTTAGAATGTGGAACCGGACATATGCAGCGAGGGCGTGCCGACAAATGGCACGCCCTCGTTGTGTATTGGGTTCAGCGCTTATTGCGCGAGGATGGCTACGTAGACGGCTGAGACGTCGCCGGTGTTGATGTTTCCGTCACCGTTGACGTCGGCCACTGCTGCGTATTGGCTGCTGTTGCCATTGAGTATGGCACTGTAGACAGCTGTAACATCGCCTACGTTCACCTCTCCGTCGTGGTTGACGTCGAATGGCGAGTAGACCACGGGCTGTACCTCTACGGCGACGCCGTTTTCGAGACGGAAGTAGAAGTCGCGGTTGGCCACGATGTCGTAGTCGGGCAGCTGGCTGCCGTTGTTCCAGTTGTTGAAAATCAGGTGGTAGTTACCCGATTCAGCGTCGAGCAGGAACACCTTGTAGGTCACGCCGCCGATGATGGTGTCGCCGGCAACGGCCTGACCGGGCCATGCGCCGAAGAGTTCGCTGTCGCCCCAGGCGTAGAGTCCGAGCGCGTCCCATCCGGTTTTGTCCTCGGCATAGATGTAGTGCTTGGCTTTGGGTATGGTGGGCAGAGTGCCTTCGAGAGCCACGTTGTCGACAGCGAGGACCATTGCGCTGGCGGCGTTTGTGCCGCTTGCCACGCTGATGTTCCATGCGAGGAACATGTCGACACCCGGCTCTATGTCGACAGGCAGAGTTGCCTCCACGTTGCGCACCTCACCGGGCGCGTCGGCATATCCGGCTGTGGTGGCATCGGCCTCGAAGACAGTGCGGAAGTCGTTTCCTGCGCTTGTCCAGTTACGGCCGTCGATGGAGTAGTAGAGCTGCACGGCGAAGCCGGCGCTGTTGCTGCCCTGACGGTATTTCTCGATGTCGTAGCTCAGTTTCACGTTTTCGATGGGCTTGGTGCCCTCGTTGAGCAGGTGTGTGTAGACGTTGACACAGCGTGTGCCGCCCGACACACCGGTAGAGATGCCACCCAGCGAGCGGTCGGTGGGCTCGGATGTCGCACCCAGGTTCCATGTTCCGTTCTTGGCGTTGCTGGCCAGCGATGTGCCGCCTGAGTACATGGTCTGCTCGTCGGCCTGGTCGAAGCGTCCCACAGTTCGCGGAGCGCTGGTCTGTCGGTCGATGCGCCATCCGGTGGGCAGAGTGGCTGTTGCTTCGTCGCCCATGTTGTCGAAGTCCTCGCTCA
>JBGUHM010000149.1:0-12637 GCA_045112115.1 Sodaliphilus sp. | reverse complement strand
TCGTGGCATTGTTGAACGACGTGGTACTCAACGACCGCACTATCAACTATGAGATGATTTTGCTCCTGTGGCTGTGTCTGTTTGCGTTTACCTATACCTCGCGTTCCATCATCACAACGCACACTACGCGGCAGATACGCCAGCACCGATGGACTTTCCGAACACTCGTTGTAGGTGCCGGAGCCCAGGCAGTGGCTTTTGTCGACCGTCAACAGCGCAAGGAGGTGTCGTCGGGCAACGAGGTCGTAGGATATGTAGCCATACCGGGAGAGAACAATGTGAAAGACATCGACAAACCGGTATACGAGTTGAAAGACTTGGAGCGCGTCACCACCGAGCTGGGTGTTGAGGAGATTGTGGTGTTGCCATCGCGTGTTGACCAAAGCGACCTCTTGCGTGTGGTCGACCGTCTATACCCGTTGAATATCCCCATCAAAATCAGTCCTGACAAGAACAACGTGTTGCTCACGAAGGCTCGAATGAGCAACTTCTATGGCGACCCGTTGGTGGATGTGTCGCTCTCGAGCATGAGCGAGAGCGGCAAGAATATAAAGCGTGTGCTCGATGTCATTATTTCGGCTCTGGTTTTGCTCCTTCTCTCACCGCTGTTGCTGGTGATTGCCATAATGATTAAGCGTGGTTCGAAAGGCCCTGTAATTTACTCTCAGGAGCGAGTGGGTTACCATAATAAGTTGTTTACAATTTATAAGTTCCGGTCGATGGTTGATGATGCCGAAGCCGCTGGCCAGCCTCAGCTGTCGTCACAGACCGACCCGCGAATCACACCTATAGGACGGTTCCTTCGTAAATACCGACTCGACGAGTTGCCGCAGTTCTACAACGTGCTGCGCGGTGACATGTCGCTGGTGGGGCCCCGTCCTGAGCGGCGCTACTACGTCGAGCAGATTGTAAAGCGTCGTCCGGCTTATTCGCTTGTTCACCGCGTTCGCCCTGGTATCACTTCGATGGGTCAGGTGAAATTCGGCTATGCCGAGAATATCGACGAGATGATTGACCGCCTCGACTACGACCTGCTTTACCTCGACAATATGTCGCTGCTGACCGACCTTAAAATCATGGTCTATACGCTAAAGATAGTTATTACCGGCAAGGGAGTGTAAGTTTTTTATTCACTGTTAATTGTTGATTAATTGGCTTTAGATAAGATACATGGATGGATGTCTCACTCGACGGTGGCCCGTAAAGGCGACGAGGGTGGGTTTTTCATGCGGCTTCACCGATGGCGCGAGAGTCATGTCAAGGAACGTAATTTTGTTGTGTTTCTGGCGTTGTTGGTCGGTCTGGCCTCAGGACTTGCCGCAGTGTTGCTGAAATTCCTCATCAATGCCATCGGAGGCTCATTGACGTCTCATCTATCAATCTCTCACGCCAGTTTCGTGTATATCGTGGTGCCCGTGGTGGGTATCCTTATCGCCGGGCTATATGTGCGGCTTATAGTGCGCGACAACATCTATCATGGTGTGACCCGTGTGCTCTATGCAATCGCGCTGAAGAAAAGCCGACTGAAGCCGCATAATATGTATGCGCCGCTGCTGGCGTCGTCGATTACAATCGGTTTTGGTGGATCGGTCGGTGCCGAAGGCCCGATTGTGTTTACAGGTGCTGCCATAGGGTCGAACCTTGGTCGCGTGTTCCGCATGACACCTCAGACTCTGATGATGCTTGTGGGCTGCGGTGCTGCCGCAGGAATCGCCGGCATCTTCAAGGCACCCATAGCCGGAGTGCTGTTCACCGTCGAGGTGCTTATGCTCGATCTTACGGCTGGTTCGGTGATACCGCTGATGGTGGCTTCGGTAACAGGAGCCACGGTAGCATATATTTTCACCGGCTATAACGTCGAATTTCAGTTCAGTTCTACCGAACTGTTCACGGCCTCACGCATCCCATTTGTGTTGGCATTGGGAGTGTTTACGGGCCTGATTTCAGTATATTTCAACAAGGTGATGGAGATGATGGAGGGCATGTTCAAGCGTATCTCGTCACCCTGGGTGAGATTCATCACTGGCTCGCTTATTCTCGCTGGCTTGATTTTCTTCTTTCCGGCGCTTTACGGTGAGGGTTATGGCGCTATCAACGGCTTGCTTGACGGTGATGTTAACACAGTGTTCGCCAACAGTATCTTTTATTCCCATCGCTCTAATCTGTGGTGGGCTTCGGGTCTGGTGGGAATGCTGTGCCTGATGAAAGTGTTTGCCACCAGCGCCACCAATGGCGGCGGCGGGGTGGGGGGGACGTTCGCTCCATCGCTGTTTGTGGGTTGTATGGCAGGCTTCTTCTTCGCCTATGTGCTCAATGCGTTAGGTTTGAGTGACTCCTTGCCCACAAAAGATTTCGCGTTGCTGGGTATGACAGGTGTAATGGCTGGCGTGATGCATGCTCCGCTCATGGCTATCTTCCTCACGGCGGAGATGACCGGCGGCTACAACCTGTTCTTGCCGTTGCTCATTGTAGGCATCGCATCCTACGGTACGTCTCGCCTGTTTCTGCCTTATGGAATCTATGCACGTCGCTTGGCTCAGCGCGGCGAGTTGCTCACCCATGAGAAAGACGTCACTGTGCTTACACTTATGAAAATCAAGAGTGTGATAGAGACCGATTTTATCTCTGTTAAACCCGATATGAACCTCAAGCAGATGGTCGATGTGATAGCTCAAAGCAAGCGCAATCTCTTCCCGGTCGTCGATGACAACGGAATGCTGTTAGGCATTGTACTGCTCGATGACATACGCAATATAATGTTTCGCACCGACCTTTATAAGCGTATGTATGTCAATCGCTTTATGTCATCGCCTGTGGCTCGGGTGCTTGAGGATGAGCCAATGGCTGCGGTGATGAAGATATTTGACGATACCGGTGCGTGGAACCTGCCGGTTGTCGACAGCGATGGTCGCTACGTGGGCTTCGTGTCGAAGAGCAAAATATTCAGCTCCTACCGCCAGGTACTCAAACATTATAGTTATGATTAAACAATATGCAAACATATATGACAAAAGAGGAACTTAAAATAGTGTTCTTCGGAACACCGGAATTTGCGCTCGAGAGTCTGAAGCGCCTTGTCGAGGGCGGTTACAACATCGTGGGGGTGGTGACTATGCCCGACAAACCTGCCGGACGCGGGCACAAACTATACCAGTCGCCCGTAAAACAGTATGCCGTGGAGCAAGGGCTGAAAGTGTTGCAACCTGTGCGGCTCAAAGACGAGGCTTTCGTTGAGGAACTGCGCTCACTGGGTGCGCATCTGCAGGTAATAATCGCTTTCCGTATGCTGCCCGAAGTGGTGTGGGAGATGCCCCAGCTGGGCACGTTCAACCTTCACGCGTCGTTATTGCCCCGCTACCGTGGTGCCGCTCCCATCAATTGGGCTGTGATGAATGGCGACAGCGAAACCGGTGTGACCACGTTCTTCCTTAAACATGAGATTGATACCGGCGATATAATCGAGCAGCGCCGCGTGCCCATAGGCCGCCACGACAATGTGGAGGTTGTGTACGACCGATTGATGCATCTGGGCGCCGACATGGTGGTCAACACCATCGACAATATAATGGCCGGCAACGTCAAGCCAATTCCGCAGGACCAATTGCTCACCGAGGGCGAGCAGCCTACCGCAGCGCCAAAGATTTTTACCGAAACCTGCCGCATTGGTTGGGACTGGCCTGCCGAGAAGGTGTACAATCACATTCGTGGACTTGCTCCTTATCCTTGCGCCTGGACGATGGTGGCGCGTGGCGATGAGAAACCGCTCAAACTTAAGATTTTTGTCACCGAGGAACCCACAAGCGAGGCTTCTCCTGCACCGGGTAAATTTGTGATAGGGAAGGGCCGGGGTGAGATGAAAATCGGATGTACCGATTATCTTCTGCCTGTCACTGAACTGCAGATTGAGGGCAAGCGGCGTATGACGGTGGCCGAGTTTCTCCGCGGCTTCCCACTCGAAGAGTATGAAATCATATAAAACTATTTGAAATATTGTGGAAAAAAAGAAACTGAAATTCGGTCTGTTGCCACGTATTCTGGTGGCTATCGTGCTGGGAATTGCCTTGGGTGGAGTGATACCACAGTGGCTTACTCGGGTGTTTGTAACATTCAACGGTGTGTTCTCCAATCTGCTTGGATTCTTGATTCCACTTATTATAGTGGGATTGGTGACTCCTGCGATAGGCAATATAGGCAAGCGGGCGGGGCGTCTGCTGCTTATAACCGTGCTTATCGCTTATGGCGATACTGTTTTCGCTGGATTGTTCTCTCTTTTCGGCAGCACGACAATATTCCCGTCATTAATTTCTCCGGCATCAGCCGAGTCGCTGTCGGCCAGTGCGGCAAATGAGGTGGCACCTTATTTCAATATTGACATCCCTGCCATGTTCGATGTGATGAGTGCTCTCGTCTTCGCCTTTGTGGTGGGTCTGGGTATTGCCCATTTCTTTCATACCGACGTAATCCGGCATTTCTTCGATGAGTTCAAGGAAATTATCTCCCGCACCATCCAGGTGGTGATTGTTCCTGTACTTCCGCTTTATATATTCGGCATCTTCCTTAAAATGTCGGCCGAGGGTCAAGCGATGGGCGTTGTGAAAGTGTTCTTGGCTGTAATATGTGTGATATTCGCAATGCATATTATTCTGCTCTTGCTGCAGTTCTGTGTTGCCGGTGCCGTTGCTGGCCGCAATCCGTTCAAATCGCTGTGGACCATGATGCCGGCATATATCACAGCACTGGGTACATCGTCATCGGCTGCTACGATACCTGTGACACTCGAGTGTGTGAATCGCAACGACGTGGATGAACGTATCTCCGAGTTCACTGTCCCTCTGTGCGCCACCATCCATCTGTCGGGATCGACCCTGAAAATCACGTCTTGTGCCGTAGCGCTGATGATTATGCAGGGCATGAATATCGACTTTGTGACGATGCTGGGTTTCATCTTGATGCTGGGTGTGATGATGGTTGCTGCGCCTGGAGTACCTGGCGGCGCTATCATGGCGGCATTGGGTGTGTTACAGTCGATATTGGGCTTTGACCAGTCGCAGCAGGCGCTTATGATTGCCCTCTACATTGCCATGGACAGTTTCGGCACCGCCTGCAATGTGACTGGCGACGGCGCTATCGCCATGGTGGTGAACCGCCTGAACCATTAGCTTTTCTGAGATTTGACGCAACGATGCTTGTAGAACCATAGCACCACCGCCTCGAGATATCGGCGGAAGCCTTTCCATTCTTTCTTTTCGTGGCCGATGTATTTGACGAGTATGCTGGCCATGCCAGCACGGTTCGCTCCCAGGATGTCGGTGGAAAGTTGGTCGCCTACAACCATCACCTTTTCGGTGGGTACACCGAGCATTTGGGCTGCGCGTATGAAGCATTGCGGGTCGGGCTTGCCAGCCTCATCGATATATAACGTGTCGAAGTTGGCCTTGAAGCGCTCGATACGCTTGCGGTTGTTGTTGCTCAGCAGCAGTGTCTTGAATCCCATGTTGTGCAGACGGTGGAACAGAGAGTCGACGGCAGGAGTAGAGTCGGCACCGTGCGGCACCAGCGTGTTGTCGATGTCGAACACCAATGCGGTGTATCCTTGAGCCATCAACTGGTCATAGTCGATGGTGAACACGTTGTCCACGTAGTCGCTTGGGTAGAATCTTTTAAGCATGGTTCAATGGCGGGAGATATAGTCGCACACGGTGTCGACTTGTGCGGCGAAAGAGTCGCCGAATTTCTTCTCGAAAAACGCTCCGCCGATGGTGAATGCCCAGGGTGCAGCGCGCCGCACCTCGTCGAGTCGTTCGAAAGAGTCGATACTGCCGGCAATACAAACCGGAGCGTCGATGGCGGACACGAGTTCCTCGTTCAGCGCCACGGCGTCGCCCGTGAAGCGATACCCCAGCAAATCAATTCCAAATGCACCTTTGGCGATGTACCCTCGGGCTTCGTGAATCATCGATTCGGCAGTGCCGCAAAGCACCGACGGCCTGCCGGAGACCTCTCCCACGAATGGCATGTAGCGTATGCCGTGCTCTCGGCAATAGTCGTTGATGGAGTCGAAGAAGCGTGTGCCCATGAGTATATCGCAGTGGCAGCTGTGCGCCAAACGCGCGCCTGCCAATCCCTCGTCCTCGGTGTAGGCCACCACTTCGAGGAAGGAGGTCTTGCCGCATTGGTGCATACGGTCGTAAAGTTGCCTCATCTGTTCTGGCGGTAGCGGGTGCTCCTTGAATCCCCAGTATCGCGCTTTAGAGTGCCGACACTGTTCAAATATCTCGGCTGCGTTATCTACGGTATAGTCATGCCAAGTGAGCATGACTATCAACTCTGGCGTGTGGTTGTTGTCTATCAATAGTTTATGTTGTTTGTTAAAAGTGGTAATCAGTTAACTGCCTGCAAAATTACAAAAAAACCATGAATTGAAGACACTTTTCGTGACTGAAGATGTATATATTATTAACGGTGGTTGAAGTGTTGTTGAAGTGTTGTAGCTTTTTTCAAAAAAAGTAGCGGAAAATTTTGTGGGGTGTGCGAGATTTTGTAATTTTGTGGCGTACTACCGAAGTGTAGTATTGTAACTTGGTGATTGTCAGGCGCTGTGCCGTCTGGCGATTGAAAAGGGAATCAGGTGAGAATCCTGAACAGGACCCGCTGCTGTGAGTTCTCGCGTGGCCAAGAGCCGCGACCCCCAGGTTCCGTAAATAGTCACTGTCGCTTTCTGTGGGCGATGGGAAGGCTTGGAACTGATCGGGAAAGAGACGAGTCAGAAGACCTGCCAAGTGTACGATGTTACGAGGCTTTCGCGGAATCAGAGCCCAGTTGACACAGCGACCCTTGGCGGCTATTTGCGTTTTATTGCGTCGGCCCCAATTTTATTAACATTGGTCCTCATTGTCATCGTTCGTTTCGCTACGGCCTCTATGCTGCGGAACGAGTTTTTATTTTATACATTAATTATTTATAAAACAATGAGGCACTTTAAACTGATTTTCATTCCAATGTTGCTTCTGTTTGCGGCAATGGCATCTCATACCGCCACCGCTCAGACAGTAGTGAGGCAACTGCAGTTTGGCAAACAGGTGATTGAGGTGGGCGCCGACGAGACAGTTACGTTCTACGACCCGAAGGGTTTTGAGGGTATCTCATCGTCGACCAGCAACAATGCTCATTCGTTGACGGTGTTCAAGCCCGCCGAGGGCATGGCTATCCAAATTACATTCGAGCGTTTGGATATCCGCAACGACGGCAACTACTATCCGGCTTACGTCAACGTATATGCTGGCGATCCGGATGCCGACAACACTTTCACCTATGCCACGACCACCAGCGGTGTGACTACATCAAGCACACTGCCATCAGGTACTGTCTTGGAAAAACTCGACGGTACTTACACCAACCTTACTTATACCGGCACCGACGGCACCGGTATCATCTCAGTGGGATACCTTTACAAATATGCCAAGGCTTGTGAAGGTTGGAAAGCCACTGTGAAATGCGTCACTTTGGAAAACATGACCGTCACTGGCGCTTCCAGCAACTACGACAATGTGGTTGCCAATCCCGATGCCACGGCAAACGTGAATTTTGCCACTGCAGCGGTGACTGCCAGCGGAATCATGAACGCTGACAACGTGACTGGAATCACCTTCCGCGTGACTGGTGACGAGGGAGCGGTCAATCCGCTGGATTTGCGTCTGTACAAAGGCTCGAAAGCCAACTTCAAGGGCGACAACTCGATTCAAAGCGGCGTTACGGCCGACGGCGAAAACTACACCTTCGCCCTCAACGAGACGCTGAGCGAGGGTGAGAACCTGTTCTCCATCGCCGGCGACTTCCAGGGAAGTGCCGCCGTAGGTTCCAAGGCCCAAGTGGAAATCACAAAAGTGATTACCGCCGGCCAACCCGATGGTGTGACTCCGTTCACCGCCGGTACTCCTGTTCAGGTCGCCAAACCTGCTATCGTCCTTATCGGCAGTACGCCACAGACCATTACCGTAGGCGACATTCCTTATCTGTTCTATGACGACGGCGGCAAGGACGCCAACGTTACCCAGGGTTTCGAGGGGCAAATCACCTTCGTCCCCGCCACCGAGGGCCAGTCGATTAAGGTCGACTTCAGCAAACTCGACCTGTTCAACACCTCGACTATTGAGGGTTACAACGATGTGTTCAAATTCTACAACGGCCGAGAGGTGAACGAGGCGAACCTCATCACCACGTTGCTCGACGAGGCCGAAATCGTCAAGTCGACGGCCGCCGACGGTTCGATGACCGTCTATTTCAAGAGCACTGCAGGCTATCCCAAGAGCGGCTGGGAGGCTACCGTAAGCCAGTTCCTGCCAGGCGACATGACCCTTGAGGCTGTGGTTGCCGAGGCCGACAGTGAGACTTCGAAGACCGTCTCGGCTGGCGACACCAATGCGCGCATGCTCGTTGTCGACGTGCAGACCGACAACACCAGCAACCAGCTGTCGCTCACGGCACTCTACCTGAACACCTATGATACAAAGAACATCGTTGCTGCCCGTGCCTATTACTTGGGCAAAAAGAACACCTTCGCTACGACAAACCTATTCGGCGAGGTGGCGGTGACTGCCAACAATTTCTCTATTAGCGGCAACCAGGAACTCATTGAGGGCCACAATTTCTTCGCCGTGGTGCTCGACATCGCCAATACTGCCAACACCAGCGACGTGGTGGACATTTCGCTAGCAACCGCCACTGTGGGTGATGCTACCGTGCCTCCGACGAGTGCCTTGTTGGCTGAGCGTGCTGTCTATAACCTCTGTCGCGCCACCCAGGGTAGCCACTCGCATGACATTTACGGCCCGTGGACCTTTACCAACACCGAAGGCTACAGCGGCAAATATGAGTGCGAGAACACCGACTACATCGTCACCTTCACCCCGAAGGTAGAGAACTCGGTATGCGAAATCGACTTCTCGGCATTTGATGTGTACTATGCAAGTTCGAGCTACGGCACGAAGGCTGTGTTTGAGATCTACAGTGGCACCGAGGTGAACACCGCCAACATTCTTTGGCAACTGCAGGATGCAGCCGATGCCAATGTTGGTCCTGGCCGCAAGATTCGCTCGACGGCCGCCGACGGCTCGATGACCATCCGTTTCAACCCAAAGACCACATCAAGCCCTTATGCTGGCACAGGCTGGACGGCTACCGTGACACCGTTTGTCAACCACGACATGACCATCAAAAACATCGTGGTGAACCAGACCAGCAGTTCGGAAGTAGGCGTGGGTACGGCCGACGCCGCACTGATTGACTTCCAGGTAGAGACCGAGGGCACGCTCTCGCTCAAGACTGTCACCGGCGTGAACCTCAACCTGAAAGACTCGCAGGACAACCTGTCGAAAGTCTCTATATATTATAATAATGTGAACGACCGAGAGAGTGCAGTGCCCTTCGGCTCTGTGGAGAATCCTTCCTCGAGCGACGTCACCATAACTGGTGAACGCGCTCTTGCCGATGGCATGAACTACTTCTGGATGACTGCCGACGTGAAGGCCGACGCAGCCGCCGACGCCGTTATCGACGCCGCACTCGTCTCGCTCACCGATGCCAACAATGTCACCGATGCTGTGGCCAATGGCGATCCCGAAGGCTCGCGCACGGTGAAATACATCTACGTGATTCAGAGCGGCAGCCAGGAGGTTACCGTGATTGAGCCGTTGCTGTTCTACGACGACGGTGGCAAGGACGCCAACATCACCAAGGGCTTCAAGGGCACCGTGATTTTCGTACCCGGACGTGAGAACTGCGCCGTGGAGATTGTCAAGTCCAACCAGTTCTCGATTGGCTCGGGCAAGATGATGATTTACAGCGGCCGTGAAATAAACGACGACAAGAAGTTGGGTAATGTGACCGGATACACGACACAGACCGGTCCGGCCAATCTCGTGCGCAAGGCTGAGGACGGTTGCATTACCGTGAACTTCGAGGCCAACACCACCGCTACTACGCTTGCCGGATGGGAGATTGAGATCCGTCTGCACGAGAAGACCCCGTTCATGGTCGACGATGTTGAGGTGGCCAACACCACCGACGAGGTGCTCCGCGGCACTTACGCCAACACGATGCAACAACTGAAGGTTGTCGTGAGCGGCGACAAAGAACCAATTAATATCGGCTCTGTGACCTTCACCACCGATGGCACTGCCAGCGTGAGCGACATCGCCGCCGCAAAGGTGTATTGCACGGGTCACAAAAGCATTTTCTCTACCGACAACCTGCTTGGCGCTGCAACCGTTTCGGCTGGCGACAACACCGTCACCTTCGACGAGCCGTTGAGCATCACCGAGAACGGCGACTACTACCTGTGGCTGACTTACGACCTGGCCGATGACGCCACCGTGGGCAACACCGTGGCCGCCAACGTTACAGCTGTGGGCGACATCGCTGTCACCGCCACAGCCGCCGCACGCAACATCAAGGCCGGACTCAAGGGTAATTATATTATAGGTGCAAGCAGCAACGCCACCTTTGCCAACTTCGCCGAGGCCACTGCGGCTCTCGCCGGCGGTGTGGAAGGCGATGTGACCTTCCAGGTGGAAGACGGCACCTACGCCGAGAACGTCTGGTTCGGTTCCGTACCCGGTGCCGGCGAGATGGCCCACATTACATTCACCAGTCTGAGCGGCGACCGCGACAAGGTGATTGTGACCGGTTCGGGTCAGACCGAAAACATGCCAGGCTCGACAGCTTATAGGAAGGGTATGGTGTTCGTAGAGAACACGCCGTATGTGACCATCGAGAAGATGACATTCCAGCCCACGGCACAGTCGACCTACAACTATGCCGTGCAAATCTACGACCGCAGCCACCACTTCACACTGCGCGACTGCCACGTGAAGGCCGACCCGGTAACCAGCGGTTACAGCGGCATCAACCTGGTGCAGGCATCGCCCGTGAACGAAGAGGGACGCAACAACGACTATGCCACCTTCGAGAACAACCTGCTCGACGGCGGTTATATGGGCCTCAATGTGGGTGGCACAAGTTATGTCGCTCTCAGCCGTGAGAAAGGTCTTGTGGTGCGTGGCAACACCATCAATGAGGCTGGTTCGAAGGGTATCTACGTGAATCCCGAGGACGACGCTGTGATCGACAACAACACCATCTACCAGTCGAAAGTACAGAAAACCGGTTACTGGGGTATCGACGCCATGCGTGTTCGTGGTGCGACTGTGATCAGCAACAACAAGGTCACCAGCGAGACCAGTTACTACAGCGGCGGTATCAACGTGCGCGACAACTGCTACGGCACCGAGGCTTCGCCGATACGTGTCTACAACAACGTTGTTTCGGTTACCAACGGCCCGAGCACGAGTTCTACAGGTATCCAGCTTGAGCCTACCGACAAATATATCGACGTCGTGAACAATACCGTTCGCATGGGTGGCTCGGGCGGTTACGCCTTCTACACCAGCAATTCCTCCTCGGGTGACTATACTGGCATCAATCTGCAGAACAACCTGTTCCAGAACCTCACCACCAGTTCGCCCGTGCTGTTCGTCGGCGACCGTTGGTTCAGCAATGCGACGTTCAACAACAACGCGTTCTATGCTACCGGCGGAAACATTAAGGCCGATACCGACATTGACGCATTCAATGCCCTCGACAACGTCGACGCCACCATCGCCGAGCAGGCCGTGTTCGTGGGTGAGACCAATCTGCACCTCATGGAGGCCGGCAACTTGAATGTAGCCACTCCGCTGGCATGGCTCACCGTCGATGCCGACGGCGTGGCCCGCGACAGCGAGCATCCCACATTGGGCGCTTACGAGTTTGCGGAAGTTGTGGACACCAAGCCTGAGATGGCAGAAGGCTATCCGCAGGTGAAAGACGTGACCGACTGCTCAGCAACCGTAGTGTCGAAGTGGAACGTTGACGGCAAACTGTACAGCAAGATTGAGAAATATGAGGCACCCGAACCCGGTGGTGCACGCCGTGTAATGGAAGTGAGCGCCGACGACCTGCTGGCCACCACGCCCGTGAACGTCATGGCCGACACTGAGGCCGAGACTGCTTTCAGCGACCTCGAGCCCAGCACGCAGTATGTGGCCTACATGATGATGGTCAATGACCTCGACACCCAGAGCGATGTCGTGGTTACCCAACCGTTCACCACCGAGCGCCACATCACCGAACTCGCTGCCACCGTCTCTCAACCCGTCACCATCGACGCCGGTGAGAACGCAACGCTTACCGTCACCCCGACGGGCGGCGACGAGCCGTACACCTTCGAGTGGCGTGACCAGATGAACAATGTGGTAGGCAATGAGGCAACACTCAGCGTCAATCCAGAGTACACCTACGGTTACCGCGTGAAAGTCACCAGTGCCGACGGTCAGGAAGTGAACCTCAAGAGCGCCGTGATTGTTCGCGGCGACGCCGTCGAGGCCACCTTCGAGGACAATTACCTTGCCGACGAGAGCTACTTCAACGGCGACAACGACGATGACACCTGGTACAGCGGTTCCTACTCATTCTCGGTGGGCAACGCCGTATGGCCAGGCAGCACTATTTCGTTCTGGTACAACTACGCATTGAGCAACCAGACTTCCGACGTCTACAGCGGTCTCGACGACCAGTACCACAGCGTGACGGGCGGCGCCCG
>JBGUHM010000148.1:0-12532 GCA_045112115.1 Sodaliphilus sp. | reverse complement strand
TACCCAGAGCCGGGGTCGAACCGGCACGGGTGTTACCCCACTGGTGTTTGAGACCAGCGCGTCTACCGATTCCGCCATCTGGGCTCGTAAAAGCGGTGCAAAGGTACGTCAAGTTTTTTAACTGTGCAACAATTTGCGCGATTTTTTGCTTTTACGCAGGTTTTGTCGCGTTGTTTGTCACATCTTTCGCGCGATGATGTAGGCGAAGATGTTGTCGAGCATCTCGGTCACCGGGCTGGGTGCGAACTCGCGCGAGAGGATTTCGCTTGCCTGCGCGCGCAGGTTCTCCATCGTGCTGTAGGCGTAGTCGATGCCGCCGCAGTCGATGGCCCAGGCGACGAGGGTCTCAATCTCGTTGGCCGTGAGCAGTGTTTTGTTCACCAGCGCGAGCATCTGCTCGTGTTTCGGGTTGTCGACGAGCGACAGCGCGTGGATCAGCGGCAGTGTGATTTTCCCTTCCCTGAGGTCGTTGCCGGTGGGCTTGCCCACCACGTCGTCGTTGAAATAGTCGAAGGTGTCGTCCTTGATCTGGAAGCAGAGTCCGAGCATGTGGGCGTAACGCTTGATGGCCTCGAGTTCGCGGGCTGTCATGGGCACCGTGGATGCCATCGCTCCCACCTCCACGCAGCTGGTGAACAGCGAGGCTGTTTTCTTCGAGATGATGGCGAAGTAGTTGTCCTCGGTGATGGTGTGGTTGCGGCCGGTGTCTAACTGGGTTTCTTCGCCGAGCGAGAGGTCGGCACCGAGTTGGGCGAGCACCTCCATGATGGGTGTGTCGGACTTGAGTCCGCAGATGAGCGCCCGGCTGACGAAGAAGTCGCCAACGAGCACGGCGACGTGGTTGTTCCACACATGGTTGATGGTGTCGACGCCACGGCGCTGACGGCTCTGGTCGATCACGTCGTCGTGGATGAGCGAGGCGTTGTGCAGCATCTCGATGGCCGCTCCGGCGTATAGGGCCCGGTCGGTAATCTGTCCTTTGAGGTTGGCGCTGAGCAGCACCATGATGGGCCGCAGCTGCTTGCCGCTTCGTTGCAGGTAGTTGTCGACGATGGCGTTCATCAGGTCGC
This sequence comes from Sodaliphilus sp., assembly GCA_045112115.1. Lineage (GTDB taxonomy): Bacteria > Bacteroidota > Bacteroidia > Bacteroidales > Muribaculaceae > Sodaliphilus. The sequence goes on along the minus strand of JBGUHM010000148.1, from coordinate 11,462 downwards.
TGTCGCTTTGCAGGTTTTCCTTGATGAACCCGTTCATCCGTTGCAGATGCTCTGCCAGATATTCGTGTATTTCCTTCAAGTTCGACATTTCGTCTGGTTTAAGTTGGCGGGCGTCCCTGCGGCGGAGTGGTAGCGTCCACCCCGCCGCCAAGGTTGCCGTAGTGCTTTATTCGCCGGCGTTACGGCCGTGGCAGTTCTTGTATTTCTTGCCACTGCCGCAAGGACACGGGTCGTTTCGTCCCACTTTCGGTCCCACGACGATGGGCTGAGTGGGCCGCTGAGCGGCGCGCGATGCGTTGGCGCCTACCTGGCGCTGCTCCTCGCGAGCCTTGGCCAGCGCGTCCTCGCCGCGGTTCTCGCGGTACTGTTGCTGCTGACGGCGCCGTGGTGCGGCCGCCTGCACGCCGCCGCGTGCCTGTGTGGGCTCGTCGGGTGCCACGGGAATCTGTCCGCGCATCAGGATTGAGATGGCCTTGTTGTTCATGGCCGAGAGCATGCCCTTGAACATGTTGAACGCCTCCACCTTGTAAATCACGAGCGGGTCTTTCTGCTCGTAGCTGGCGTTCTGCACACTCTGCCGCAACTGGTCCATCTCGCGCAGGTGCTCCTTCCAGCTCTCGTCGATGGTAAGCAGCAGAACGTCTTTCTGCCAGTCCTTCTGGAGCGACTTGCACTCGGTGTCGTAGGCCTTCTTGATGTCGACCACGATGCCGAAGGTGCGTCGGCCGTCGGTGATGGGCACGCGAATGAGTCCCTTCACTTCCTGACCCTGCTGCTCCATCTGCTCGACGATGTTGCGAATCACGGGGTTGGCCACCTCGCTCAGACGCGCAGTCTTACGGTGGAACGCCTCGAGCACCTGCTCGTAGAGCATGTCCACGATTTTGTTGTCGTCGGCCGAGCGGTAGGTCTTCTCGTCGATATTGGGCTCGAGTGCGAAGGTCTTCATCGCCTCGAGTTTGAAGTCCTGATAGTCGTCCTTGCCGAAGCGTGCCACGATGTCGTCGACCGAGTTGTAGAGCGTGTCGATGATGTCGGTGCCGATGCGCTCGCCGAGCAGTGCGTGACGGCGGCGGTTGTAGATACCCTTACGCTGGGCGTTCATCACGTCGTCGTATTCGACGGTGTGCTTACGGATACCGAAGTTGTTCTCCTCAACGCGCTTCTGTGCGTTCTCGATGCTCTTGGTCACCATGTTGCTCTCGATGGCCTCGCCATCCTTGAGGCCGAGGCGGTCGAGCAGCTTCACCACGCGCTCCGAAGCGAACAGACGCATCACCTTGTCCTCGAACGAGACAAAGAAGACACTCGAACCCGGGTCGCCCTGACGTCCGGCACGACCGCGCAGCTGGTTGTCGACACGGCGCGACTCGTGACGCTCGGTGCCGATAATTGCCAGACCGCCGGCGGCTTTCACCTCGGGCGACAGCTTGATATCGGTACCACGACCGGCCATGTTGGTGGCGATAGTGACGACACCCTTGCCTTCAACCTGACGTCCGGCCTGTGCCACGATGTCGGCCTCCTTCTGGTGCAGCTTGGCGTTAAGCACCTGGTGGTCGATGTGGCGCAACCGCAGCATGCGGCTGAGCATCTCCGAAATCTCGACGCTGGTGGTACCCACGAGCACCGGCCGTCCCTGGTCGCGCATCTTCTCCACCTCGGCGATCACGGCGTTGAACTTCTCCTTCTCGGTCTTGTAGACGCGGTCGGGTTGGTCGTTGCGGATTACCGGGCGGTTGGTGGGGATGTTCACAACGTCGAGCTTGTAGATTTCGTAGAACTCGCCGGCCTCGGTCATAGCGGTACCGGTCATACCCGCAAGCTTGTGGTACATACGGAAGTAGTTCTGCAGGGTGATGGTGGCGAAGGTCTGTGTGGCAGCCTCCACTTTCACGCCTTCCTTGGCCTCGATGGCCTGGTGCAGACCGTCGCTGTAGCGGCGGCCTTCCATGATACGGCCCGTCTGCTCGTCGACGATTTTCACCTTTCCGTCCTCGGTGACGATATACTCCTCGTTGAGGTTGAACAAGGTGTAGGCCTTGAGCAGCTGGGTGACGGTGTGCACGCGCTCGGCTTTCACCGAGTAGTTCTGCAGCAGTTCGTCTTTCTTCGCCACTTTCTCTTCCTCGCTGATTGGCTCGTTGGTCACCGCCGAGAGCTCGCTGGCGATGTCGGGCAGCACGAAGAACGTCGGGTCGTCAGTACCCTGGGTCAGCACGTCGATACCCTTGTCGGTAAGCTCAACGGTGTTCACTTTCTCGTCGATGATGAAGTACAACGGGTCGGTGACGATGTGCATCTCGCGGTTGTTGTCCTGCATGTAGAAGGCCTCAGTCTTGAGCATGGTCTGCTTGATGCCTTCCTCGCTGAGGAATTTGATTACCGGCTTGTGCTTGGGCAGGCCCTTGAATGCGCGGTAGAGCAGCAACGAGCCCTCTTTCACCTTCTCCGGGTCGCCGCTGCGCATCAGCGGACGGGCGTCGGCCAGCAGGCGGTTGACGAGCTCGCGCTGGGCGCGGTATACGCGCTCGACGTTGGGCTTGTAGTCGTTAAACATCTGGTCCTCGCCCTTGGGCACCGGACCGCTGATAATCAACGGCGTACGGGCGTCGTCGATAAGCACCGAGTCCACCTCGTCGACGATGGCGTAGTGGTGGGAGCGCTGCACGCAGTCCTCGGGGTCCATCGCCATGTTGTCGCGAAGGTAGTCGAAACCGAACTCGGCATTGGTGCCGAAGGTGATGTCGCAGTTGTAGGCGTCGCGGCGTTCCTGACTGTTGGGGCGGGTCTTGTCGATACACGCCACGCTCAAGCCGTGGAACATATAAAGCGGGCCCATCCACTCCGAGTCACGCTTGGCCAGATAGTCGTTCACGGTCACCACATGCACACCGTAGCCCGACAGGGCGTTAAGGAACACCGGCAGCGTTGCCACGAGGGTCTTACCCTCACCGGTGGCCATCTCGGCAATCTTACCCTGGTGCAGTACCGAGCCGCCGATGAGCTGCACGTCGTAGTGAATCATATCCCAGGTCATCTCGTTGCCGCCAGCCACCCAGTGGTTGTAGTAGATGGCGGTGTCGCCGTCGATACTCACAAAGTCCTTGCCTTCGGCTGCCAGCTGGCGGTCGAAGTCGGTGGCTGTCACCTCAATGGTCTCGTTTTGGGCGAAACGGCGGGCGGTGTCCTTGACGATGGCGAACACCACCGGCAACACCTCGTTGAGTTTCTCCTCGATCACCTCGATAATCTGCTCCTCGATTTTGTCAATCTCCTTCCAGTAGGGGTCGCGCATCTCGTAGTCCATGGCCTCGATCTGCTGCTTGATTTCGGCTATGCGGTCGCGCTGAGGCTGCACAGCGTCCTGGATCTCTTGGCGAATGTCGGCGGTGCGCTGACGCAACTGGTCGTCACTGAGCTGTTCAATCTCAGGATATACCTCCTGAATTTTCTTCACGATGGGCATGAGTTTCTTCAAGTCCCTCTCGCTCTTGTTTCCGAACAGCGATTTCAAAAAGTCGTTAAATCCCATATATATTGCAAATTTTGAATTTTCTTTCGGTTTCAGCCCGCAAAATTAGTAAAAAGTTATGAATTAGAGGCTCAAACAGCCCGAAAAACCGCTTAATTTCTGCAATAGGCCCGCAGAGCAAAAAATCGCCAAAATAGCGAATAAACCCATAAAACATTTAAAACCAATATATTATCTCAAAATTAAGCGATTCGGCCTCATGGCGATAAAATATATATAAGGGGCTGGCCTTCGGTCAGGACGCAGGATTTTGCGCTGTTCTATTGCTTTGCATTTGAAAATGTATTATCTTTGCAAGCGGAAATCAATTTAAACTGTAAAGATATGAAACTAAAGAGTATTTTTTCGAAAGGCTTGCTCATGAGCCTCGTCGCGCTTGCAGCGATATATGCCACTCCGTGCCGCGCGCAGGACAATGACGACATGGACGAGAACATCGTCTACTCGGTTGCCGCCGACGGCAAAGTGAATATCCGCCAAAGCCCGTCGGCCGAAGCTCCCATCGTGGGCGAGCTGCTCACCGGCGGCGCCGGAGCGTTTGTCGACGCCCTCAACAGCAGTGGCATATGGTACAAAGTGACTTACGGCGACATCACGGGCTACGTCAACGCCCTATACGTCTCGGGCGACCGTGACGGCGAGCGCGTGCCCAACGCCAACGCGAAGCGCACCGTCTACTACGTGGTGATAGGGTCCTACTTCGACCTCGACGAGATGAAGAAAGCGCGCTTCAACATGCCCGACGGCATCGACTGTTCGCCGGCGTTCAAGGCCAAGAAAAACGGCAAGACGGTCTACCGGATGTGCTCCGGCGTCCATTATACCCGCCACGAGGCCGTTCAAGAGGTGGAACAGCTTAAAGACGTCTTCGGCTTCACGCCATGGATTTGGACGAGCCACGGCCAGGCCGAGTGTGTCGAACGCCCCATAGGCTACAACGGCAAACCCGTCGACATCACACCGTGAAATAGTCGAAGCCGACGATGGTGTCAACGAAACGGTGTACATACCGCGTGGCGGTAGGTGGCCACTGGAAGCCGAAGCGGTAAAGCACTTGGGAGGTGTATTCGTTGGTCGCCTTTATCCATCGCATATCGTGGTTGCTGCTCAGGTTGTATGCCATAAGCGGACGTAGCAGTGTTACCAGGTCGGGGTTCTCAGTCATGCGTTCGAGCGCTTGCTGGAACTCCTCGGTCTCAACGCGCCGCAACTTAATACCGGCATCGGCAAAACCGTTGAGGATGTCGGCAAGATATTGACGGTGAATGTTGTAGGGATGGAATACGACGCACTCGCGCGGAGTGGTTGCCAGCAGCATTATGGCGCGCGCCACCTCGTCGACGGGCGAGAACTCGAAGACGTTGTTCAGGGCCTCGTACGGAACCATACCAATGACTACGTAGGCTCGTAGCATGGCAAGGAAATTGTTGGTCTGGAAATTAATCTGGAACTCGCCGTCACGTTGTCGTGCCGAAAGATTGCCCACACGCATGATTTTGGCATTAAGCCCGTGGTGGGAGATGGCGTCGAGCACTATATCCTCGGCAACGAACTTCGAATACACATATTTGTTCTCGTCGATGTTCTGGCCCAGCCAAAGGTCTTGCTCCGTGAGTTTCACATCAGGACCCGGAACACCGTCGATACTCAATCCGGCGATGCTCGTCGTCGAAATGTGAATCAGTCGAGAGTTGGTGCGCTGGCAGAATGCGATGAGGTTTTTCACCGACTCAATATTGACCATCTCGATGTCGTTGCCGGCCGAGAAGTGTTTGACATTCGCCACACAGTTGACGACTGTCAGCCCCTGGCGATTGATGCCGTCAAGAGCATCGGGTTTGGTGACCTCGGCGGCGATGGCACTCACACGACCATCAATCTTATGGAATTCCTCGCTGCCGCCGAAATAATAGAAGAAGAGGGTCTTTAGACGGCTCTTCGCATCCTCGTCCGACTTGCCACGCAACGGACAGATAATGTGACCGTCGTAACGCGAGAGCAACTCGTTGAGAACATGGATGCCCAGGTAACCCGTGGCTCCGGTAAGCAACACGTCGCCTATCGGCTGCTTCTCGCCTTCGCGGAAGGCGTCAATTGAATTTCCTTTAAGTATTGGCTTGTAGGAAGCATAGCGGGACGATTCCGGGGTGTCGGCGGGCTTTGAGTCCGCGACCAATTTGACAACTGGCGCTTGCGACTGTTTCTGCTCCACAAAGGCGGCGAGGGCCCTCGGGGTCTTCTGGTTAAAGAGGTCGTTGAAGACAATCTGCACATTTTGCTTGCTCGCCTCGACAATCACCTTGATGGCGTTGATACTGGTACCGCCTATCTCAAAGAAATCGTCAAGCGCGCCCACCTGCTCAATCTTGAGCACATCGGAGAAGATGCGTGCGAACAACTGTTCCATCTCGCCTTCCGGCTCCACAAAATCGATGCTGCGCTTCAGTTCGGGAACAGGCAGTGCCTTGCGGTTGATTTTGCCGTTGGGTGTCATGGGCATGGCATCCATGAGCATGTAGGCGTCAGGCACCATATACTCGGCGAGCGACGAGGCCGCAAGCGACGAGCGAATATCCTCCTCGGTGATATCAGAGTCTTTGTCGACAGTGTAGTACAGCACCAAATGCTCATTTCCCGTTACCTTGCGCACCTCGGCGGCAGCCTGCCTGATGCCGTCGATGTTGAGCGCCTTGCTCTCAATCTCGCCCAATTCGATGCGGAAACCACGCAGTTTCACCTGAGTGTCGATGCGTCCGAGGTATTCGATTTGTCCATCGTCGTTCCAGCGGCACAAGTCGCCGGTATGGTACATTCTCACGGGACGCCCCCAACGGTCGGTCGTCACGAACGGACAATCGACAAACGACTTGGCGGTGCGCTCTGGCAATCGCCAGTATCCACGTCCCACTTGTATGCCGGCAAAGCATAATTCGCCCGCCACACCTTGCGGCACGAGGTTTCCGACGGTGTCAACAATGAAGTTCCAGTTGTTTGCGACACTCTCGCCGATGGGAATATTCTCCACTCTACGTCCGGGAGCGATACTGTAATACGACGTGTCGTCGGTACACTCGGTGGGGCCGTACACATTAATGATTTCGATATGGTCGCTGTAAACACCGTCCATTTTCTCGCCACCGCCAGTGGTGAAACGAATGGGGAGGTCGTCGAAGGTGTTGAGCAACAGCCCAGTCATCGCAGTCGAGTATCCACCGCCGGTGATGCGGTGGTCTATGAGGAATTGCCTGATGGCGGCGAGATCCTTGCGGATTTCGGTGGGCATGACATGGAACGAGCCGCCAAGAGTAAGCACGGGATACATATCCTCGATGTGGGCGTCGAACGAGAACGAGCGGTGACTGCTGATACGGTCGGCAGCAGTAAGCTGCTCCATGTCGATGACCACAGCAATGAAGTTGCGCAGTCCGGCCTGGTGCAGCATCGCTCCCTTGGGTTTGCCAGTCGATCCTGAGGTGTAAATCATATATGCGAGCCCATCGGGATGTGAGCGGTCAATAGGCACGGCGGTGGTAAGATCGGCATCGGCCATGAAGTCGTCGATGAAAAAGACTTTCGCAGCACCTAATTCAAAGTCTCCCTCAGCCTGTTTGGCGGCGAGAACATCATGGGAGGTGATAAGAATCTTTGATTCAGAGTTCTCGAGCATATAGCTCAACCGCTCATTGGGATACTCGAAATCGAGTGGTGTGTAAGCGGCTCCGGCCTTATGGATGGCAAGCACGGCCAGCGGGAACTCCTTGGTGCGGTCAAGCATTACGCACACGAAATCGTTGCGTTCCACGCCGTGGTCGATAAGACGACGGGCCAAAGCATTGGCATAGCCGTCCATCTCTTTATACGTCAGCTGGCTATCCTTATCCACCACTGCCGGAGCGTCGGGTGTGCGCTGGGCTTGCTCGGTGAAGAGATTCGCGAATGTCTTGCTCAAATCCACCTCGATGTCCTTGCCGGCACCCAGTTTGATGAGGCTCGCCGCCTGCTCGTCGCTTACTATGGCAATGCTGTTGATGTCGCTGTCGAGATTGGCCATCATATTATTCATTGTCGACTTGACGGCATCGGCCATCGTTCGCATCGACTTGCGACTGTTCATCGCCAGACTTGACTCTATGCGTATGTCGTAGTTCTCACCGGCGAGGAAGATGTGGACCAGCATATCGTAGAACACATCTCCGCGGTCCTGCTCCACAAGAGGACAATGCTCGGAACCGAAATAGTAAGCTTCCTCCCAACCGGGCAGGGCCGAGAAATTGAACGAGATTCCAGGCTGCACACCCAGGTCGCGGCAGAAATGGGTGAAGGGATAGGCCAACTCAGCCAACGTTGACTTGATCTCGCTGTGGACAGCGGCGATATATTCGCGGACGGTCTGTTCCTTCTTGATTTCCATCATGAACGGAATAGTGCGGACAAACATGCCGTAGGCTTGTTTAACGCGAGAGTCGCGACGACCATGATAGACAGTGGTGTAGGCCACCTTGTCCTCTCGCAGCAGTCTCGAAAGAACGTAGCTGAACGCCGCCTGAAACAGCTGATAAGCCGAAAATCCGTTATCCTTGCACCAACCATCGACAGTGGCGCGGGAGATGTAGGACGACTCCTGAGCCATTTCGCCGACAGGGTTCTCGGGACGTGACGACAGCGTGGCAAGGTCGATGCCCGCATAGCGTGACGTCATCACCGACTTGGACTTCTGATAATCCTCGTCGCCCAGGCGAGCATATTCGTCGACGGCCGCATCCAACATGCCGTACTCCTCCTCGGGAAGCGGTTTGCCATCGTAGGCCAACGGCAGGTCGCGCTGCGGGAAGAGCGTGAGGTAACTTGTGCCGTCAGTTACCAAATGATGAATATCCATGAGCATAAATCGGCCTGATTCCGTAGTGATCAGCTCCACACGCAACAACGGTTCGGGCCCCATGATATCGAAGGGACGGCAGAATCCGCTGTGGGCATAGTGGTGGAACTCCTCATCAGCCATTTCGCGTCGCAAAACGACAAGTTTCTTATTATCATCCACAAATTGTCGTGGCTCGCCTTGGTCGTCGATAAGGAACCTCAATCGCAAAACCTTACGAGCGGCGAAAATCGCTTGAAACGCCGCTTCAATGCGGTTAAAGTCCACACCGTCGCTTAATGGGGTGATGCTCGGGACATTGTACTGCATCACTTTCGGATATTTCAAACAGTCGTAAAATACTCCCAGCTGCGACTGGAGCAATGGAAAAGTTTTCATCATTATATGTTTGAATTTGAGTTTGACAAATATCAATTAGTTAAAACACAATATCAGTGATTGTTTGATGCTAAATCACACCATCCTCGGCAGGCTTTTACTTGCCGAGGACGATTTTGTAGAGGGCACTCACATCGCCCGTGTTCACACTGCCGTCGCCGTTGAGGTCGTACTTACTGGCGGTGCTGCCGCTCAACAGAGCCTTGTAAAGCGTACTCACGTCGCCCGTGTTCACGCTGCCGTCGTCGTTTAGGTCGCCCTTGAGGTATCCCACTTGATAGGAGCTGGTTTTCGCTGCCTCGGTTTCAGTATTGTAGTTGTAGTAATAGAAAACCGCTAAATATCGTGTTGGCTCCAGATCGTTGAAAGTGAAATACTGTGTTGAGGACTTCGAGCCCGCTATATTGACAGGCTTCATGATTTCTCTGTAATGAATATAGGTGTTGCTGGTCCCATCCCGCTTATAGATTATTGCTTTTATATAGTCGTTGTAGGCCACGCTCTTATTGTTTGTGACGGTGGTCGTAAACTGCAGAGTGGTGCCGGCCACCTGTCTGTCGCTGTTGGCCGCAGGCACGGTGTAGGTCATCGACAGGCTGGCCTCCGATGCGGCGCTCACATCCACCGACCCGGTGCAGTATACGTTTTCACCTTTACTATCGGCAGTGACCTTGAGATTGTTGGTGCCCGATGTTGAGGGGGTGTAACTGATTTTCACCGTTCCGCTCGAACCGCTCGACACCTTGAGCGAGTTGGCGCCCACCAGCACGTCGTTGGCGAAGAGGTAGAACGGCAGATAGTCTTTAGTGCTGCGGTTAACAGCGGTCACCGAGATTTCCAGCGGCCTGTTCACTTTCTTCACCACACCGTACGAGTCAATGTAGGCTGTCACACCGCTTGCGTCACCTAATGTGCTTGTTGTCAGCTTCAGGGTGTTGCCGTTGATTTGAGCCTGAATATAGTATGCGCCAGAGTAATGGCAGGGCCGCCATGTAGAACTTCCGCTCTCGCGTGAGATGGGACGGATGTAGTAGGTGCCGTCGGCCAGGTCCTTGCCGAAGTTCACATAACTGGAGAGTTCGGTTGTTTCACTCTTTCCAAGCGTCTTGTTGCTTATTTGATTGGTGGTGTATTGCTGAACAATCGTATGGCCGTCGGACTTGTACACACCCCAACCTATGTCGTAGGTCCTTGACACCGGCGCATGGTTAATATGCATCGAACTAATTCTGATGGCAAACATGTCGGAAGAGCTGCTACGAGTGTATGTGGCCGTAGTTCCACCGTTGGCTTTCACGTTATAGCAGCGCGTGAGCGAGTTCATCTCGGTGGTCGACACCGTGTTTGGCTCCAGACCTATTAAAATCATGTTGTTGAGCATATAACCATTGTTGCCCGCTATGCTGCCGGTGCCACCGCCGTCAGGGTTGAGAGAGGTCAGAAGGAAATATCCGTCGCTGTCACCGCTCCACCCCCAGTTGATGTGATAATAGCCTTTGCCGTCATAGCCGTCGCACACAAAGTAGTGCGCGCCACTGGCCTTTCCGCCGTAATAAATCAATGGTCGGTTGGCGGCAAGTTCCGTCAGAATCATGTTGGTCCATTGGGAATAGGTGTAATCGATGCGATTCACTTTGCGGGCTTTGGTACTGTAACGGAAATAGTCGACAAACACCTCGCCGTATCCTGAGGCCGTCGACGAGCTCGTGCCGTAGTCCATCTCCACGGCTTGGCCGCAATAGCGCATCAGCCGGGCCACGGCAGCGTTGGCGGCATCGGTGGTCGACGTCTCGGTGCCGGTGTAATCGGTCCTCATGGCGCTCCAGTTGAAAATGGTCGTTCCCAACTGACTCAAGCTTATATTGTTGGTTTTGGTGGTATACGCAGGGATGAAGCGGCTCGTGGACGAAGGCCACTGGTGGTAATACATAATCTGTGCCATCGACGTGGCCGTACAACCCGTCACGCAATACTTGGAGTTGAGCTGCGGACACTGGAAATAATACGGCGCTCTTTGTGACCAGTGAGTCTCGATCAGCGGCTCCACCACGATGCTCGAACTCACGTAGTTGGGGATATCGCCTATGGCCGGAGCCTCGTCGAGGTTGATGAGGCCGGCATCGAGCATGGCGATTTCCTCCACATACTGGTCAAGCCACCCTTGCATGTTCTCGGGTACGTTGGAGGCATCGAAATTGCCGCGGTCGCTGTAGCCCAGCACTGGCTCGGTGCGGTCGTCTCCGCTCACAATCACAAAGCCCTTGCCCGGCTTGGCGTTGAACACGTAATAAGCGGCATCGTCCGATGTTGCCGTCGACTGCACAGCCTGTCGGCGCGGTGCCTTCATCGGTTTCGCAGCATCCAGCGCACCCATTCCCCGCTCCTGCATGAACTGTGCGGCAATACTCCGCGCCGCTGTTTCACTCACTTGCGCGGCCTGCGTCATCGACCAGACCATTAGCGCCATCACTACAACCAAAATATACCTTTTTCCCATAGTATTTGTTCTTTAAATCAATCTACTACAACCGCAAAGTTAGTGATTTTTATTATAGCTTCACAGTTTTAAGGTGATTTTCTCAACTTTCAGGCAGATTGTGGAACTCTGGCCAAACCCGAAACCGACGAATTATTGCATTTTGCACACCCCAAAATCCGCGAATTATTTCA
>JBGUHM010000147.1:0-9966 GCA_045112115.1 Sodaliphilus sp. | reverse complement strand
TATATGTCCGGCTATATGTTATGCTTGGCTATTAGAAGCTAAAAAACGTCTGTTGGTTGATTTTTTTGCTATAATCTTTGCAATTTCAATAAAAACCACTAATTTTGCAGTCGATTTCAAGACCACTTCCTGTCGTATCGCTCTCCAACGAGCGAAAAACAAAAGAATATTAGTTCTATTCGCCAGGAAATCAAAATTCAAAAAAAGAAACAATTATTTTAAACACTTTATTGTGCATTCGCACATCGTGGTGACCATAGTGCCACCATTAAAATACACTTATGTACAACATCACAGAACTCAACGCAATGCCAGAAGAGCAACTGCGTGACCTTGCCAAATCGATGGGGTTGAAGAAAACAAGTTCGACACCAGTGCAAGACTTGGTATTTATGATTCTTGACAAACAGGCCGTAGACGGCTCGACCGAAGCAGAGCCTGCTCCGAAGCGCCGCGGTCGCAAGCCCAAGAGCGAAACCAGCAAGGACAAATCGGAAAAGCCTGCCAAAGCCGAGAAGGCCGAAGAAGATAAAAAGAAACCGGGCCGAAAGAAGAAGGCTGAGAAGCAAGAGACTCAAGAAGCCGCGAAGCCTGAAACGCCCAATGAAGACGAGCCAGCAACCGCTGAGGCCGCTCCTGTAAAGAAAGCCCGTCGCGGTCGCCCGCCCAAGAATGCAGCAGCTACAGAAGAGCCAAAAAAACCGAAGGCAGAGAAGGCAAAAGCCGCAGCCGACATGACTCCGGAATTGCCGCTCCAGCCAGAGACCGCTGAAGTGAAGCCCGAGACAGAAGAATCGAAGAAGCGTGCACGCCGCAAGCGCATTGAGCGTGTTGCTGATGAACACACAGCAGATGTCGCCGACAACGAGCCTATGCCTCCACTGGCGGAAATCATTGCTGCCGAGCAGGCACGAGAAATGCAAGATGAGATGCCCGTGGCAGAGCCAGAGCCACAACCTGTTGCCGATGTGTTGCCGCCACCTATTGACGAACCGCGTCCAGGTGGAATGGGCCTCGACTCGTTCTTCAACACCGGCGGTGGCGGAACGACGTTCAAGCCTCGTTCCCGCGAAGAGCGTGCCGAAGCCGCCCGTCGCGCTGAGGAGCGTCGCCGTCAGGCTGCCATCGACGCTGCTAAGGCCCCGATACTCATTCAAGAACCTAAGGCCGATAAGAACAACAATAACAATAACAACAAGAAAAATAAGAAAAACAGGAACAACCAGCAGCAACCATTGCCGAACGACAATCCTTATGCCGGCAACCCTTACAACTTTGACGGACTCATACAAGGAAGCGGTGTGCTTGAGGTTATTCCCGACGGTTTCGGATTCCTTCGTTCGAGCGATTATAATTATCTCACATCACCCGATGACATCTATGTAAACCAGCAGCAAATAAAGAGCTATGGCCTCAAGACCGGCGACGTGGTGGAATGTACCATTCGTCCACCCCGAGAGGGCGAGAAATACTTCCCGATGTCTCAGGTGAGGCTTATCAACGGCCGCACACCAGAGTTTGTTCGCGACCGCGTTCCATTTGAGCACTTAGTGCCACTGTTCCCTGATGAGAAGTTCGATTTGGTGAACAAACGCGACAACAATATCTCAACGCGCATCGTGGACATGTTTGCCCCCATCGGCAAGGGCCAGCGAGGACTGATTGTAGCTCCTCCCAAGACAGGTAAGACAGTGCTGCTGAAAGATATAGCCAATGCGATTTCGGAGAACCATCCTGACACATATATGATAATCCTTCTCATCGACGAGCGTCCGGAGGAGGTGACTGACATGGCCCGCAGTGTCAACGCCGAAGTCATTGCCTCGACATTCGACGAACCCGCCGACCGTCATGTGAAGATTGCCGACCTGGTGCTCCAGAAAGCTAAACGCATGGTGGAATGCGGTCACGACGTGGTAATATTGCTTGACTCGATTACGCGTCTTGCCCGTGCATACAACACCATTGCTCCCGCAAGCGGCAAGATACTCTCGGGCGGTGTTGACGCCAATGCCCTTCAAAGACCTAAACGCTTCTTCGGAGCCGCGAGAAATATTGAGAACGGTGGAAGTCTGACCATCATAGCCACGGCACTGATTGAGACCGGCTCGAAGATGGACGAGGTGATTTTCGAGGAGTTCAAGGGAACAGGCAACATGGAGTTGCAACTCGACCGTAAACTCAGCAACAAGCGCATATTCCCGTCGGTAGACATTATGGCATCGAGCACTCGCCGCGACGACCTGTTGCTCAAGCAGGATACCTTGAACCGCATGTGGATATTGCGTCGTTATCTGAGCAACTTAGGTCCTGTAGAGGCTATGGAGTTTATGAAAGAGCGCATGGAGCGCACGCGTAGCAATGAGGAATTGCTGCTGACAATGAACGACTAATTGGCCGATGGGACGCATCCTCGCAATTGACTACGGCAAGAAGCGCACGGGGCTTGCTGTCACCGATCAGCTGAAACTGATTGGAGGCGCCCTTGCCACGGTGCCGACGTCGGGACTCCTCGACTACATTGTTGATTATATAGGAAAGGAGGACGTTGAGACAATAGTTATAGGTGAGCCACGCCAGCTAAACGGCGAGTACAGCGAAAGCATGAAATATATCAAGCCGTTTGTCGCTCGCCTGAAGAAACTACTGCCTGAGACCATCGACGTGGTAATGTATGACGAGCGCTTTACCTCGACTATCGCGCATCAATCAATGATTGACGGCGGCATGAAGAAAAGCGACCGTCGCGACAAATCGCGAGTTGACTCAGTGGCTGCCACCATCATTCTCACCAGTTATCTCGATTCTATGGAATTCAGAAATAAATAATACTATTATATATACAACTAAAAATGGTACTACCAATATATTTGTACGGTCATCCTGTGATCAGAAAGATATCGGAACCAGTCGGGAAAGATTACCCCGGCCTTGAAAAACTGATTCAGGACATGAAGGACACCATGTACGACAGCGAAGGCATAGGCATTGCTGCTCCTCAGGTGGGTGTCAACGTTAAAGTCATCTATATCGATGTTGATATACTTGGAAAAGACTTCCCCGAGTTAAAGGACAAGCGTATGGTTCTTATCAATCCGGAAATCGAGATTGACGAGACGAGTGACACCGAGGTAAGGGAAGAGGGCTGTTTGAGTTTGCCCGGCATACATGAAAGTGTAAAACGTCACACCCGTTTACGCTTGAAATATTTCGATGAACAGTGGCAGGAGCATGATGAGATAATAGAAGGCTATCTTGCCCGTGTTGTTCAGCACGAGTACGACCATCTTGAGGGACATGTGTTCATTGACCATATATCCCCGATTCGCAAGTCGCTAATACGTCCGAAACTAAACAACATAGTTGCCGGCCGAGTAAACTGCGACTATCGTGTGAAAGCGTTTCAACCGATGAGAAAGAAACGCAGGTTCTAACAACAAGCGCCGCACAATTTGCGGCGCTAGTTGTTTTATGAATGCATGATTTTGTATATCAGTTCTTTTAGAAGCCTGTAAGCGTCCTGTCGCGAGCCTATGCCCTTGCTCTTGACGTCACATTCGCGGAGTGCGCTTATGATGTTGACCACTGCTCGCTTGGAGTAGTTGCGTGATGCTTGTTCAAACTTTCTGAGTCGAAATTGGCTCTTGGTGCCACACGCCGCCATAAGACCAGCTGGTGATCGGTCTTTGGCTGTTTGCACCAGCAACACTGCGGAGAAGAACGAGAATAGCATACTCACTGTGAGCACAACAGGGTTGTTTTTAGGATTGCGTTCGTAATAGTCCACGATACGGTAAGCTTTGGCGGCATTACGTTGAATCACTGAATCTTCCAGTTCCCAGTAGTTGTAATCTTTGCTTATGCCGATGTTTCGTTCAATTAATTCCGGTGTGATGCGATTATCGGCGCCCACAAGCAATTTGAGTTTGTCAATCTCACCGAAAAGCCTTGATACATCGTTGCCGATGTTCATGGCGAGCATCGATGCGCTCTTTTCGTCGATTATGCATCCGAGCGACTTGGCATATCCTGTTGCGGCTTGTTCTACGGGCCGTCCGTCACGAAGCTTAGCGCTTTCGTATATTATGCCGGTCTTATTCTTTTTTATTGCATCGGTGAGTTCTTTAGCTTTGATGGTGCCACCTTTAAAACAAATCACAAGAATTGTTGAAGCCACAGGCCGTTCAGCGTAGAACTTGAATAGGTTGAGTTCGGCGGCGTTGCCCCTGCTGTTCTTGCCCAAGTTCTGCGCTTCTCGAATTACCACGACCTGGTATTTCGACATAGCCGGATATTGTTTGCACGCTGCAATCAGCGGCTTGGCTTCCGGTATATCGCTGCCATATACTACGGTAAGGTTGAACGCTTGCTGATCGGGAGAGAGGGCGTTATCTATTATCGCCTCCTGTAATTTGTCGATATAGTATGCCTCCTCCCCGTGAAGAATGTAGATAGGACTAAAGTTGTGGGCTTTGATATCGCCCATAAGCGAAAAATATGTTAATTCTTCCTTTTTTGCTGCCATTACTTACATTTGTTTGAGAAATAATGTGTAAATTTACGACGTTTTTCCGAACTGTGCAAATAAAATTTTTATGCTAAAATTAAATCTGCCTGATTTTCAGTTTAATATAAAAAAAGATAAAAACGATTTTTTTATTTTTGACGATTTAAGACATCGATTTGTGGCTCTTACGCCTGAAGAATGGGTGCGTCAGAACTTCGTTCGTTACCTTATAGAGTATAAGAAATTTCCGTCGGCACTCATGGGCAACGAAGTGTCGCTTGTTCAGAACGGAATCCGTCGCCGTTGCGACACGTTGGTGAGCGACCGTCACGGAGAGCCATTGGCGATTGTGGAGTACAAAGCACCGTCGGTTCGTTTGACCCAGTCGGCATTCGATCAGATTGTTCGCTACAATATGGTTCTGCGAGCCCGTTATCTGATTGTTTCAAATGGCAATCTCCATTACTGTTGCGCGATTGACTACGCTAGCAATAGTTACTCATTTTTGAAAGATATACCCGATTATGACAGCCTCTGCGATGCTTGAAGAAAGTCATTCAAATCGCTTATTTCGTAATTAAATACAAGTGTTTTGCAATAAATGGCGTGAAATAGTTGCAGTTGAGTTGCGTCATGTTGTATTTTTGTGGTGTTAAAAGAATAAAAGCAAATTGAAAAAAATAATAATACTTAAACACTGCAAGAACAATGAACGATATGAACAACTATCAGAATCCACAGGGTGTAAACAAGGACGATTCCACTCAAATCACCCGTAGTGAGCAACCCGTCGGCAATACAAGCCATCCGATAGGTATAGCCGCCGCTGTCGTAGGCAGCATGCTCATGGGCGGCGGAGTAGCATATGCAATTAGCAGAATCTGGCCCAGCGAAGAGAACGGGTCGGCCCTCTCAAACACATCTGAACCTGTCGAGGCCGAGCAGGAGCAGGTTGTGACAGTCGTCGAGGATCATGTTGTGATTGAACATCGTACCGCCCCCAAACCGAGCACTCCGTCACCAGCGCCCCGTGACGATGATCAAGTTGAATTCGTAGGCACGCATGTGGAGCAGATTGACGGAGAGCAATATGTGGTAGGGGAGATGCGTATTAACGGTGAAACCGTATATATGGTTGACACTGACCACGACGGAGTGTTTGACCGTGCCGGCTGTGACAGCAACCATAACAACATAATGGACTCCAATGAGGTTGTAAGTTTGCCCACTGAAGGCCCCGATGCTGTGACCGTTGCCCAGTTCCAGATAGCCAGTGGTGAGCCTGTACATGATTTGTTGGCCGGTAACGGCCCTAAGATAGAAGATCCCGCAGAAGATGGAATCGAGTTGCTGGGAATTCATGAAACCTATGATGAAGATGGCAACCCAATCACTATTGCCGGAGTGAGAGTTGATGGAATAGAAGTGGCAATGATTGACGTCGACAATGACGGAGTGTTTGACTTGATTGCGCACGATATTGACGGAGACGGAAATATCAGTGAGAGCGAGATATCAATGATGCAAGAGCCTGTAACGGTGAGTGAAGTCGCAGAATTACCACATGCCGATGACTATAGCGACGATTTCGATAACGGCAATGTCGTGGTAGATGACTCAGGTATCGACGCTACCTATGACGATGGCGGTATGGTTGCTGTTTCGGAGGATTTTGACGATTCAGAAGTGGAGGTCGCTACCGACGAAGATGAAGCAGCTGTAACTGAAAGTGACTGCGCAATGGAGTGCGATATGCCTATTGATGACGGCTACGAAGAGCCAGAACCTATGGCTGATGACTTCGGCGTTATGGACGGAGACGGAGTCCACTGCTAAGTCAGAATACATTTCACCAGACTTAAATAAAAACTTACCACCCCGCGAAACAACTATCAGAATTGACTGTTTTGCGGGGTATTCCCATAAAAAAAGTTAAACACCCGCACATTTCGTCACTAAAACCTACCATTTCGTCATAAAACGCTGAAAAAGTATTGCAATAATAAAATAAATATTGTAATTTTGTAACGTCAAAACGAAATAAAAGGTTTTCCAGACCACAATAAAAGAAATTATAAACCATTAAAATAAAACAGCAATGAACTACAACGACGAAACTTATTATGCTAACGAGAACAATGTCAACGACATGAGCTATGAGACAACCAACATGCCTCCAGTACCTAACGAAGAAGAAGCCGCTGCCGAAAAAGGCAACAACGGCATGAGAGCTCTTGGAGTCGCTGGTGCTATAGTAGGAAGCATGGGAATCGGCTCGGCCGCCGCTTGGGGCTTGTACCGCGCGTTCAACCATCAATCAGACACAGCCGAGGCTGAAGCCGCAGATGATGTGGTTGTTGCCGAACACGTACCTGGAGCTCAAGTCGTGACAGAGACCCACATTTATCATCAAGCTCCTCCTGCTCATGTAGAGCCTCAGAGCCAAGAGGAATATGTTCAGCTGATCGAGACTGAAGTCGATGGCCAACCAGTGATTGTCGGTTTGATGTATGACGAGCATGGCCACAGAGTGATGCTTATTGACGCTGACCACGACGGCCAGTTCGATATCCGCGCCACCGATGTAGACAACAGCGGAGATTTCGCTCATATAGACAACCTCCACACCAACGGCGAGCATACTATCTCGGTGGCACAGTTTGAGCACAACCTCGAGGAAGCCGGCATAGAGCCATTGTACAGCTACAAAAATGATGACAATCATGAACAAGGCGATATGCCCTCCAACAGCGAGCTTGAGCTTACCGGCATCCACCAGATCACTGACGACGAAGGAAATGTGATGAATGTGGCAACAGTGCGAATGGGCGAGCGCGAACTTATGCTCGTCGACCCAGACAATACCGGCACCTTCCGCTATGCAGTTGCTGATGCCAACGGCAATGGCAGCATCGATGACAACGAGGTTGTACCACTGGAGAACCCCATCGCTATGAGTGATGTGACATCGCTTCCGCATTCCGACGATTATGTGAACAACGCTTCATTAGATGAACCTGGCGAGTTCGGTGATGACATCTACGCCCTCGACGAGACCTATGACTCTGACGATAAGGATGTGATTGACGCCGAGGATGATGATTCGGCCGAGGACAGCGAGATTACTGATTATGATGACTATGTCAACAACGCCGATGAGGACTATAGCGGTGGAGTTGTGGATGCTATCGACGAATCAAGTGACAGCGCCGACGTTTACGATGTGAGCGAAGATACGGCTGACGCAGGCTATGAAGCCCCTGAGACCTACGAAGCGCCTTATGAGCCCGAGCCTGCCGGCTATGAAGCTCCTGACATGGATTACGCCGACACCTCGAGCGACGATTACAGTTCGATGGGTGGAGATGACTTCGGTGTATAAGCCTCTTATATTAACACGACTTTAGACTGTTATTAAGTTCGTTTATATTTAAACATTACCGCTCGCTCCACATAAGAAAGTCGAGCGAGCGGAATGTTTTTCTGATTGTGCTGCAAGAGTAGAGACAGATATAAAAATCTATAGAGACAGACATTTCGTCACTCAAACGTGCCATTTGGTAATAAAACGGCTTGAAAATGTTGACAGGACGGCTATCAGAAACTAATTTTGCAGTATAATTGAGACGGAAAAGAATTAATAACAGATAATAATTTAATCATGAACAACAACGATATCACAAAGTACGACGGCATCGAGATGCAAAGCAAAGACATCCCCGCCCCCCCCATTGCTGAGGGTCAGCCCATTAATGACGCGCCAAAGAAGAGCAAGACAGGCGTAATAGTGGGAGCCGGTATTGCTGGCGCTGTGCTTCTCGGCGCTGGAACCGCATTTGCCATTAATCGATTGACGGGTGGCGATGATGATGCCTCATCGGATGCGACAGACGTTCAAGCAGATAATCTAATACCCCAGGCAAGCAGCGTGAACGACGACATGTCGTTTAACGAAGCATTTGCCGCCGCTCGTGCCGAAGTGGGTCCTGGTGGTTGTTTCGTATGGCATGGCAATGTGTATGGTACATATACGTCGGCCGAGTGGAACGCAATGACACCTGCTGAGCAGGCTGAGTTTACACACCACGCGATGGGCGACACCGACTATCATGCGCCCGCCACTGCTCATACAACAACCGTACATAATGAGGTGCATGTAGAAACACATCACGATGTTGCCGCTACGACCCATGCCCAGCACAGCCGCTCACACCAAAGCGATTATGATAATAACAATCATAACTCATCACGTCCGGTAAACACCGATGTCACCAACGACAACGACGATGCAGTGCATATCATATCGGTTGAACATGTAGATTACCAAGGCCAGCCGGTAACAGTTGCCTATTTCGAGCAGTATGGCCATCGCGGCATGCTTGTGGATATCGACAACGACGGAGTATTTGACCATGCCGTCTTTGACCAGAATGACGACGGCACTATCGATGATCAAGAGATCGCGGAGATACCCCACACCGGAAACAATGCCATTACAGTAGACATGGCTCAGCAGTATGCCGAGAACCAAGATGATATTCCCGACTATGTGAACGACGCTGAATCAGACTTGACTTCCGACACAATGGTTGACGACACCACCGGCGACGACGAACTCCATGTAATAGGAGTGAACGATGTAAAGACCCATGACGGCGCTGCGATGACCGTTGGTTTAATGGAGTCGGGAGGTAATAACGCAATGCTTGTCGATGTGGACCATGACGGCACCTTCGATGTGATGCTTGTTGATACCGACGGCGACGGCGAGATTAGCGACTCAGAGATTTTAGAATTAGACCATCCCATTCCTGTTGATGACATCACAACAATGGTAGAGATTGGAGACGGCGGCGAAGCCGAGGCTTCGGCAGCCACGTTCGACAATGAAAATGATTTCGGTCAAGGCGTAGATGACACCTATGTTGTTGAAGCCTCCGATACCAACAACAACGACTTTGATGTTGTGGTCGACACCGACGTTGACACAAGTTTTGCCGATACGGCCAACAGCGACTATGTCGAGGCTGATGAAGCCTATGGAGTTGAGGCGATCAGTGTCGCCGATACCGAAGCTGTAGACACCGCCGACGTTATCGAAATGGAGCAGGATCTTGTTGACTACGACAACACTGGTTATGATAATTACAGTGATCCGTCGGACCCTGGTTTTGACGGTTACGACAATTATAACGACGAAATAATTGAGGTATAGTGAGACATCTCCGTTGCCATTACAAGCAGCGGAGACTGTTTCCTGACAAACGAACTTAATAAACAAATGGAAAAGAAAAATGTAAAATGCCCGAAATGTGGTATTAAACAGATGGTAACCAACAGCGACGGCGCGACGCAGAAAGTGATTTCCTGCTGCAACTGCGGAGCCAAGCTGAGAGTTAAATTCGAGAAACCCGTAGACAATGGTTTCGAGACAATCTTGCCTCCTATGCCTGGAGATA
>JBGUHM010000146.1:0-2458 GCA_045112115.1 Sodaliphilus sp. | reverse complement strand
CGACGCGGACGGTGAACTCAACACCGTGAAGTTCACCTACCAGTACCAAGACAGGCGGACGTATCTGCCGACAGATTACCTGTCCGTGGATCACGACCGCATCTTCACCGAGCAATTTGACCCCTCATTCCAATAGACCTATGGCACAGTCAATCCACATCAGCACCCTTCGCAGGATGCTCAAGGCCGGAGACCCGGTTGACCTCAAGCTCTGGATAAAGAGTGGGGAGATCCAGGAGTGGCGAAATTGCATTCCGCTACGCTACAATTTCTATAAGGGAACAAGGCAAATCAAACTGCTCAACAGCGGACAAATCCGACAGTTGAGGGATGTTTGCGTGTTCGAAATTAATGGTATGACAGTGTACCTTTGAAAAAAATTAGTATCTTTGCGGTTCAAAAGTAACATAATCCGTGTAAACTAATGGAACTATACGAAGTATTTGATAAACGCCGCACCTATCGTGACTACACCGACCGAGAGGTGAGCGACGTTATTTTAAATCGCGTGATCGAGTCAGCTTTCAAGGCACCGACCAACGACCATTTACGCCAACTGGAATTTGTTGTCGTACGTGGCAAGGAGAATATTGCCAAAGTCATTGCACCATTAGCAAAAAACTTGGAAGATTTCAAGTTCTTGGTTTATGAGGTTGAGGACACCGGCGACAAGGAGAAGATGGAGATGTTTGCCGATGCACTGCCAAAGCAGCAAAGGATGCTCGTGCAGAGCGGATTGTTAATCTTGCCTTTCTATCGACAGAAACAAAGTCCATTGTTGAAACCCAAAGAACAGAGTTCGCTCAACTATTTCGCATCGGCATGGTGCTCGTTAGAGAACATGCTTCTTGCCGCCACCGCCGAAGGTCTGGGTTGTGTGTTCCACATCCCGGTAGCCGACGAAGCTGAGCAAATCAAGAAGGTTGTGGATGCCCCCGATGACTACGAATTTATCTGCCTTCTTACAATGGGCTATCCGGCAGAAGACGCTTTCTTGCCCAAGCAAAAAGAAATCGACATCAAACAACGCATACACATCAACAAGTGGTGATGTAAGTCTTGTCTTTTAGACAACGGAACTGGCTCCATAATTTTGCGGTAAGAAATTCGCAGAATTATGGAGTTAAATTTTAATAGTGTTGAAACCATTCCCGTCTTGAACGCATCGGCGGCGTTCAAGACCGACAGCGGCAAGGTGTTCAAGGAGGACGTGGACATCGTGCCCACCATCATCGACAAGTCGTTGTCTTACGTCCCCTGGGGGGCAGACAACAACATGCCGTACCACATCATCGACCTCATCGAGAGTGACGACCCTTTAGTTCGACAAAGTTTGCAGCATTAGTCGCCACGCAGTGGCGGTGTGCGGAAAGCAAACCTTTGTCAAACCCTCGCCACCTGCCAGATGTTCAATGCCGAAGTGTGCTACGGCAGCGGCCTGCAGTACAACACCGACTCGTGCAGCGGCAATGTCAAACAGGAGGTCGAGGACTTCAAGCACTTCGCCGATGAGCTTTGTATGTTCGACAATGTTCCCGAGAACATCACCCGCTTTTTTGACATGCGGTCTTCTTCGTTCGCGACTCGGCATAGGACGAACAAGTTCGGTTCTGCTCTCGCTGCTCCCTCAGGTGACTTCAAGGCCTTCGCCGGCGAGCTGTTCATGTCTGACTATGACATGGGCGATGGCGGTCACGTGTTCCGTACCTGCTGAGCCGTAGCGCACCCAGCAAGGTGGCTTTCTCTTTGCCCCGGTTGGAACGGAACGAAAAGTCAACGGAGCCAGATTCGGGTTTCGCTGAAAGAAAGACGCAGTACATTGAAAAGCCAGTAGGGCTACACACTGTTATCGTATTTTGTTACGTTAAATAGATAGACATCCGCCGATAGGCGCATATTGTTTCAGGTTTAACTCATATATTTCAAGAAAGGGCAAAACGATGAAGACAACAAAGTATTTAATCACAGCATTGCTGGTCGCAGGTCTCCTGTCGTGTGCAGAGGAATCCCCCTTTGAACCCGATTTCAACCCGAACGGCGAGGTTCCTTCCTCTCAAAGTGGAGGCTCCACTGCATCTATAGGTGAGCTGACCTCTTTCACAATAGCAGTCGACAGCACCGCACTCAACGAGAGCGAGAACATAGACTCCAGCGACGAGGACTACATTGAGAACAACACGTTTGACAACGAGATCAAGATCAATTACAACGGCACCCAGGACGCCACGGTCAGCGGCGAGGTGACGGGCGTGAGCGTCGCCGTCAGCGGCGGCCACGTCACAGTGGTGTCAACTGCCAAGGGTGTGCGCTATACCTTGAGCGGCACGACAGGCGACGGCTCATTCAAGCTCTATGGCGAGAGCAAGTATGCCTTGCGGCTCAACGGGGTGAATATCACCAACCCCACTGGTGCTGCCATCAACAGCCAATGCAAGAAGCGTGGCTACATCGAACTGGC
>JBGUHM010000145.1:0-9966 GCA_045112115.1 Sodaliphilus sp. | reverse complement strand
AAGAGCACTACCGTCACACCTACGTCTTCAGCCACACCAACATCTTCAGGCCCTCTTCGATGCAGTTCGCTTCCACTTTCCCGCGCGAGGAGACATTCTTCCTGCTCAAGCAGTTCGACGAATGGGACGCAACCATCGTATTCTGCGGACACGTTCACAAGTATGAGGAGCGAGTCTACAACGGGGTATACTTCATCACTCTCGACTCCATGAGCGAGCGTAACAGTCCAAATCCCGGCGACTACCTCGTGCGCGTGAATGTTTCCAAAAATGGTGACCTCTATATTGAGAATGTCCACATGGACTACGTGGCACCAAAGAAATAAACACCATTTAGCTAGTAAAACCGATAACAATGGGTCCTATGATCGAGCGCGATCAATAGGGCCCATTTTTCAGTAATCTATTGACATGGAAAGCGTTCACCGCCGAAGCGGAATTTATGGTTTAGAACGAAACTTTATATGGCTATAACGCCAAAATCTGTTTACAAGCGAAAATTTATTTCATTTTACAAATTCACACAACTAGTTGAATATTAGACAAATAACGAGGTTGTTGATAACTTTTTGAGAATTTGTGAACAAAAACCCTGTTTGCATTTGCAAATTATTGCGGAATTCTTTGTAACTTTACACGCTGATTTCGGGCAAAAACCGCAACAATCCTTGCAAAATGAGCGAACAAGTGTACCACATACCCGCATTACTCAACGAGTGTATCGACGCCTTGGCGATTACACCCGGAGGCACATATGTCGACGTCACTCTCGGCGGTGGCGGGCACAGCCGAGCCATTCTCGAGCACCTCGGCCCCACGGGACGACTGATCGGATTCGACCAGGACCGCGACGCTATGGGCAACGCCATCGACGATAAGCGCTTCACTTTTGTTCATGGCAATTTCGCTTATCTGCGCAATTTCCTGCGCTTCCACAATGTGGAGCAGGTCGACGGCATACTGGCCGACCTCGGTGTGTCGTTCCACCACTTCGACGACAGCGACCGGGGTTTCTCGTTCCGCGCCGACGGACGGCTCGACATGCGCATGAACCGCGACAGCGCGCTCGACGCCGCCGGGTTCCTGGCATCGGTGAGTGAAAGCGAACTCGCCGACGCGCTGTACCTCTACGGCGAACTGCGACAGTCGCGACGGCTTGCCGCGGCTATCGTCAAAGCCCGCGAAAAGGCACCCATTGAAACCACGCTTCAGCTGGCCGATGTGGTGCGCCCCATAATCAGCCCGCGACAGGAGAAGAAAGAGATGGCGCAGGTGTTCCAGGCAATACGCATCGTGGTGAACCACGAAATCGACGCTCTGAAAGCAATGCTCACGCAGGCGCTCACAGTGCTACGCCCAGGCGGACGACTCGCCGTGATTTCATACCACTCGCTCGAGGACCGTCTCGTCAAGAATTTCATGCGTAGCGGAAACCTCGAGGGACGCGTCGAAAAAGACTTCTACGGACGCGTCGACACGCCGTGGCGACTGGTCAACAACAAAGTAATCACCGCCGGCGACGATGAGGTGGAACGTAACCCGCGTTCACGCAGCGCCAAACTACGGATAGCTGAAAAACTGTAACTCGACAAATAACGAACGAATATAATGGCTGAAAAAAAGAGAAATAAACTCAAAGAAAAAGTGGACCGCGACATAGATGTGGGGTTCACCATCAACCCGCTGACAATTGTGCGGCGCACGCTGCAGGGACGGGTGTTCCTCACACTCGACTTCTTCAAGCGCTACTGGTTCTACATACTGGCGGCAACGATTATGATGCTCATGTACATCAGCAACAAATACGTGTGCCAAAGCTCGCTGGCGCAACTCGGTGAACTGAAGACCGACCTGAACAACGCAAAAACCGACTGCGTCGACGCCAGCTCGAAATACAACTCGCGGATTCTCGAAAGCAACATGAAGGCGCTGGTCGACACCATGCACCTCGACATCACCGTGCCCGACCAGCCTCCCTACAAACTCGAAGAATAAACAGCCTAAAATCAAACGGACATGAAAAAGAAAGAAAGCAACAAACGACACATCCTGCTGCGATACTCAATTGTAATCGCCGGCATGCTGTTCTTCGCCGCACTGATCATCTACAGCATGATCAAGACGTCGGTAGTAATGGCTGGCCAATGGAACGCAAAGGCCGACAAGGTGCTCAACTCGTTCGACACACTGCCACCAGAGCGTGGAAAGATTCTGGCCGACAACGGCACTGTGCTCGCAGCAAACCTCACGTTCTACACCGCGAGAATCGACTGGACAGCCGCCGGTATCGACCTCGACACGCTCAAGGCCTACTTGCCGGCGTTGAGCGACAGCCTCGCGGCATTCGACCCGTCGAAAACAGCCGAACAGTGGAGCGACGAACTGCTGAAACAGGCAACAGCGAAGAAAAAATCGACATACTACCGACTGCAACGCGACCTCACTCACGCGCAGTTCCTGCGCCTGAAGTCGTTCCCCTGGCTGAACAAGAAAAAGAACAAAAACGGCTTCTATTACGAGCCCAGCGACAAGCGCGTCAAGCCCTACGGCGCAATGGCGAGCCGTTCGATTGGTTTCGTGGGCAAGGACTCGCTATCGTCGTTCAACCACGGACGTGCCGGACTCGAGAAGGCGCTCGACACGCTGCTGTTCGGTCGGCCCGGAGTGAAGGGCTATGTGCAGCTCACCAACAACATCGTGAGCTGGGAGAGCAAGGCGGCCGTGAAGGGATACGACATCACCACAACCATCAACGTCGAATTGCAGGATATCGTCGAAGCCGAACTGTATAAGATGTGCCACGAGACCGACGCCGAATGGGGATGCTGCATTCTTATGGAGGTCGCCACCGGCGAAATCAAGGCCATCTCCAACCTCGAGTGGAACAAAAACGCCGGCGACTTTGTCGAGGGCGTCAACCACGCCGTGCTCGGATACGAGCCCGGGTCGGTGATGAAGCCCATCTCGATGATGGTGGCCCTGGAGGAAGGCGTCGTGGGCGACATCAACACTCCCATCCCCACCGGAACTTCGTTTATGTACTACGGCAAACCCATCAACGACCCGCACGGTGGCGGTTCGCTCACACCGAGACAAATCATCGAGACTTCGAGCAACGTGGGTATGAGCCGCATTACCATCAAGCGATACGGCGACAATCCCGGTGGATGGCGCGAACGCCTGGCGCAGATGGGTTTCTTCGATCCGTTCCACACAGGTATCGCGGGCGAGATGCCGCCGCAAGTACCCAAAATAGGCAAGAGCGCCGCCGACCATGTGGCGCTCACGCGTATGTGCTACGGATACACCACGCTCATACCGCCCATGTACACCATGGCGATGTACAACGCCATTGCCAACGACGGCAAATTCGTGCGGCCGCACCTGGTGAAGAAACTATCGCGGGAGGGCGAACCCGACTCCATAATCCCCGTGACCTACATCCGCGATCAGGTCTGCTCGCCCGAAAATGCTGAGAAACTGCGAATCATGCTTCACGACGTGGTGTGGGGCAACCGCGGCACAGCGCGCAAGTGGATACAGGACGACGACGTGGAGATTGCCGGCAAGACGGGTACGGCATATGTCAACAAAAACGGACAGTACGGCACTCAGAAACGTCTGGCTTTCTGCGGCTTCTTCCCCTACGAGCAGCCCAAGTACACCTGCATGGTGCTCATGCTCGGAGCCAACGTGGGTGCAGCGGCCAGTAGCGGCATGGTGCTCAAAAACGTCGCAAAAAAGATGTATGCCCGAGGGTGGCTCGGATTCGACAACAACTACGCACACACCGACGAGGTGACCGACGCGAAGAAAGAGGAGAAGAAAAGCGCGCCGTCGCAGCCCACTTTCTACGCCACAGCATCAGCCACACGCAACGCGCAGGTGAAAAAACGCATCGGCGTGCGAAACAGCAAGGTAATCAAGATGCCGAAAGCTGTCAAGGGTGGTGTGCCCGACGTGAGAGGTTTCAGCCTGCGTGAAGCCATCGACCGACTGGAGAGCGCAGGACTGAACGTGCATTTCAGCGGAACGGGATATGTGGCGAGCCAGAGCCTGGCTCCCGGAAGTTCCTTCAACCGCGGCACAGCCATCAACCTGGTATTACGCAACTAATAATCTTTTATCAACCATAACATCATTACAAATCACACAATTATGAAACTATCGGAACTGATTCAAGACATTAAGATAACCGAATTCGAGGGAAACCGCGACATCGAAATCAACGCGCTCGAATGTGACTCGCGCAAAGTGGCTGAAGGAGCGATGTTTGTAGCCGTCAACGGAGTGAACGTCGACGCACACCGCTTCATCCCGCAGGTGGTGGAACAAGGCGCTGCTGCCGTGGTGTGCGAACACAAACCCGACAACGCCGACCCAAAAGTGGCGTGGGTAGTGGTGGAGAACTCCCTCACGGCGCTGGCAATACTCGCCGACACCTGGTACGGTCACCCCTCGCGCGAACTGCGATTGGTGGGCGTCACCGGAACCAACGGCAAGACCACTTGCGCCACGCTGCTCTATGAACTCACACGCCTCATGGGCTATAAGGCCGGACTGCTATCGACGGTGAGAAACATCGTCGACACGCGCGCCACCGACGCCGTGCAGACCACTCCCGACCACCTTACGCTCAACCGTCTGTTGCGTGAGATGGTCGACGCCGGATGCGATTACGCGTTCATGGAGGTTAGCTCCCACGCCTGCTCGCAGCACCGCATCGACGGTCTGCGTTTCGCCGGAGGCATGTTCACCAATCTCACCCGCGACCACCTCGACTTCCACAAGAGCGTCGACAACTACATCGCGGCCAAGAAGATGTTCTTCGACTATCTCCCCGACGATGCATGGGCACTGGTCAACGCCGACGACCGACACGGAGCGGTCATGGTGCAGAACACCCGCGCCAAAGTGTACGACTACGCGCTCCAACGGCTGGCGAACTTCAAGTGTGACGTAATCGAGGAGCGGCTCGACGGCACAACGCTGTCGATCAACGGACGCGAACTCGAGGTGCAGTTCACAGGAAATTTCAACGCCTACAACCTCTCGGCAGTCTACGGCGCGGCCGTGCTGCTGGGATGGGACAAGGATGATGTGCTGGTGAAAATGAGCCTGCTCACGCCGGTAAGCGGACGATTCCAGACTCTACACTCGCCAACAGGATTCACCGCCGTGGTCGACTATGCGCACACCCCCGACGCGCTCGTGAACGTGCTCGACACCATCAACGACATCCTGCAACGACGCGGCGGACGAGTAATCACCGTCTGCGGCTGCGGCGGCAACCGCGACAAGGGAAAGAGGCCCATCATGGCCGCTGAGGCCGCACGGCGTAGCAACCAGCTGATTCTCACCAGCGACAACCCACGAAACGAGGACCCGTATGACATTCTCGAGGACATGAAGGCCGGGCTCGACGAGCAACAGCTCGCCGACGCGCTCGTGATTGAGGACCGCGCGCAGGCCATCAAGACCGCGTGCAGGCTGGCACAGCCGGGCGACGTGGTGCTTGTGGCGGGAAAGGGCCACGAGACCTACCAGGAAATCAAAGGCGTGAAGCACCATTTCGACGACTGCGAGCAAATCGCCACGTGTTTCCAGTCACTTACTCCCACGAAATAAACAGAAACGACTATGCTATACCATCTTTTCAAGTATCTACACAATTTCGACGTCCCTGGCTCGGGACTGTTCAACTACATCACGTTCAGAGCGGGGTTCGCACTGATTCTGTCGCTCTTCATAGCCATTGTGTTCGGACGAAAAATCATCGACCGGCTGCAGCTAATGCAGGTGGGTGAGATTGTGCGCAACCTCGGTCTGGAAGGGCAGCTTGAGAAAAAGGGCACCCCCACCATGGGCGGCATCATCATCATCATCTCAATCTTGATTCCGTGCCTGTTGCTGGGCAAACTCAACAACGTGTACATGATTCTGATGATTGTGGCAACCATCTGGACCGGAGCACTCGGATTTGCCGACGACTACATCAAAGTGGCGCACCACAACAAAGAGGGCCTCAAGGGCAAGTTCAAGATTGTGGGCCAGGTGGGTCTGGGACTGATTGTGGGTCTCACGATGTACTTCTCGCCGTCGATTGTGATGAGCGAGAACGTGGCCACCGAGGACATGCACACCCACGAAAAGGTGGTGACCTACAAGTCGGAGTCGACTAAGGCTTCGCAAACCACCATCCCGTTTGTGAAAAACAACAACTTCGACTACGCCAGCATCACCAGCTGGATGGGCAAATATGCCACCACCGGAGGATGGATAGTATTCATCCTGGTCACGATTTTCGTGATTGCGGCGGTAAGCAACGGTGCCAACCTCACCGACGGCATCGACGGCCTGGCTACCGGCGTGTCGGCAATCATAGGGACGGCGCTAGCGGTGATGTGCTACCTGGGAGGTAGCGTCATCTATTCGTCGTATCTGAATATCATGTATATACCTGAAAGTTCGGAACTCGTGGTCTACGCCGCGGCGTTTATCGGCGCCACCGTCGGATTCCTCTGGTATAACTTCTATCCGGCTCAGGTGTTTATGGGCGACACCGGCAGCCTGTGCCTGGGTGGCATCATCGCCGTGTTCGCCATCCTCATACGCAAGGAACTGCTCATTCCCATCCTGTGCGCCATCTTCTTCATCGAGGACCTGAGCGTCATTATCCAGGTCGCCTACTTCAAGTGGACGAAACGACGGACCGGAACGGGTAAACGCGTGTTCAAAATGACGCCCTTGCACCACCATTACCAGACTCCCGCCGGACAGGTCGAGGCCATTATACAGTCGCCCCACAAGGCCATCCCCGAGTCCAAAATCACCATGCGGTTCTACTTGGTGGCCATTCTGCTGGCGGTGCTCACTTTCGTAACTCTTAAAATCCGATAACAATAACAACAGACATAAACATGAAACGATTAGTAATCATAGGCGGAGGCGAGAGCGGCGTTGGTGCCGCAGTGCTCGGAAAAGTAAAGGGTATGGACGTGTGGCTGAGCGATGCCGGCACCATCCCCGAAAAATACAAACCCACGCTCAAGCAATGGAACATCGACTGGGAGGAAGGAGGCCACACCGAGGCCCGCTGCCTCGCAGCCGACGAGATTGTGAAGAGCCCCGGTGTGCCCGACACAGCGCCGCTCATCGTCAAGGCCGCTAAGAAGAACATCCCCATAATCAGCGAAATAGAGTTCGCCGGACGATACACCGACGCCAAGATGGTGTGCATCACCGGAAGCAACGGAAAGACCACAACCACGATGCTCACCTATCACATCCTCAAGAGCGCGGGGCTGAACGTGGGCCTGGCAGGCAACGTGGGCAAGAGTCTGGCGCTTCAGGTCGCCACCGACAAGCACGACGTCTATGTCATCGAGTTGAGCAGTTTCCAGCTCGACAACATGTATGAGTTCAAGGCCAACATCGCCGTGCTGCTCAACATCACGCCCGACCATCTCGACCGCTACGACCACAAGATGGAGAACTATGTCGCCGCAAAGTTCCGCATCATGCAGAACCAGGACGAGAGCGACGCATTCATCTACTGGCAGGACGATCCCGTAATCGCCGCACAGCTGCGGCACATCACCACCACGGCACGAATGCTGCCGTTCAGCGCCGAGCCCGACAGCAATTGCGCCGCATATATCGAGAACGGCGTGATGAAGTTCGACTTCGACGGACACTACTGGGAGATTGCCCGCGACGAACTGTCGCTGAAGGGACTCCACAACATGTACAACTCAATGGCAGCCGGTATCACCGCCACTTTGCTCGATATACGCAAGGAGGACATACGGCGCGCCCTGAGCGACTTCGAGGCCGTGGAACACCGGCTGGAGTTTGTGCGCGAGGTTGAAGGCGTGCGATGGATCAACGACTCCAAAGCCACCAATGTCAACTCCACGTGGTACGCTCTGGAGAGCATGACTCGACCCGTGGTGCTGATTCTCGGCGGGAAAGACAAGGGCAACGACTACAGCGAGATTGAGCCGTTTGTGCGCGAGAAGGTGAAGGCCATCGTGTGCATGGGCGTGGACAACAGCAAAATACAGGCCGCGTTCGACGGCGTCGTACCCGAAATCGTCGACACTCACTCAATGGCCGATGCCGTAGCCGCTTGCCACGAACTGGCCGACGAGGGCGACACCGTGCTGCTGTCGCCGTGCTGCGCCAGTTTCGACCTGTTCAAGAGCTACGAGGACCGCGGAGCACAGTTCAAGGCGGCCGTCAACAAGCTATAAGCGTTAAGTGGTTACATCTCACATTTTACATCTTACATCTCACATTTTACATTTTACATCTTACATAGAATAAGCAATGTCGGAAAAACAGTCACGAATCGAAAATATTTCGCTCAAGTACGGCGACCCGTGGATTTGGGGCATTTACCTCTTCCTGCTGGTGGTGTCGATTGTCGAGTCCTACTCGGCCTCGAGCCGTGAGATTGCCACGCAGGGAGTCTACGGACCGCTCATCAAGCAGATTCTGTTCCTGGGAATAGGATTCGCCGGGGTGTGCGGACTGTGTCGGGTGAACTATAACAACAAACTGGTGATGCTCATTCTCATTCCGCTACTGTGGCTATTCACGGTGGGCTCGCTGGTGTATGTGATGTTCGCCGGCGAAATCATCAACGGCGCGCGCCGTGCGTTCACCGTGCCGGGCATCGGCCTCAGCGTGCAGCCAGCCGAGCTGGCCAAACTCTCGGCGGTGACGGCATTGGCCTATGTGCTCGCCCGTACTCAGCGCAAGAAGGATATAAGCAACGCGGGGCTGTGGGCCTCGGCAATCATCACTTCGGTGTTCGGCGGACTGATGTACACCAGCGGTCTCACCAACACCCTGCTGCTGATGGCCATCTCGTTCTCGATGATTCTTGTGGGCGGGGCAAAATGGAAGAAAATAATAATGCTGGGCTTGATTTACGTGATGGTTTACGCAGCCTACCATTATATAGGCTCGGAGAACGACAAGAAAATAGCCAATCTGGCCAACACACAGCCCGAATTGATGGAAAACAAAAGCACGCGGCAGGAAGTGGACCGATCTCAGCTGCGTGAGGGACGATGGGAAAACTGGAAAAAAAGTGACTCGCTGGTCTACAAACCCATCACACCCTACAACCAGCAGGAGATGTTCTCACGCATGGCGCAGGCGCGCGGCGGCGTGTTCGGCAAGGGCATCGGCAATTCGCGCGAGTGCTCACGTCTGCCCCTGGCTTTCAGCGACTATATCTATTCCATCATCCTCGAGGAAACGGGAATAGTGGGAGGCATTATATTGATGATGCTATACCTATGGCTGCTGGCGCGAGCGGCAATGATAGCGCGGAGGTGCCACCGAGTGCTGCCGGCACTGCTGATCATCGGTATGGCTTCATTGATCACTTACCAGGCGCTGTTCCACATGGCCATCAACACCGGCGTGTTCCCCGTCTCGGGACAGCCACTGCCGCTCATCAGCAAGGGCGGTACATCAATCCTCGTGGTGAGTGTCGCCTTCGGCGTGATGCTCAGCGTGAGCCGTACAGTGGCCAACTACAAGTACAGCAAGAACAAGAAAGAAGCCGACATCGAGCTCCCCGAGAGCCTCAACGCCACCAATCCCACCGAAATCCTCCCCAAGAACGAATGGAAATAAATGAGAGCATTTCTCATTGGCATATTGGTTTTATCGAAAGTAGGCTGCGCTTTGGGGCAGGCTGTGTTGCCGGTTGAGTGTTTTTTAATCCCGAAACCCTATCTAAATAAGTTCCGATAACGGAAAGTTGTTATTTGCTGGTAGTTATATTTTGAGTAAATTGATATGAAACGTCGAGAAACAGTGAACATAGGCATGCTGATGAGGACACCGACGGTGACCGCCGCGCCGCTGCCCGACGACTTCCAGCCCTACAAATACGGCGGCAAGGAGCTCGACCGCGAGAACGGCCTCGATCTGTACGACTTCGCC
>JBGUHM010000144.1:0-5719 GCA_045112115.1 Sodaliphilus sp. | reverse complement strand
CTCGTGATCCTGCACATAGAATGTGAAGGCACGTTGCCCGGCATGGACGCTGTAGGCGTGCAGGGTGATGGCCTCGCGCGGTCTGCCGTGGGCAGGACTTTCGACAATGCCGGTCAGCATCTCGCAGGTCAGCTCCACCGTCTTGATGCGGTTGGAGTTGCTGACCCCGCAGTCCTCACGCAAAGTATAGATGCGCGGTTCACCGCCATACACACTTGCCACCACCTGGTAGGTGATTTCTTCCTGGGCATTTGCTTCTATGAAGAAATGCAGGAACTCCGTAGCCTTTGGCGATGTGAGTTTCGCCGCCATGGTGGTGAGGAAATTGTTCCGCAGGAACTCGCCGATGTCGCCAGTGAAGTGCTGCTCGAGGTAAAGCACTTGGAAGGTGGCGAGGGTTACGCTTCTTCCGTTTGAGACAGCCCGCAACTGGAAATCCTCGATTGACGTGTTGCGGTCGCGCAGGTAATATTCGACTACCGAGCGCAGGTCGTGTATCTTCACGCTGCGCCCGTATGGGAAATGCAGTGCCGAGAAAATGGTGTGGTCCCGGCAGTCGAGACACACCTCGACCTCGTTGTCGTCACTGGTGCCGATCACGATGTCGGGAATTTGCGAGGAAAACATCAAGCTCTGCAATTCGGTTTCTAATGTTACTGCCATAGTGGTTGCCTTGTTGGTTTCTTGGGACAATTGTGGTGCAAGCCGAGAGCAGATCCAAACTCGTTTGGTTTTGCCGAGGCGAAGCCCACATTCGCCGAAATTTATTTTCGGCAAAATTACATAGCCGCCATAGGTCGGCAAAAGACAACAAAAAACAGAGGCTAGACAGCACTAACTCGAGAATAATATGTACCTTTGCCGAACACTTATAACAAACTATTTTGAAAGCAACCATTAAATATCTGGCTATTTGGCTCTTGCTGACAGTAGGAGGCTTTGTAGTCGCTATAGTTGTTCACAAAATTTCTGGATTACTCATTCCTGAATACAATATAAAAGAGTCTGATTTTGAGAATTCTGCATTATATGCTTGCATCATGCTGTTATTCTCTCAAATCATACCCATCATTGTGTTTGCCAAAAGAAAATACGCCAGTTATAGTTTTAAGTTCGCCGATCGATTTGATAGCGGTTTCTCGGTCAAAAAACTATTCATGTGGGCGGCGGTTGCCAGTGTGGGGTGCCTTCTTATCGAGGTGATGAACGTTTTCAATTTCCCGATTTTAGAAGAATGGGACAAGGCACTGTTTGGCGAGGAGCCTGAGGTTGAGACCTCTACTCTGGTGACAATCATTGAGTTTTTTTCGGTATGCATATTTGCACCGTTGGCCGAGGAAGCGGTATTTAGGGGTGCTATAGAGCGCCGATTATTAGAAAAGAATTGGAATCACTGGTATGCCATCATAATAAGTGCGGTGATTTTTGCCTTGGCTCATATGTCAGTTTATCCATTTATCTCGCCTTTTATCATTGTCATTTGTTGGTTGTATTATCGCACCCGCAATTTGTGGCCAGGCATCTTGATGCATGTGGTTTTCAACACAATTGCGAGCGTGGCACAAGTTGTTGGAGAGTTTGTATCTAAAAAGCCATTATCGGCTGAGACTGTGTCGTTGCCTTATAGTATAACAATTCCATTGACGCTGCTGGGAATAGCCATTTTATATTATAGCGTAAAACAGATAGCAATTATCACAAGAATACGTGTGCCTCTGATTACGACCGCAAACGTAACAGAATAATGTCATTTGCTATAGTGTTTGAAAAACCACACAGCACCAGAGCCGGAGACTAGGCTTCTTGGGTTTAAATCGCTCACGTTTCGCCACAAAAATCGTGCAAGTCGAATACAAACCAAACTTGTTTGAGTTTGTTGAGACACAGCCGATTTTATCTAAATGAGAAAAACCGCCTTATGGGCGGCTCTCTCGTAACGTGCTGGGCGGTGCTATTACTCGCTTTTCCTGCTCTTGCGTGTGGCTTTCTTCTTGGGTGCGCCCTCCTGCGCTGCGCAACAATTGGGCGAACTGAGAGTGAACCCAAACTCGTTTGGTCTCTGCCGAGGCGAAGGGCAATGATAGACGTAGCCAAAACAAAGCAAGGTGAAGAACGGTGTATGACATTACATGTCTTTCATGTTTTTTCCGCAGATTTTTTTCCGCCATAGGTTGGCAAAAGGCAAAGATTTTGTATCTTTGCAGAAATTTAAACTTATAATGATGGGTTTTTCTATAAGTACATTTGGCGCTCCATAAGAGCGGTGTATTAGGGAAAAGTCCTTTTCCAACAACCAGGTCTAAAAATGTCGATGCTGATAAGAATGAATGCTAAAGAGTTGATGGCGTTAATTGCTTTTATCGCCATGGGGTTGGCAACTGCCAGTGCACAGATTCCACAGGAGCAGTTGCAAACTGGAAGTGACGAACAGTTGCTGAGGGAATGGACAAAGGTACTTTCCCTTGATGAGTTTGGCGGAAGAAAGCCTATGACACCATATGAGGACAAGACGGTGGACTATCTTGCCCGACAGTTGGAGGTGATGGGTTTGGAGCCGGCCTTCAACGGCAGTTGGTTCCAGCCCTTTGAAATGATTTCGGTTACAGCCAAGCCGGAGGACGGCAGGTTCTCTGTGAGCGGCAAGAAGAAATCGGTGCTTCGCTACCCCGACGATGCGATTATCTGGACAACTCGCGCCACTGAGAAAATTGATTTGAAGAAGGTTGAGTATGTGTTTTGCGGTTTTGGCATAAACGCGCCTGAATACGGCTGGAATGACTACGATGGCATCGATGTGAAAGGCAAGATAGTGGTGGTAATGGTCAACGACCCCGGTTTTTATGACAGTCAGCTCTTCAGAGGACGTAATATGACATACTATGGTCGTTGGACATATAAGTTTGAAGAGGCAAAGCGTCAGGGCGCGGTCGGTTGTCTGGTGCTACATCATACTGAAGCCGCCAGTTACGGGTGGCATGTCTGTGTGAATGGCCACCTGAGCAACAATCTCAGCATCTATGATCCAGCTACGCGCAATGCCGGCGAATTGGCCGTCAGAGGATGGCTGCATGAGGACGGTTTCAAAAAACTGTTTCTTGCGGCCGGCATGGATATGGACAAGGCGCTGGCCGACGCTAAAAAGCCGGGTTTCAAGAGTTTTTCCCTGAATGTAAGGGGTGATGTTAAGATGAATGTCGCTTACGACATTCAGGAGACGCGCAATGTGGGCGGCATTCTTCGAGGGAGCGGTCAGGAAGACGAGGCGGTAGTGTTCTGTGCCCACTGGGACCACCTGGGTATCGGGAAAGCCGACGAGCGTGGCGATACGATATATAACGGCGCAGCCGACAATGCATCCGGCATGGCCGGAGCCTTGCTTGTCGCCAAGAAATTCAAGGAGATGCCCAGGCCGCGACGCGACCTGGTGTTCATCTTCCCTTCGTCGGAGGAGAGCGGACTTTTCGGCTCGGCATATTACTGCGACCACCCTGTCGTTCCGATGGAGAAGACTGTGGCCTGCCTTAATTTTGAGAGCATAGGACCTGCCGAGTTGACGCGCGATGTCGTGATTCTGGGTGGCGGGGAAAGTGACTTAGACCATTATTATGTGGCTGCCGCAGCCGCTCAGGGCAGGTATATCTATTTCGACGATGACAACTCCGACGGCTGGTTTTACCGTTCCGACCATTATAACTTCGTGAAAAAAGGAGTGCCTGCGGTGGTGTTGGAGAACGGCCGTAATCCTGTGGATGTGAGCAGGCCAAATAAATACCCTATGCCGGTGTGGTATCACAAACCGTCGGACGAGTATCATGACGATTGGGACCTTAGTGGCACATTGTCAAACGTGAACCTGATTTTTAGCGTAGGTCTGTCATTGTCAAATAAACCGCGATAAGCCCCGCCTTTCAATAGATGATTGATAGGAAGTGAGGAAGCACGACATAATATCGTGCTTCGCCAACTATCGTTGCCCTATCGGCATGGATTATCTGAAATTTATGAAATAGTTTTTTGGAACTTGATTGACAAGCCAAACGCCATTGTTAGAGATATAATATTTTTTTACTGTCCCCTAAACATTGAGTCATCAGACAAAAATTAGGGCTGTCGCCACTCAATGGTGTCGGCCTGTGATAGCAACCTGTGGCTTGACATCACCGGCCGCGCTTATAATGCCAAACCCACTGCTGAAGGCGTATACATCTACTCTGGCAAGAAATACATCGTCAAATAAGAGTGACCATCGCCATTTGAGGCAAAGGGGAGAGGGCTATCGCAAATTTGCGATAGCCTCGTCGAGCAGCCCCTTGACAAAGCTGTCCTTCGTCATCTTCTGCATTTCCTTGATGCTCTTGCGGCACAGGTTCAGTTCGCCGTCGGTGAGATTCACCTTCTTGGCGTTCTTGCACAACTTCAGAATCGATGTGGCGTAGGATGCCGTCGTGCTGCTTTCCCTTGCCGCCGCCCGCTTGAACGCATTACGGTAGTGGTTGAACGAAGTGAGCCACTCAACATCGTCGGCTGGCTCGTCTTTGTCGTCATTTGACAATACGATTATGCGGTCTTTCAAGTCCTGTAGACCCTCCAGGTCGCCCAGACTCTCAAGACCCATTAATGCTTCGCCGAGCACGCTGCCCAAGCTGTCGAGACCCATCGTGCGGACGCTCACCATTATCGAATCGCCCAGCAGACGGTCCAAGCCCGATGCGTGCGCAACGCTGTCAAGGTCAAGGGTGTAGTTCTCGCCATCGCCATTATGGATATCGATGCTTCCCAATTTCCGCTCCCCTTGACGCCAGGCGAATGGGCGTCGGCTCTTGCTGGGCTTTGGGGCATAGGTCTTTATCGCACGGCCGGTGAGGTTGCCGTCGTCGGTGCTTCGCCATTCCATAGCATAGCAATAACGGTAGGTGTCGGTGTCGTCCTCGGGGTCCATGACGCTGAGCATCACATAGTTGTCGTCTTTACTGCGCCCTATTGTCTCGCTGTTCTCTGGGTCGTAGTAGATTGCATAACGCTGCTGCGTGTCGCCAGCCTTGTGCGATACATAGTTGTAGGCCTCCTCGCTGTCAGAAGCGAAGGCGTCGATGAGCTCCTCTACCACGCGCCGGTCGTAGCTGGAGTTCGTCGTGAACTCATAAATCTCGAGCAAGCCAGTTCGCTGCCCGTGGTTGCTGTTTTGGCTCGTGCGTTGCGAGCGTACAAACTCGCTCTTTTTCAGTGATTCGTAGGCGCTCTCCACATAAGTCTGCGCCATCACCGCGACGGCCATCGCCGCCATCAGTGCAATCAGGATCATCTTCTTCATTATTGGTTGTATTTTGAGTATTTAACAGTTATAGTCTAAACGGTTGCTTTAAGTTCTCTCTTTGTGGCAGGGGCTATTCGCAAGGCAGCGATGTGTAGTGCCAACCGCTTTGCCTTGCCAGTCGTTGCTGCCGCAGTTCTTGCAGTTGTCGTTCCAGTTCCTGTCGTTCGGCCTGAAACTCACTCTCGGCGAGTTCCAGATCACCCGCGGTACGTGCCACCTCGATGCTGTCTTGTTTAGCTGACTCCATTGCCTGAGGCTTAGTCTTTACCTCCGTTTTGTTTGCTGCAACAACGGGTGCTGCAGGTTTGTCAACTTCTTGTCGGTTTTCGGCAACTGTTGGCTTTATATCGACATTTTCCGGAGTTCCGGCGGCGGGTGGGGTAGGGGTATCCTTTGCTGCAATCG
>JBGUHM010000143.1:0-24581 GCA_045112115.1 Sodaliphilus sp. | reverse complement strand
CTTTTCAAACCTCTGCAGTCGTAGAACGCATAAGAGCCGATTTCGGTGACAGAGTTGGGGATGGTCACACTCGTCAAACCCTCGCAGTTGTGGAATGCCATTTCGTCGATTGAAGTGACGGAGTTCGGGATGGTCACGCTCGTCAAGCCGCTGCACCATTCGAACGCCCACGCGCCG
This sequence comes from Sodaliphilus sp., assembly GCA_045112115.1. Taxonomy (GTDB): domain Bacteria; phylum Bacteroidota; class Bacteroidia; order Bacteroidales; family Muribaculaceae; genus Sodaliphilus. Next base: position 24,404 of record JBGUHM010000143.1, on the reverse strand, counting down.
ATGGTAGTGACGGAGTTGCCGATGGTTACACTTGTCAAGCCCGTGCAGTCTGCGAACGCTGCATAGCCGATTGAGGTGACAGAGTTGGGGATAATCACACTCGTCAAGCCCTTACGGTGGCTAAACGCATCATCTGCTATCCCTTTTGTTCCGTCTCTTATTGTTATGCTTGTGCCGTTTGGCATTGTTCCCTTATATGTGTATGCCACCAAGCCAGCATACACAAGTCCGTCAGGCTGATTATTATACCATGTCGTATAGTGGAACGCACCGTTGCCGATTTCGGTGACGGAGTTGGGGATGGTCACGTGCGTCAAGGCCATGCGGTAGAAAAACGCATCGAAGCCGATTGAGGTGACGGTGTACGTCACGTTATCATAGGTTACCGTTTCCGGAATTGTGACGCTTTCCAGAGATGAGTAGTCTTCATCTCCGCTAATGAGCTCAACGGTCTTGTTCTCTTCACTGATGACAGAATAATTCAAGCCATCCACCTGAAACCCGACAACGCCGGCGAATGAACTCCAAGCGAGGAGCAGGGTCAAAGCAAATAATATTCGTTTCATGATTGAACTTTCCTTTTCTTTTATTGGCTTTTTGTTATATGAAAAAACTAAAAACTTAGCATATAGGCCTAATGACCGATTCGGGTTAATTGCCACCGTCTTCGGTCAGGTCCGCCACAATGTTGGAGAAATCACTCCACGGGGCCCTTGTTTTGTATTCCGACAGATATTTGGGTAACACATGGAGCGTGCAGTTTTTAGGGACATTATCGAAAACACCAATGAACAAGCCATATCTCTGTGGTTTGGGATAGGCCTCAATCCTGGTTAGAGCAGTGCAGTCGCTGAATGCACCTTCGCCGAAAAAGGTGACGGAGTTACCGATGGTCACGCGTGACAAGCCTGCGCACCCGCGGAAAGCAGCGCACCCGATTGAGGTTACGGAGTTGGGGATGGTCACGCTTGTCAAGTCCGCGCAGCCGTAGAACGCAAAGGCACCAATTTTGGTAACGGAGTTGGGGATGATTGTAGTTTTACAGCCTGCAATCAAAGTGTTAGAACCTGTTTCGATAATCGCATTGCAATCACCACGAGAATCGAATGTATTGTTATCTTTATCCACCTTGATGCTCGTCAGGCCGGTGCAGCCAGAAAACGCAAACTCTCCGATTGAGTTGACGGAGTTGGGGATGGACACGCTTGTCAAGCCCACGCAGCTGGCGAACGCTCGAAAGCCGATTTCGGTGACGGAGTAAGTCACGTTATCATAGGTTACCGTTTCAGGAATTGTGACGCTTTTCAGAGATGAGTAGTCTTCATCTCCACCAATGAGCTCAACGGTCTTGTCCTCTTCACTGAGGACAGAGTATTTCAAGCCATCCACAAGAAACTCGACAGCGCCGGCGAATGAGCCCCATGCGAGGAGAAGAGTCAATGCTAATAATAATCGATTCATGATAGAACTTGAATCTCATTAGCGGGCCATGAAGGCTTCCACGTCGGCGGCATGGTAGGGGATGCGGCGCTTGCCCAGGAAGCGGCAGCCGTCGGCGGTGATGAGCACATCGTCCTCGATGCGCACTCCGCCGAAGTCCTTGTAGGTCTCGATGGCGTCGAAGTTGAGCCACTCGGCGCAGTGTCCGCTGGCGCGCCAGTCGTCGATGAGTGCCGGGATGAAATAGATGCCCGGCTCGTCGGTGACCACGAAGCCCTCCTGCAGCCGGCGTCCCATGCGCAGGCAGTTGGTACCGAACTGCTCGAGGTTGGGTCGTGTCTCCTCGTCGAATCCGACGTAAATCTGTCCGAGACCTTCCATATCATGCACGTCCATACCCATCATGTGACCCAGTCCGTGCGGCAGGAACATTGCATGTGCACCGGCGGCCACAGCCTCGTCGACGTCGCCCTTCATCAGTCCGAGTTCTTTGAGCCGTGTAGCCATCACGCGACACACGCCCATGTGTACATCCATGTACTTCACACCGGGCTTTGCCACCTTGAGCGCGTAGTCGTGGCATTCCACCACTATATCATAGATTTCGCGCTGGCGCTGGGTGAATCGACCGGAAACGGGGAAGGTGCGGGTATGGTCGCTGCAGTAGTGCTCAATGGTCTCGGCGCCGCAGTCGCACAAAGCCAGACGTCCGTCCTCAAGCACTGCCATCGACGGATTGCCGTGCATAATCTCGCCGTGCTGCGAGAAGATGGTGCCGAAACTCTCGTGTGCACCAAGCGAATGGGCAACACCGTTGACCTGTCCGCCTACATACTTTTCGGTAACGCCCGCGCGCGCGATACGCATAGCGGTGGTGTGCATCTCGTATCCAATCTCGCAAGCGCGCTCAATCTCGGCAATTTCGAGTGCGGTCTTCACCGAGCGCATCTTCACCACGGCGTGGATGAGTTCGAGCGACGCCTCCTCGCGCTGACGCGACGGATGGATGCCCAGCAGGTCCATGAGTTGGATCATGGTGTCGTGGCGGTATGGCGGCAGGAAATGTATCTTACGTCCAGCGGCGCGTGCTTGGTCGACCATCACTTTGAGCTGAGCCATGGGCGCACTGTTTTCCACACCCACCTGTGCGGCCATGTCGGCCACCGAGTCGACACTGCCGTACCACACGATGTCGTCAATGTCGATGTCGTCGCCAATGAGCCACTCCTGGCCCGAGCCGGCGTCGATTACGCCCACAAGTCCGTCGCGCTTCTGTCCGAAGAAATACAGGAATGTCGAGTCCTGTCGGAACGGATAGTAGGGGTTGTTAGGATAGTTGCACGGGGCTTCGTTGTTGCCCATGAGGATAATCAGACCGTCGTTGACCAGCGACTTCAACTGGTCGCGACGCGAGGTATAAACATCTTTCGTAAACATAAAAATAATATTAGGGGTTAATCTTATTGTTTTCAATTATTGAACGCTTGCGTCCTGAACGATAAGCCAGATAAGCCACACGAAAAGCGCCAGCAGAAGCAAAATCACGAAGTAGCACACGGCCCGCAAAAGCGGCGACCCCATCACCTCGGCGCGTGTTGCCGGGCGACGGAATGTGCTTATCAACGGGATTCCTTTCAGCCGGAACGATATTGTGGCCGGCTCTTGCGGCGACGGGGATTCATCGGGCGAAGACACCGTTGCCGGTGAGTCGTAAACCGCCGCGACAGTTCTCTCAACCGGCTGTGCCGCCGGCTCTTCAAGCGGTGAGGGCGCAGCCACCAGCAGACTTGTGCCACAATAGGGGCAGAACCGGAGGTCGGGCGCCGGAAGTTCCCGCCCGCAGTCGTGGCAGTAAAGCACGTGCGGCCTCTGACTGTCGACGTCGGCCGACACTTTCTCAGGCAACTCCACCCCCTCGGGAATGAAATCGTGCAGACACTGCGGACACACCACATGCGCACCCGTCGAAGCCAGCTCGTCCTTCGACATCGTGATAACCTTTCGGCAATATGGACAAATGATGTGGATCATTGTACTGTAATTAGCCTTAAAAACGCCATATTTCGTGCGCATATTGGCGCAAAGTTACGCCATTATTGGCAAAAAAACTAATTTTTTAGCAAAATTATTCCCTTTTTTATTTCATAATCGACAAATAACAATTAATTTTGCAGGCTGAAATGCGAAAAAACTAAAAAAACATTGATATAAAATGGCAAAAAAGAAGACTCAACCAACCCGCACTAAACTCGAGGAGTTTAATGACCAGCTCTCGGGTGTAGAGCAGAAGTTTGAAAAAAACAGAAAGACTATTTACATTATTTTGGGCGCGATTGTAGCCGTGGCTCTCGGCTGGTGGGGATACAACCAGTTGTACGCCAAGCCCCAGAAGGAGAAAGCCGTGAAGGCTATCGGCCAGGCCGACCTTGCCCAAGCACAGCAGAACGACTCGCTGGCACTTATTGAGTACAAGAAAGTGGCAAAGAAATACGGTGGCAAGATTGGCAACCGTGCAAAAATCGAGTGCGGACAGATTCTGTACCGCCAGGGCAAGTTTGAGGAGGCGCTGAAGTACTACAACGACGCCGATCCCGCCGGAGAACTTGTTGGTCCGCTTATGGTATGCCAGATTGGCGACTGCTACGCCAGCCTCAAGAGTCCGAAATTCGACAAAGCTCTGAAAGCCTACGACAAGGCCATCGACATGGCAGGAGACAACCCCGAATTGATTCCGTACGCCTTGAAGAAGAAAGCGTCGATTCTTCACTACCAGAAGAAATACAAAGACGAGATTGCCGTATATGAGCGCATCGAGAAGGATTTCATGGGTTACTATCAGAGAAATGGCATCGAGCGCTACAAGACCCGCGCCGAGGCCATGTCAGGCAAATAACTGAAAACCCTAAACTTATAAAGGAGGCGAAACTTCCCAGGATAAACACTGAGCGATGGTTCCGCCTCTTTTTTTATACACACAAACACCATACACAAAACTATGAAAACTATCTATAAGCGAGTATTACTGAAGTTGAGCGGAGAGTCGCTCATGGGACAACAGGGCCACGGCATCGACCCGCAACGTGTGGGTGACTATGCCCGTCAGATCAAGGATCTGGTTGAGGCCGGAGTGCAGGTGGGCATCGTGATTGGCGGCGGAAACATCTTCCGCGGACTGAGCGGCGCCGCCAAAGGCTTCGACCGAGTGAAAGGCGACCAGATGGGAATGCTCGCCACCGTAATCAACTCGCTCGCCCTCTCGAGCGCCCTCGAGGCAATAGGCCAGAAAGCACAAGTGTTCACCGCCATCGCCATGGTACCCATAGGCGAGCAGTACACCAAGTGGCGCGCCATCGACGCCATGGAACAGGGCAAGGTGGCAATCATGTCGTGCGGCACAGGCAGCCCGTTCTTCACCACCGACACCGGCAGCGCGCTTCGCGGCATCGAGATTGAGGCCGACGTAATGCTCAAGGGCACGCGCGTCGACGGCATCTACACCGCCGACCCGGAGAAAGACCCGACAGCCACAAAATTCGACCATATCACCTACGACGAGATTTACTCGCGCGGCCTGAAAGTGATGGACATGACGGCCACCGTGATGTGCAAGGAGAACGGTCTCCCGATTCACGTGTTCAACATGGACCAGTACGGCAACCTGGCAAAAGTGATTGCCGGCGAGAACATAGGCACCAGAGTCACACCATGACACACCGATTGAGAATACTGGCTGCGGTGGCCGCGATAGCGGTGACCGCTCTCGGCTTACATGCCGAACGTTTCAGCGACAACTTCAGCGACAGCACACTGCGCGTCGACTATATCCTCAGCGGCAACGCCGACCACCAGGCGATATCGCTCGACGGCATGAGCCGTCTGCCGGGTTGGTACGGCAAACGCCACAACCTCAGCGACATCCCGACCCACGGGGCGGCCACCGTCACGATGCGCCGCGCCAGCGACGGCGAGGTGATTTTCCGCCACACGTTCAGCACCCTGTTTCAGGAATGGCTCGACCTCGACGACGCCAAGGGCGCTCCTAAGGCGTTCGAGGTGGTGCAGTTGCTGCCCATGCCATTGGACTCTGTAGTTATTGAGACCGCCCTTTACGACAAGCGCCACAACGTAACGGCGTCGATAACCCACGGCCTCTCACCGCGCGACCGCACCTTGCGTCATCTGGGCGAGGAGAATGTGCCGCATTACATCACGCTCAACGAGCCTGCCGACCCCGCACGCGCCATCAACATCGCGTTTCTGGCCGAGGGATACACCGAACAGGAGAAGGACTCATTTCTCGACGACTGCCGCAAGGCCGTTGACGGCCTGTTCTCCTACGAGCCGTTCAAGTCCAACCGCCAGCGCTTCCGCGTTGTGGCCGTGCCAGCCGTGAGCCGTCATTCCGGTCCGTCGATGCCGTTCGACGGAGTGTGGCACGAGACCGCTGTGGGCTCGAGTTTCGACACATTCGGCATGGCCCGCTATCTCACCACGCTTCGCATCAAGCAGATGCACGACGCACTCGCCGGCGTACCCTACGACCATGTGATGGTGTTTGTCAACACCGACCGTTACGGCGGCGGAGGCATCTACAACACGCTCAATCTGCTTATGACCAAGCACCGGCTCTTCATCGAGGTGCTCGTGCATGAGTTCGGCCATTCTTTCGCCGGACTGGCCGACGAATATGCCTATGAGAACGAGCAGGTGACCAACTACCCGCTCGACATCGAGCCCTGGGAGCAGAACGTCACCACACTTGTCGACTTCGACAGCAAGTGGAAAGCACTCACGCCCAAACACGACGCCACAGTCTACACCGCCAGCGACGACGACCTCGACACTGAGCATGTAGCGCTCTACAACGGCGCCGGGGGCGTTGTCAACGGTGTCTACCGCCCCTGCCCCAACTGCATGATGCGCACTCTGAAGGTTCCCCGCTTCTGCCCGGTGTGCGTCAAAGCCATACAACAGACCATCGACCACTACTTCGAGTAGAGACAGGAGGTTATAGGATGGAATAGGATGCTATAGGGAGGCTTCCCAAACTTGTCCGCTCAGTGGACTTGTTTGATGGCGGCATCAAAGTCCTTGGCGCCGCCGGTTTCTCCAAAGAGTTTCTTGAGCAGGCGTACACGGCTGTTGGTGATTGCCTGAGGCGTTGAAATGGTCAACGTCGCTATCTCGGTGGGCTGGAAATTGTGTATGGTGAGCAGGCACACCATCTGTTCTTTCGTGTTGAGTGCCGACAGCAATTCCCGCAATCGAGGGTTTTGCGCATAAGAGAGCTGCGCCAGTTGGGTGGCGTCTTCATCGGCTGCGGATTTTCCTTTGTTGGCCGACGCATGCAGGCGCGAAACAGTCTCCTTAATCTGCAGTGAGTTCTCCCGCTGCTCATGCTCCTTCTGTCGTCGCATCTGTGTGAGTTCGGAGCGTGTGAGATTATATTGCTTCTGACTCTCGGCAAAGCGGGCATTAAGCTTGTCGATGCGCCGGCGACTATACCATACCAGCAAAGCCGTTAATACCATTAAGAATATGATGGCTGCGAGCAAGGCGATAACCGTTCTGTACTGCCGGCGCTCCTTCAACTGCTCGTCGAATTGCGTCATCATGTCGATGATGCCGGCAGCGTCTTTGCGCTCGTACATTCCGCGATACACCTCGTTGAGTCGGCGGCTATACTCTGCCGCATTCACCTTGTCGCCATGCCGGCTTAGGTGTTCAATAAGAAGCTGGTAGGACTGGATGGCGACATCGGGCGAGAGCGAAGTGGTGAGTCTGTACCATTGCATCATCGCCGATGCAGTGTCGCCTTCCTGCACATAAATGTCGGCCAGCAGTTTTGCCCCTCGGTCGGTGGGAGAAATCTGCATCGATTCGGTCAGGGACCGTTTAGCCTCTTCCTTCTCTCCCGTCTTCATAAGATAGCTGGCATTATTGACGAGATAGTTGGCCCGCACCTCGCCCTCAACACTGTCGGCAAGCGGCCTTACTTGTTCCAAGTAATACTTCAGACTGTCCTTTTCGCCCAACACATCAAACGTCGATGCAATGTTGTTGAGCGTCTGTACCGTCCACTGTTTGTTCTCCACTTGCTGAGCGGCCTGCAACGCCTGCTTGTAATAGCGTAATGTGAGGACGTAATCGCCCACGTTGTCGCTCACGTCGCCCAACACCGAATAGAGATACCAATCGAAGGCTGGCTCATCCAAACCTCCAGCCAACTGCTCGGACCGTTTCATCGAGAGTATTCCCTCGCGAATCTTTTGCTGCTGGTATAGGATAATTCCGTGGTGGAGCAGCGCACGGGCAAGATGCTTGTCGTCACCATGACGCTTGAAGTAGTCCTCGCTTGCGCTTATCAACGAGTCGGAGCCAATATACAGTCCGCTACGGTGAAGGGCTTCGGTATAAATGAGTCCGAAGAGGGCTCGGTCGGACTCGGTCATCGTGGTGTCGCCCCATCTTGATGACAACATCCCCACCACCGAGTCGGGGTGAGTGAACACAATCGGCTCGGCTTTGGTTAACAATTCGTTGTGGGACTGCTCATGCGAGCAGCCCACAACAACAAGTAGGATTATTATTAAACATAAGATGTTTCTCATCATTTGATGGAGAACACCACCGGCAACGTGAAGTTCACTCTCACCGCTCGGCCTTTCTCTTTTCCGGGTTTCCACTTGGGCATGCTCTTCACCACTCTCACGGCCTCGGCATCAAGCGAGGGGAATACTTTTCTTGCTACACTCACATTGGAGAGGCGGCCATCGGGCTCCACCACAAACATGACCATAACCCTGCCGCCCACATTTTGCTTGATTGCATCTTTGGGATACTTGACATTGGCTCTGAGATATTCAATCATCGCCGGCATGCCACCGGGGAACTCCGGCATCTGTTCTACCGCGTCATATACACTCTGGTTGCTTTGCGACACAACCGTCTTTTGCGCACTCGCCGTCATGAAGCATACCACTGCCATCATCGACATCAAAATCAGTTTTCTCATTTTACTAATCTTTTAAATCGTTCAACAATCGGGTTGTCTGTCCGGACGATGCAAAAGTAGACATTGACAAGAATCGGTGCAAGAAATCCATTACACAATATTACACCCAGTGCAAAATTTCCTGTAATTCATGAAAATGGTGACGCCAGATTACCGCTACAGCTTAATGTCGCGGATTTCGGGGATGTTCTGGAGCTCGGCGGTTTTCTTCTCCATTGCGGCGCGCTTGGGGTGATTTTCGACGTACTCCACCGAGTATTTTTCGAACAGGCGGCGCTTCTCTTCGCCAGCCTTTGCATATTTCTTCTTGAATTTCTGTGTTGTTTTACGAAACTCAGGCACGAACTCATTTGCGTCGTCCACATCATTGATTTGCAGATATGAGTCGATGAAATAATCGACAAAAGCATGTGCGTCACGCTTCGGTTCGCCAGTGGGCTCCGGTCCCTCAAAACGGCTGGTGCAAGCCGCGAGCAACACGGCCGCAAACAAACAAGTAACAATCTGTCTCATAATCGGTTTGGTAAGTTAAGACGACCCCGCGCTGGGGCGGGGTCGTGTGTTATGCTCTGTGTAGCAGGCGCTTAGAGTGTTTTTGCCACTTCGACTTCCTCGAATGCCTCTACGATGTCGCCCACTTGGAGGTCGTTGTAACTCTGGATGGAGAAGCCGCACTCGAAACCGGTTCCCACTTCCTTGGTGTCGTCCTTGAAACGCTTGAGCGAAGCGAGGTTGCCCGTGAAGATCACGATACCGTCGCGGATCACGCGCACCTTGCACGGTCTCTTGAGCTTGCCTTCCTTGACCTGTGCGCCGGCGATGGTACCGACCTTGCTGATGTGGTAAACCTCTTTGATCTCGGCCGAGCCGATGACCTCTTCCTTGATGTCGGGCGAAAGCATACCTTCCATAGCGCTCTTGACCTCCTCGATGGCGTCGTAGATGATGGAATAGATACGGATGTCGACACCCTCTTGCGCAGCCAGGCGCTTTGCGTCGGCACTGGGTCGCACCTGGAAACCGACGATGTAAGCGTCGCTGGCGGCAGCCAGGGTCACGTCGCTCTCGGTGATGGCACCCACGGCCTTGTAAAGCACGTTCACCTGCACCTCGGGCGTCGAGAGTTTGATCAGCGAGTCGCTCAGCGCCTCGATTGAGCCGTCCACGTCGCCCTTGACGATGATATTGAGTTCGTGGAAGTCGCCCAAAGCGCGGCGGCGGCCAATATCCTCGAGAGTGACACGTTTCTGAGTGCGTCGTCCGAGCTCACGCTGCAGCTGTTCGCGCTTGTTGGCTATTTGGCGTGCTTCCTGGTCGGTGTCCATTACGTTGAACTTGTCGCCGGCGGTAGGAGCGCCGTTGAGACCGAGAATCAGAGCCGGAGACGACGGACCAGCCTCTTTGATGCGCTGGTTACGTTCGTTGAACATGGCTTTCACCTTGCCGTAGTTGGTACCGGCGAGCACGATGTCGCCCACGCGTAGCGTACCGTTGTCGACGAGCACTGTTGCCACATAACCACGTCCCTTGTCGAGCGACGACTCGATTACCGATCCGGTGGCCTTGCGGTCGGGGTTGGCCTTCAGGTCGAGCAGGTCGGCTTCGAGAATCACCTTCTCCATGAGTTCCTCGACACCGATACCCTTCTTAGCGCTGATGTCCTGACTCTGGTACTTACCGCCCCATTCCTCCACGAGGTAGTTCATGTTGGCGAGTTCCTCCTTGATTTTGTCAGGGTTGGCACCCGGCTTGTCGATTTTGTTGATGGCGAAGATGATGGGCACACCGGCAGCGCTTGCGTGGCTCAGAGCCTCGACGGTCTGCGGCATCACGCTGTCGTCGGCCGCGACGATTACGATTACGATGTCGGTGACCTTCGCACCACGTGCACGCATGGCGGTAAATGCCGCGTGACCTGGAGTGTCGAGGAAGGTGATGCGTCGTCCGTTTGCCAGCTTCACGTTGTAAGCACCTATGTGCTGGGTGATACCGCCGGCCTCGCCTGCAATCACGTTGGTGTTGCGTATGTAGTCGAGCAACGAAGTCTTACCGTGGTCGACGTGACCCATCACGGTGACCACCGGCGGACGTTGCTGGAGGTCTTCGGGACGGTCTTCCTCCTCGTGTATAGCCTCAGCCACCTCGGCGCTCTCGTATTCGGTCTGGAATCCGAATTCCTCGGCCACGATGTTGATGGTCTCGGCATCGAGACGTTGGTTGATTGAGACCATCACGCCGATGTTCATACAGGTGCCTATTACCTTCGTCACCGGCACGTTCATCATAGCCGCGAGGTCGTTTGCGGTCACGAATTCGGTGAGTTTCAGCACCTTCATCTCGGCCATAGCAGCGGCAGCCTCTTCACGCTCTTCCTCGCGCACGGCCTCACGCTTCTCACGGCGCCACTTGGCGCTCTTCTTCTGAGCCTTGGTGGTGAGTCGTGCCAGCGTCTCCTTCACCTGGCGCTGTACATCTTCCTCGCTCACCTCGGGCTTGAACGGACGCTTGGTGCGTTCCTTCTTGCCTTTCTTGCTTTCGGCACGCGAAGCACCGGCGTTTCCTGCCTGGGCATTGCTTTGAATCTGCGCGGCGCTCTTCTCGATGTCGACTTTCTCCTTGCCGATGCGTTTGCGTTTCTTGCGTCCTTCGGTCTCGCTCTGGCGGGCTTTTTCCTTTGCGATTCTTTCGTTCCGACGCTCTTCCTTAGTTTTTTTCTTTGGGCGTGTCTTCTGGTTCAGAGCCGAGAGGTCGATTTTACCCACCACGTTGATGGTGTTCTTCAGCACGGCGGTGCCGGTGGTGAAGATTTCCTCCTCCTTTTTCTCCGGCTCGGCTGGAGCGGGCTCTTCGGCGGGTTCGGGCGCGGCCACTACGGGCTCGGGCTCCACCACCTCGGTCTCGGTTTCCTTCTCCTGGGACACTGGTTCGGGCTCTTCGGCCGGAGCCTCGTCGGCCACAGGAGCCACCTCGGCAACGGGTTCTTCGTTGATTTCGGGTTTCACCACTTCCTCCACGGTGTCGACGGGTTCGGGAGCGGGCTCGGGAGCGGGTTCCGGCTGCTCGACCGGAGCCTCTACGGGCTGCTCTTTCGGCTGCTCGGGTTCAACCACAATGGGCGACCCTGGGCTGCTGAGGTCGATTTTGCCCAGCACCTTCGGTTTGCGCAGTTCGGCCTCGGTTTTTATTTCTTTCACCTCCTCCACTTTCCGGCTCTTCTGTCGCTCGGTGGTGAATTGGTCGGACTCCTGCTTCTGCACCATATCGGGTTTGAATTCCTTAATCAGGATGTTGTACACCTCTTCATCAATGCGGCTGTTTGAGCCCGCACTGGTGTCGACGTCCATCCGTTTTTTGGCGAAAAAGTCGCGTATGGTTTGAATACCGACGTTAAGTTCTTTTGCTACTTTGCTTATTTTTATGCCCATATAAAAAACTAAGTATTTTTAAAATTTCTCGTTAATGTAAAGTGTTTCCGCGCCCTGCGGAGCAGCATGGTGAGGCTGTTACTCCTCAAACTCGGCCTTGAGCACCTCGATCACGTGGTCGACGGTGTCCTCTTCGAGGTCGGCCTTTTCGATGAGATCCTCACGCGGCATGCGCAGCACAGCCTTAGCGGTAGCGCAACCGATGTTCTTGAGGGCCTCGATTACCCACTCGTCGATTTCGTCGTTGAACTCGTCGAGGTAGATATCCTCCTCATCCTCGTTCTCGAGGTCGCGATAGACGTCGATGGTGTATCCCACCAGCATCGAAGCCAGTTTGATGTTCAGACCGCCCTTACCGATGGCGAGCGAGACCTCTTCGGGACGGAGGAACACCTCGGCGTGCTTGGTTTCCTCATCGAGACGGATGGAGGAGATTTTCGCGGGCGAGAGCGCGCGTTGGATAAACAGCTGCGGGTTGGGAGTGTAGCTGATCACGTCGATGTTCTCGTTGCGCAGCTCGCGCACTATGCCGTGGATACGCGAACCCTTCACGCCCACGCAAGCGCCCACGGGGTCGATGCGGTCGTCGAAGCTCTCGACGGCGATTTTCGCTCTCTCACCCGGCACTCGTGCCACCGACTTGATGGAAATCAATCCGTCGTGGATTTCGGGCACCTCGAGTTCGAAGAGTCGGCGGAGGAAGGTCTCGCTGGTACGTGACACAATGATTTTGGGGTTGTTGTTCTTGTTGTCTACCATGTGCACCACCGCACGGATGGTTTCGCCCTTGCGGTAGACGTCCGATGGAATCTGGTGCTCCTTCGGCAGCAGCAGCTCGTTCTTGTCGTCGTCGAGCAGCAGCACCTCGCGCTTCCACACTTGGTAGACCTCACCGCTTACGAGTTCGCCTTCCAGGTCCTTGAACTTGGTGTAGATGGCGTCCTTCTGCAAGTCGAGTATTTTGCTGGCCAGTGTCTGACGCAGGTTCAGGATTGCGCGTCGTCCGAAACTTGCGAAGTCGATTTTGCGCGTATGGTCCTCACCCACCTCGCAGTCGGGGTCGGGGTTCTCCTCGTCGTTACGTGCGTCGGTGACACCGATTTGTCGGTTCGGATTCTCCACCTCACCGTCGGGCACCACCTCGAGATTCTGGTAAATCTCGCAGTCGCCCTTGTCGGGGTTCATAATCACGTCGAAATTCTCGTCGCTGCCGAACATCTTGATGATCACACTTCGGAACGACTCCTCAAGTACACTGATCATTGTGGTCTTGTCGATGTTCTTGAGTTCCTTAAACTCGGCAAAGCGGTCGGCCATGTCGACCTTTTCAACTCTTTTAGCCATTGTGCATTAAAATTTGATGATATTTTTTGTATATTTTATTTCGTTGTATTTCAATTCGTTGTCAACCTCGACCAACTCCGGGCGCTTCTTGCCTTCGGGTTTGACCTTGGCGGTTGTTGTCAGGACGAATCCCTGCTCGTCGGCGCTCTTGAGTATGCCCTTGAGCTTTCGTCCGTCGGCGGTGAGGGTCTCGACTTCCCCTCCAATGTTCTTGAGGTAGTGGGCCGTCACACGGAACGGGTCGCTGATGCCGTAGGATGCTACGGTGAGCTCGAAGTCCTCGCGGTCGCGGTCGAAATGCTCGAGTATGGCGTCGTTGACGGCCACGCAGTCGTCGAGCGTGACGCTGTCCATGCTGTCGATAAGCACCTCAACGATATTGTCGCTGTGGTCGATGTTGATTTCTACCAGAAACAGGTCTTTGTCGGCGACATACTGCTCGACCACCTGTTCCATCTCTTTTTTGTCAATCATTATTACCTACGTCGTTTTTGTAAAACAAATGAGGAAGCCAGAGGCCCCCTCGTCCACTTTGAAACGAAATTGCGCTGCAAAAGTAGTCATTTCCTCTCACCCGCGCAATACATTGATAATATATTGCCGAAAAACCTTCAAAATTTTATATTTATTTATACTAATTTAAGAAGATTTAACCTAAAATAGTGCTTTTAAGTCGGCGAATTTTGCGAATTATTCGAATTAATTATTTGCCAACCTATCTTGTTGGCTTCTACGGAGTTGAGGAGTTTTGGGACTTCTTTGAACAACGAATTATTCGAATTGGAGCGAATTACGCGAAATTTTGTGGCTACTCTCACCGTGGCTTATGGGTGGGACAGTGGTTTTCAAATTAAAAATGAAAAATTAAAAATGAAAAATTACTTGGTGGGACAGTGGGTCGGAGACGTGCTGGTTGGAGAAGCCCCATTTACGCTGAAAGCCCAAGTGGGGTTTTGTGGGCAAAGGTAATGGATGGGGACCGTGAGGCAATAGCAATTAATTTGCGTTTTCATCGTGGGTGACGACCTTTGGCCGTCGATGAAGTTGCTGGTTTAACCCAGCCCATCGTCGCTTCGCTCCTCAGGACTGGGTTAACAATATGCTACGGCTTTCAGCCGATTTTGCCGAAGCCTTATTTGATATTCTCCTCGACGCACTAGAGCCACAAAACTGTTAATTCGGAGCCGCTATGCCAAAGAGGCTACTATTAAACCGTGCTACATGGCAAGTCGGAATCCAGTCCAGCGGTGCCAACCGTCGGGAAGCATGCTTGATCGCCACGTTACGCGGCACTCCTTAGCGGGCGATTCAAAGCTACCACCACGTGTTACGCGTTGTTTACGGTCTCGATAACTGGTGGAACCTTTGGGATCAACCTGACTATCTGACGAGTAATCACCAAACCAATCTTGGCACCACTCCCACACGTTGCCACTCATGTCGTAGACGCCAAGCTCATTAGGCGACTTTCTCTTGACCCTGCAAACAGTTTTTCTCGCAAGCGGCCAAACCTCAGGACAGTTATCCTTATACCACCCCACAGAACCGAGTTTGTTACTGCCGCTATATTTGTAACCTTTAGAAAGGTTTCCTCCTCTTGCTGCGAACTCCCACTCCGCCTCGGTGGGCAGGCGGAAATTCTCGCCAGTAATTGAGTTAAGTCTGCGGATAAATGACTGACAAGACTCCCACGATACATTCGTCATCGGATACCCGGGTTCTATTGATTGAGGCGCACCAACAACCGCTTTCCACAAATCCTGAGTCACTTCGGTCTCGCCTATCCAATAATCTTTGGTCAAGGTAACTCTATGAGCAGGAGAATGTTCTCCATGCGGACCCATGGTGAACTTGCCGTGCTCGACCTTAATCATTGTGAATGTCACGCCATTCACAGTGAAAGTTTTTCTTTCGGGCTCAGTCCTTTCGGGCTCAGTCCTTTCGGGCTCAGGTTGTGCTTCCATCTTCGCTAATTCCTTTTTGGCGTCTTTGTTGCCGTTGTCGGCTGCTTTTTTCAGCCACTGCCGGCCAAGCGAAGCGTTTTTAGCGACACCCTTGCCGTAAGCATAACAATACCCAAGATTATATTGCGACGAGGGATACCCTTGATTGGCGCCCTTCTGATACCATTTCACGGCCTCGGCCTTATTCTCGCTCACGCCATTACCGTTAAAATAGCAAACGCCTAAATTATTTTGCGCCCATGGGTTGCCTTGCTCGGCAGCCAGACGGCACCATTTCACCGCCTCGGAATAGTCTTGGGTAACGCCCTCGCCTTTATCGTAGTGCCACCCTAAACTGTTTTGCGCCGAATTATATCCCTTTTCGGCCGACGGGCGCAACCACTTCAATGCCTGCTGGACGTCCTTGTCCACGCCACGGCCGTAGTTATAAAGGAAATACAACGCATATTGCGCATGAGGGTCGCCGGCTTCGGCCAACGGCGTGGCCTGTTCCAACGCGCGTTTGAAATACACATCGGCAACATATTCGTCTTTGCTAACGCCGTTGCCAAAATAATACATTCTGCCTATCAGTTCGGAGCCTAACGGGAATCCCTGCTCCGACGATTTCTTTGCCCATTCCATGGCTTTGGCATTATCTTGTTTTACCCCGATTGGCCAATAGTAGCAGAAGGCCAGTTCATATTGTGCCTCGGGGTCGCCGGCTTCGGCTTTTTCCTTCCACTTTGTGGCCCAGCCCGAGATTGCGGGGGCGGCTTGGACGGTGGTAGTGCGACGTGCGGCGGTGCGCTTGCGTGGCGTCTTGGCGTCGAGCGACAGCGGCAACAGAAATAGAATAAATGTAAATACCGTAAGTTTCAGTTTCATAGTTTGTTCTTTTTTTTATGGTTTATTATAGTTGTTAATTGTCAGCGAGAGTGCAAATATACAAAAAAGGCGAGAATTTCACAAAAAACCAAGAAAAAACTTTGAATAAGTTTGAACTGAGCGGAACGGGCTTGGCGGTGCGCATCGGCGTGTTAGCGTACAGTTAGCGTACAGTCGGCGGGTGTCGCTCAACTTTTTGCGGAATTATGCGAAGTAGGTCGAAAACATTTATTATCTTTGCAGCGCTTTTTCAGGCTAAAGCATGGCTAAGATGCGTAAGAGGCTGAAAATATGGTACATAGCGGTGATGTCGGTGATTCTGATGTCGCTGGCGGCATCGTGTTCGAGTGTGAAGCACGTGCCGCAGGGCAAGTACTTGCTCGACGCCACGAAAATCAACATCGACGACAGCAAGAAGTCGGGCATCAAAGGTTCGGACCTCACCAATTTCCTCCGTCAGACCGAGAACCACAAGGTGCTTGGCGGATTGAAGCTGCAGCTGGCCGTCTACAACATGAGCGGCCACGACAGCACGCGCTGGTACAACCGCTGGATACAGCGCATAGGCCAGGCGCCGGTCATCTACGACTCGACGCTTACGACGGCGAGCACGAAGCAGCTGCACCGCGCGCTGAGCAACAAGGGGTACCTGCACAACGAGGTGACTCCACGCGTTCAGCTCGACAGCGCCCGCCGCAAGGCCCGCGTGGAGTATGACGTGACACTCGGCGAGCCATACTACATCCGCTCAATCAGTTACAACATCGACAACGACACCCTGCGCGGCATCGTGCTGCGCGACACCACAATGTTCCCGATACATGTGGGCTCGCTGCTCGACCACAACAAACTCGACAACGAGCGCGACATCATCACCTCCCGCATGCGCAACCGCGGCTACTACGCGTTCAACAAGGAATACCTCACCTTCACGGCCGACACCGCCGCCAACTCGCGCGAGGTGGACCTGACGCTGAACCTGCTTCCACCTCGTCCCAACCAGGACATGCCCTACCTCGACAACCATATCGTATTCAAGCTGCGCAACGTCACGTTTGTGGCCAACTACGACCCCGTGGAGATGCAGGGCGGCAACTATTACGGCGTTGACACCACGAGCTACAACGGAGTGAACTTCTATTTCGACAGCGACCACTACCTGCGCCCTGGGACACTCTACGAGAACTGCTTCCTGCGACCGGGCGAGATTTACCGCGAGTTCAACGTCGACCGCACCTACAAGGCCCTGGCGCGCCTGGGAATCCTGAAATTCATCAACATCGACCTCGAGCCGGTGGCGATGGTCGACGGTGTGGCGTGGCTCGACGCGTTCATCCTCCTCCAGCGCGACAAAGACCAGAGCGTGTCGATTTCGCTTGAAGGCACCAACAGCGAGGGCGACCTTGGCTTCGGCGTAGGTGTGGACTACTCGCACCGCAACATCTTCAAGGGCAGCGAGACCCTCACCGCCAAGTTCAAGACGAGCTACGAGAGCCTCTCGGGCAACCTCAAGGGCTTTATCAACGACAACTACAGCGAGTATGCGGGCTCGGTGGGCATCACCTTCCCGAAGTTCAAGTTCCCGTTCCTGCCTGAGGACTTCAAGCGCCGCATCCAGGCCTCAACCGAGCTCAACACCAGTTTCAACTACCAGAAACGCCCGGAATACACCCGCATCATCGCTGGCGCCGGCTGGAAATATGTGTGGAGCGAGCGTCGCAACCAGACTCGCCACATCTTCAACCTCATCGACGTGAACTACGTGAACCTGCTCAAGAGCAAGGACAATTTCCTCGACAGCATCACCAACCCACTGCTGCGCTACAGTTATGAGGACCACTTGATTATGCGCATGGGCTATTCGTTCTACAAGACCAACAAGGTGAACACGTCGTCGCTGGTGACCATCAACCAGCCTAACATCTACACCGTACGCGCCTCGGCCGAGATTGCGGGCAACCTGCTTTACGGCATCTCGAAGATGATCAACCAGAAGCGCGAAGTCGACGACAGCTACAAGGTGCTTGGCATCCGCTATTCACAATATTTCAAGTTCGACGGCGAATGCTCATTCACCCACTACTTCAATCCGCGCAACTCCATCGCGTTCCATGCGGGATTGGGCGTGGCGGTGCCTTACGGCAACTCGAGCGTGGTGCCGTTCGAGAAACGCTTCTACGCCGGCGGCGCCAACAGCGTTCGCGGCTGGGGAGTGCGCACCCTCGGTCCGGGCTCTTACAGCGGCACGCGCTCGCAGAACAGTTTCCTCTACCAGTGCGGCGATATCCGTCTGGACTTCAACGTGGAGTACCGCGCGAAACTGTTCTGGGTGATTGAGCTGGGCCTGTTTGTCGACGCCGGCAACATCTGGACCATCCGCGACTACGTGGACCAGCCCGGCGGCGTGTTCCGCTTCGACAAGTTCTACGAGCAGATTGCGATGTCCTACGGTCTGGGTCTGCGCATGGACTTCAAATACTTCCTGCTGCGCCTCGACTTAGGCATGAAGGCCTTCAACCCGGCTTCGGGCCAGGAGCACTGGCCGCTGACGTCGCCCAACTGGAAGCGCGACCGCGAGTTCCACTTCTCGGTGGGTTACCCGTTCTGATATAGCATAGAAAACAAAACAACAAGACGATAATGAAGAAATTAGTCATATTTGATTTGGACGGCACGCTGCTCAACACCATTGAGGACCTGGGGCGTGCGGCAAACCACGCGCTCGAGCGCAACGGCTTCGCCACCCACTCGATGGCCAGCTACCCGTATCTGGTGGGCAACGGTGTGCGGCGGCTCATCGAGCGCTCGCTGCCCGACGAGGCCAAGCGCGACAGCGAGGTGGTGAACATCATGCTCGAGTCGTTCAAAGAATACTACGACGAGCACTGCACCGACTACACCAAGCCCTACGCGGGCATCAACGACGTGTTGCAGACGCTGGTGGACGAAGGCGCGATTCTGGCCGTGGCCAGCAACAAGTACCAGAAGGCCACCGACAAGATTATCACCCACTTTTTCGGCCACATCCCCTGGGTGGCTGTGGAGGGCCAGAAAGAGGGCATCCCTGTCAAGCCCGACCCGTCGCTGGTGTTCCAGATTCTGTCGCAGGCCAAAGTCATGAAGAGCGACACGCTCTACGTGGGCGACAGCGGTGTCGACATGGAGACGGCCCGGCGGGCGTGCATCGACTCGGTGGGCGTGACCTGGGGCTTCCGTCCGGAGAAGGAACTTATCGAATATCACGCCGGCGTGGTGATCAACCGGCCGGCCGACATCCTGACAATCGCGTCGGAAGGCCTGACGGCAATGCTGAAATAACGACCGACACATCCCACATAAAAGACAAAACTACCTAATCAAATATAAACTATGGAATGGATTGTTGAACTTATCACGGGCAGCGGGGTGGCACACGCCATCTTTGTCTATGCCGTGGTCATCGCTCTGGGCGTGATACTGGGGAAGGTGAAATTCTTCGGCATCTCGCTGGGTGCCACCTTTGTGCTGTTTGTGGGCCTGGTGGCAGGGCATCTGCACATGAGCGTCGACCAAGACACGCTGAAATTCGTGCAGGAATTCGGCCTCATCCTGTTTATCTTCTCAATCGGCTTGCAGGTGGGTCCGAGCTTCTTCTCGTCGTTCAAGGAGGGCGGCCTGAAGCTCAACGGCCTGGCAATAGGCATCATCCTGCTCAACGTGGGCGTGGCGCTGGCCATTTTCTTTGCTTTCGACATCCACCCCAACGAGTTGGTGGGCGTGCTACAGGGTGCCGTGACCAACACACCGGGCCTGGGTGCGGCCCAACAGGCGCTTATCGAGACCCAGGGCGACAATGCCGTGGAGCTCAACGAGGCGATGGCGATGGGTTACGCTGCAGCCTATCCGCTTGGCGTAGTGGGTATTATACTCACAATGATTATCGTGAAAGCGGTATTCAAAATCAACGTCGACGACGAGACCCGCGCCATCGAGGACGAGAAGAACATCAGCCTGCTCAAGCCGCATATCGTCACCTACCGCGTGACCAACAAACTCATCGTGGGCAACACTATCGAACGCCTGCACCACATCGTGGACCGCAACTTCGTGATTTCGCGCATCAAGCGCGGCGACGGCGACGTGATTATCCCCGTGAACGCCACCACACTCGAGAAAGACGACCTGCTGCGCGTAGTGCTCTCGGTGCAGGACGAGGAGGTGCTCGACGCCGTTATCGGTCCGCACGAGGAGATGGACTGGGAAGCCGACCCGGCGCCCGTGGTGTCGCGGCGCATCGTGGTCACCAAGAGCCATTACACCGGCAGGACGCTGGGCTCGCTGCGTCTCTATCGCGGATACCTGCTCAACGCCACACGCGTGAACCGCGCCGGCGTAGACCTGGTTGCGAGTCCGAACCTCACGCTGCAAGTGGGCGACCGCATCACCGTGGTCGGGCAGTTGGCCGACATCGAACGCCTGGCTGAGCGCCTGGGCAACTCGATGCGTCGCCTGAACGAGCCTAATATGTTCACCATGTTCATAGGCATCGTGCTGGGCATCGTTCTTGGGTCGCTGCCCATCATGTTCCCCGGCATGACCGTGCCGATGAAACTCGGTCTGGCGGGCGGCCCGCTCATCGTAGCCATACTGCTGGGACGGTACGGGTACAAAATCAAACTGGTGACCTACACCTCGTCGAGCGCCAACCTGCTGCTGCGCGAACTCGGCATCTGCCTGTTCCTGGCGTCGGTGGGCATAGCCGCCGGCGGCGACTTCGTCAAGACCGTGTTCAACGTCACCGGCGTGAAATGGGTGGCCTTCGGCTTCGCCATCACGTTCCTGCCGTTGCTCGTCGTGGGCCTGGTGGCACGCTGGAAGGGCAAACTCAACTACTGCACCCTCATGGGTCTGCTCGCCGGCTCGACGACCGACCCGCCGGCGCTGTCGTACGCCAACAAGACCGCGGGCAACGACACTCCCGCCGTGGCCTACTCGACGGTGTATCCGCTGACGATGTTCCTGCGGGTGATTATAGCGCAAATACTGATTCTATCACTTATATAACATATTGAAAATGAGAAGATTATTTAACATATTGGCAATGACCCTGCTAACCATCGGAGCCGGAAGGGCAAAAGCACAGACCACACTCTTCGAGTACCCAATCGCACCCGACACGTGCACCACGCTCGAGAGCCGCTGCAACTACCTTGTGCAGCACTTCTGGGACAAGTGCGACCTCACCCGCCCCATCGACTCGTCGAACGACAGTCTGCTGGTGGTGGCGATGGCCGACTATATCGAAATCATGCGCGCCGGCGCCAACATCAACGTGACGCTCACGAGCATCCGCAACCTGATGTTCAAGGCACAGACGCAGCAGAACAATTTCTTGAAGCTCATCAGCGCTGCCGAGCTGCTGCTGTATATGCATCCGGTGCCCATTATCGACGACATCTACCTGACGTTCGCCAACTGCGCCGCCGAGGCCTCCTGGGCCAAAAAGGACTACAAGGAGCATTTCCGCAACCAGGTGAAACAAATCAACAACACCAAACTGGGTTCGCCCGTCACCGACTTCGACGTGACGCTCACCGACGGCACGAAGACCAAGTTCCGCAACCTGCTGGGGCCGGAATCGAACTTCCTGCTGGTCACCTACAGCGACACCGACGGCTCGTTCGAGCGCACACGGCTTTACACCGATATCCGCGTGAAACAGGCCATCGACGACGGCAAGCTGAAGATTATCAACATCGTTGCGGGCGACACACCGAAGAAATGGGACGACCAGTCGCTGGAATATGCCTCGCAATGGACCGTGGGCGCAAGCAAGGACATCATGGACCTGCTCGACATACGCCAGCTGCCGGGAGTGACGATCCTCGACGGCAGCGGCAACGTGCAGCTGAAAAACCTCACCATCGACTATGTGAAAGGGCTCTTCGAATGAAAATCGCTGTACTTATATCGGGAGGCGTCGACAGCGCCGTGGTTGTCGACCAGCTGGTGAAGCAGGGCGAGCATGAGTTGCAACTGTTCTACATCCGCATCGGGATGGACAACGACGAGGGCGACTGCTCGGCCGAAGAAGACATCGAGATGTGCACGCTCATCGCACGCAAGTATGGCTTGCCGCTCGAGGTGGTGTCGCTGCATCAGGAATACTGGGACAACGTGATGGAATACGCGCTGCGCACGGTGAAGGCCGGCCTCACGCCCAACCCCGACATCATGTGCAACCGCATCATCAAGTTCGGATATTTCGAGCAACGGTGGGGTCATGAGTTCGACATGACTGCGACGGGGCACTACGCCACCACCGACGTGGTAGACGGCGTGAAATACCTCGCCACGGCGGCCGACCCCGTCAAGGACCAGACCGACTTTCTGGCCCGCATCACCGGCGAACAGCTGGCACACCTGATGTTCCCCATCGGGCACCTGCCGAAGGAGGAGGTGCGCCGCATCGCCGTGGAGGCCGGGCTGCCCAACGCCTCGCGCCGCGACAGCCAGGGCATCTGCTTCCTGGGGCAAATCAACTACAACGACTTCATCGCTCGCCACCTGGGCAAAAAGCCCGGACCGATTATCGAAATCGAAACCGGGCGCAAACTCGGTGAGCACCAAGGCTATTGGTTCCACACCATAGGGCAGCGCAAGGGCCTGGGCCTGAGCGGCGGGCCGTGGTATGTGGTTCGTAAGAACGTGCGCGACAACGCCATCTACGTCACCGGCGGCTACGGTGCGAGCAAGCAGTACGGCCGCGAAATCATGCTCGACGAGATGCATTTCATCTCGGGCAACCCCTGGGAGGGAAAAAGCGGCAGTTTCGACATCACGTTCAAGAACCGACACACGCCGCGCTTCATGCCCGCGCGCCTGACGCCGCTCGACGACGGCCGCTGGCACATCGAGAGCCGCGACGACGTCCAGGGCATCGCTCCGGGACAGTTTGCCGTGATTTACGACAGCGACGCCCACCTGTGCTACGGCAGCGGAATAATCACCCTCTAACCCCACTTTACCATGGAGAAGATTGAACTCGAAGTGATGGGCATCACCGCCGGACAGATTCAGAGCAACGTCTACGCCCTGCAACTGCGGGAAGTGAACGGCAACCGCCGGGTGCCCATCGTGATTGGCGCTCCCGAGGCGCAGTCGATAGCGCTGCGGCTCGAAGGCATCATTCCGCCGCGGCCGCTGAACCACGACCTGACGACATCGGTGCTGCACGCTTTCGGCATCGAGATGACGGAAGTGATGATTACCCGCTTTGAGCAGGGCGTGTTCTACAGCGAACTGTCGCTGGTCGACACCGAAGGCCGCCAGGTGGCAATCGACGCCCGCGTGAGCGACGCCATCGCGCTGGCTCTGCGCACCGGCGCCCGCATCTTCACCACGCCCGCGGTGATGGACAAAACGAGTTTCGCAATCGAGGAATACGAAACGGCGACAGGTCAGAAGAAAGAGCCGCCGCGACTCGAAGACATGAGCGACGAGCGGCTGAAGCACAGGCTCAAACGCGCCGTCGAGCGCGAGAACTACGAACTCGCGGCCACCATCCAGCGCATCCTGCAGGAACGCAAGCGCTGACAGACCTATTCCCTCAAAACGAGTATGTTCAAAATGCTTATATGTGCTTATATGGCCCTCTTTTTTTCAAAAAAACAAAAAAAATGGTTGGTAGGTGCATTTTTTTTCGTAAATTTGCAAGATGTTTAACAGCAACCCGCGACAATAAACTAAATTATAAACCTAAATATTTCATTCTATGAACCTGAAACTTAGATTAATTGTAATGAACTTCCTGCAGTTTGCCGTGTGGGGAGCTTATCTTACATGTATGGGCAACTACCTGGGACCGGCCGGCATGGGCGCCGAGATAAAATGGTTCTACGCCATCCAGGGTATAGTTTCGATATTCATGCCCACCCTGCTCGGCATCGTGGGTGACAAGTGGATTCAGCCGCAACGTCTGCTCGGCATCTGCCACCTGCTTGCAGGAACATTCATGATCAGCCTGTTCTACATGGGCGCCAATAGTCCTACACCCGACAAGGCGATGTTCATTACCTTGTATACACTGAGTGTAGCGTTCTATATGCCTACGTTGGCATTGTCCAATACGGCGGCATTCACCATTCTGCAAGACAACAAGATGGACACGGTGAAGGATTTCCCGCCAATCCGTGTGTTCGGCACGATCGGATTCATCGCCACAATGTGGTTTGTCAACTGTGCATACCTTAAAGATGGCAACTTCGGTTTCACCATCGGCGAGGAAGCAACGAAATTCCAATACACCCACTATCAGTTCCTTGTTTCAGGTGTACTTAGCATTGTTCTCTTCCTATACTGCTTCACACT